>DASWHO010000118.1:0-15044 GCA_036398155.1 Acidobacteriota bacterium
CGTCGCGAGCCAGCCGCGCGAATCCAAGTAGCGCCGCAAGTGCTCGGCGACTAGCTGATTGCCGCGTGCGCTGAGGTGGTTGTTGTAGAAACGATCCAGCCGCTTGGGGCTGCCGGCTTCGGACGCCAGCGCCTGGGCTGCGTCGAACAGGTTGTAGCCGCGGCGCCGCAGATAGGCGGTCAGGGTGGCGAGCTGTTCCGGGTGGCGTCCGGTGACCACGCGGTAGCGCACCTCCGACTTTCGCGCCAGCACCACGAAGATCGGAATTGCTCCGTAGTTGCGGGCCTGGGCTTCGAAGCGGTCCAGCAGCGCGAACATCAGGCGCCGCGCATCCGGCTGGCGCCAGAGCTGGGCCCACGGCTGCGGGTCGATGTCGCTGATCGAATGCTCCAGATGTCCCACCAGCTCGCGCCGGAAGCAGCGGTTGAACCAGATGGCGCTGAACGGGAAAGCCCGCAGCGGCAGACCGCCCGGGTTGTACCAATGGTCGTATCGGCCCAGCCGCGCGACGAAACCGGGGTCCCGCAGCCGGTCCAAATCGGCGCTGCTTTGGATCGGATTCTCGATCAAGCGCAGCCCGCTCCGCTCGAGGACGAAGCGCGGCTTGGTCGCCGGGATGCCGGTTCGGGGGTAATAGAACTTGCGGTAGACGCTCACCACCCGGTTGATGTTCTCGGGGATCAGCCCCAGGCTGACCAATGGGGTGCGAACTCGCGGGTAATCGCGCAGAAACCGCAAATAGGCCTGATCGGTGCCGTAGCCGCCGGAGCCGAAGTTGAACACGTTGCGGTCGATCGCGGCGGCGAGGTACGCGGGCCAGGTTTCGTCGTCGTCGACCTGATCGCAGTGGGTGTACGAGTCGCCGAACGCCGCCAGCAGGCTGGTCGGGTAATCGGCTGGGCGGGGCCGTTCGCCGAACT
Organism: Acidobacteriota bacterium; assembly: GCA_036398155.1. Taxonomy (GTDB): domain Bacteria; phylum Acidobacteriota; class DASWHO01; order DASWHO01; family DASWHO01; genus DASWHO01. The sequence goes on from DASWHO010000118.1 coordinate 921, forward strand.
CGGTCGGGTAGCGCTCCTGCCATCCGAGCTCCGGATCGAAGGCGCGGCGCAGGTTGGGGAGCTCCGCCGGGTCGATGGTGTAGCCGGCCGGCTCGAAGAACGTGAACCGCTCGCCGCGCAGGCGGACGAAAAGGAACGAAGCCAGCTCGACGGCGCCGAGCACCAGCGCTGCCGTGCCGGCGTAGAACAGCGCTTGCTTGGCTCGCGACATCGCGCGCGGACCTGATTGTAAGCCGCCGGTTTCGCCGCCCGGCCGGCGGCCTGCACGGCAGAAGGGATGGGGCCTGGGTCGCCTGGCAAAGCTCGTCCATGGGCGCCCTTCGGCCGCCCATGCCACCCAATGCAGACTTGGTGCTCAGGCAGGGGCGAGAAGCTGGTCCAGCTCCTGCTTGGAGCGCGCTTCGACCTCGGCGTGCAGGCTGCCGCCGTGCGCGTCCATCGTCACCACCGCCGGAAAGTCGCGGACCTCGATCACCCACAAGGCCTCGGGCACGCCGAACTCGAGCTTGTAGACCGCCAACACCCGCTCGACCGTGCGCGCGATCAGCGCGGCCGCTCCGCCGATGGCGTGCAAGTAGACCGCGGGCACCCGCCTGCAGGCCTGCAGCGTCTTCGGCCCCATCCCGCCTTTGCCGATCACCGCGGCGATGCCGAAGTGATCCATCACCTCGGCTTGGTAAGGCTCTTCCCGGGTGCTGGTGGTCGGTCCGGCGGCGACGAAGCGGTAGGCGCGGCTTTCGAGCCCGGCGACCACCGGCCCGCAGTGGTAAATAGCCCCGCCGCGCAGCAGCGGCTGCAGCGCGGCGTAGGCCTCTTGGTCGGCCGGCTCCGGCACGCGGGTCTTGTGAATGAACGTTTCGATCAGCCACTTATGGGCGGCGTCGCGGCCGGTCACCATCCGGCCCGAGAGGCGGACCGGGTCGCCGACCTTGAGCGCGCGAATCGCCGCCGGTTCGATCGGAATCGTGAGCTCGCGCATAGTCGCTCCCCGCGCTACGGATAGAGGACGCGCTCGCCGCGCACCACCATGCGGCGCCGGCGATGGGCCCAGCACATGTATGAGACCGAGACGAAAAAGCTGGCCGGCAGCCGATGCATGCCGGCCAGCTGAACCCCCAGCACCGTGCTCCGCCCTCCGAATCCCATCGGACCGATCCGGAGCTGGTTGGCCTGGTCGGTGAGGTTGCGCTCCAGGGTGGCGAGCTGCGGGTCGGGATGGGCCTGGCCCAGCGGCCGCAGCAGCTCTTTCTTGGAGCGCTGGAACGAGGAGCCGCGGTCGCCGCCGACCGCCACCCCGAGGATTCCCGGGGCGCAGCCCTTGCCCTGGGCGCGGTGCACCGCGTCGAGCACCGCCCGGCGCACCCCTTCGAGATCCCGGCCGGCGCCGAGCGCGGCATGCGGCAGCGCGTACTGAGCGCCGACGTTTTCGCAGCCGCCGCCCTTGAGGATCAGGTCGACGGTCAGGTCGGGGTCGCCGGTCTCCTCGAAGTGAATGGTGGGAAACTCGTCGTCGCCGAGGTTGTCGCCGCTGTTCTTGCCGCTGATCGCGTCGACCGCGTTGGGCCGCAGGAAGGCGCGCGCGGTCGCCTCCGCGACCGCGCTGCGGATCTGCTCGCGCAGAGCGCGGGTGCTCCAGCCCTCCGGGTGGCGCACGAAGAAGATCGGGGTGCCGGTGTCCTGGCAGATCGGGGTCGAATCGCGGCGCGCCAGGGCAACGTTCTCCAGGATGGTGTCGAGCGCCCCGCGCGCGGCCGATCCCGGCGCCTCGCGCTCGCGCGCCGCGCGCAGCGCCTGCTCGACGTCGTCCGGAAGGTCGGTCGAAGTGCGCCGGATCAGCTCGACGAAAGCGGCTTGGAGGTCTGTCATCATCGGCTCAACCGGCCTGGACCGCGGGCGCCCGCCGCGCGCCGCGCTGCTCTTCTTCGTTGTGCTGCGACTCGAACACCGCCATCGCCGTGATGTTGACGATGTCGCTGACGTCGCTGCCCGGCGCCAGCAGATAGACGGGCCGGCGGATCCCGACCAGGATCGGCCCGATCGCGACCGCGCCGCCGAGCCGGGCCAGCAGCTTGTAGGCGATGTTGGCCGAGCTCAGATCGGGGCAGATCAGGACGTTGGCCGCTTCCTTCAACGAGCTGAACGGAAACAGCCGCGCCAGGATGTCGGGCGTGACTGCGGTGTCGGCCATCATTTCGCCGTCGATCATCAGATGGGGATCGCGGCTGCGCACCAGCTCCACCGCGCGGCGCACCTTATCGACCAGCGGATGGCGGGTGCTGCCGAAGTTGCTGAACGAGAGCATCGCGACCCGCGGCTCGATGTGGAACTGGCGCACCTTCTCGGCCACCAGCAGCGCAATCCCGGCCAGCTCCTCGGCGCTGGGCTCGATATTGACGGTGGCGTCGGCGATGAACAGGGTCTGGTTCTTGAACACCAGCATGTAGAGGCCGGCGATCCGGCTCACGCCGGGCTTCTGGCCGATGATCTGCAGCGCGGGGCGCACGGTGTCGGGATAGCGCTGGGTCAGACCGGAGATCAAGCCGTCGGCGTCGCCGTGCTCGACCATCATCAGACCGAACAGATTGTGGGTCTTGACCTGGCGCTCGGCGTCGGCCCGGGTCACGCCCTTGCGCTGGCGCATGGTGAAGTAGCTCTCGGCGTAGTCGACGAAACGCGGCGACTTGGAGGGATTGACGATCTCCACCCCGTCGAGGTCGAGCCCGAGCTCGGCGATGCGCTGGCGGATGAAGCTGCGGCTGCCGAGCAGGATCGGCCGGGCGATGCGATCGTCGAGCAGAATCTGAGCGGCGCGCAGAATCGAGTCCTCTTCGCCTTCCGGGAACACGATCCGGCGCGGCGACTGCTGGGCGCGGTGGATGAAGAAGCGCATCACCTCGCGCTCCTTGCCGAGCCGCGCTTCAAGCGCGTCTTTGTAAGCCTCGAAGTCGGCGATCGGCGTGCGCGCCACGCCGCTGTCGATCGCGGCCTTGGCCACCGCCGGCGCCTCCCACAGCAGCACCCGCGGATCGAGCGGCTTGGGGAGGATGTACTCGCGCCCGAACGCGATCCGCCGGCCGCCGTAGGCTCGGATCACCGAATCGGGAACGTCCTCCTTGGCCAAGGTCGCGAGCGCATGAGCCGCCGCCACCTTCATCTCGTCGTTGATCGCGCTGGCGCGCACGTCGAGCGCGCCGCGGAAGATGAAGGGGAAGCCGAGCACGTTGTTGACCTGGTTGGGATAGTCGGAGCGCCCGGTGGCCATGATCAGGTCGGACCGCGCGCTGACCGCGTCTTCGTAAGTGATCTCGGGGTCGGGATTGGCCATCGCGAACAGAATCGGCTGGTCGGCCATCGAACGCACCATGTCTTGCGACACCACCCCTTTGACCGAGACGCCGCAGAACACGTCGGCGCCCTTCATGGCGTCGGCCAAGCTGCGGGCCCGGGTCGCGGCGGCGAAGTATTCCTTGTAGGGGTTCATGCCCTCGGCGCGGCCCTTGAACACCACGCCTTTGGTGTCGACCAGCAGCATGTTCTCGCGGCGCACGCCGAGCAGCTCGTAGAAGCGGGCGCAGGCGATGCCGGCGGCGCCGGCGCCGCTGAACACGACCCGGACCTGATCGAGCCGTTTGCCGACCAGCTCGAGCGCGTTGAGCAGCGCCGCCCCGCTGATGATCGCGGTGCCGTGCTGGTCGTCGTGAAACACCGGGATGCCCATGGTCTTTTTGAGCGATTCCTCGATCAAGAAACACTCCGGGGCCTTGATGTCTTCGAGGTTGATGCCGCCGAAGGTGGGCTCGAGCAGGCTGACGGTCGAAATGATCTGCTCGGGATCGTGGGTGGCGAGCTCGATGTCGAACACATCGATGTCGGCGAAGCGCTTGAACAGCACCCCCTTGCCTTCCATCACCGGCTTACCCGCCAGCGCGCCGATGTCGCCGAGGCCGAGCACGGCGGTGCCGTTGCTGACCACCGCGACCAGATTGCCCTTGGCGGTGTAGAGGTACGCGTCATCGGGCCGGGCCTGGATCTCGCGGCACGGCTCCGCGACCCCGGGGGTATAGGCGAGCGACAGATCGCGCTGGGTGGCGCAGGATTTGGTCGGGACGACCTCGATCTTGCCGCGGCGGCCGAGAGAGTGGTAGTCGAGCGCCTCTTGTTTGCGGATCATGGCGGGACCTCCTGGCGGAACGGTGGCTCTTGGTCTCTGGAAGGCAGGGGTCGAACGCGACAGCCATCTCTCAAGAGACTGCCAATCTGTCGTTCAGCAGCTTGTGGTCGTGCAGTTCTGGCAGCCCTCGCCCAGCACATCGTGGGGGTGGTTCTATTCTTGCCATCCGCTGCACAGCCTATGCAAACCGTATGCGGGGCGGACCGCCGAGGCTCCTCCCCGCAACGGCGGATCTGGGCAGCGGGTGCCTGGAGCTCCCGCGGGGAAAGGAGCTGGACCTGCAACCCGCCACCCCGAAAGTCTTGACCCGGGGGCCGAAGCGTCTATAAAATAAGGAGTTTTGGGATTAGGCTCGCTTCCAGCCAGCATCGCCCGAGCACCACCGCCATGTTCGATCAACTCAGCGCGCGTCTACAGGACGTCTTTGCGTCTCTGCGCCGCCAAGAGCTGCTCAACGCCGCCGCTGTGGACGGCGCCATGCGCGAGCTGCGCCTGGTTCTGCTCGAGGCCGATGTCCATTTCAAGGTGGTCGGCGAGCTGCTCCAGCGGGTCCGCGCCCGGGCGGTGGGCGCCGAGGTGCTCGAGAGCCTCTCGCCGGCGCAGGCCGTGGTCCGCATCCTGCGCGAGGAGCTGATCCAGACACTGGGGTCGGATCAGAAGCCGTTCCAGCTCCAAGGCGCCCGGCCGCTCACGCTCCTGTTGGTCGGCCTGCAGGGCTCGGGCAAGACCACCACCTGCGGCAAGCTCGCGCGCCGTTTTCTGGCCGCCGGCCAGCGGGTGCTGGTGGTTTCGACCGATGTGCGGCGGCCCGCGGCGCTCGAGCAGCTCGCGCTGGTCGGCCGGCGCGCCGGCGCCGCGGTCCATCCGGCGGATCCGCTGGCGGCGCCGGAGCGGATTGCGGCCGCGGCCCGCGCTCAAGCCGAGCGCGAGCGATTCGATCTGCTGCTGGTCGACACCGCGGGGCGGCTCCATATCGATACGGAGCTGATGGAAGAGCTGGTGCGGGTGGATGCGGCGGCCCGCGGCGGGGAGCGCTGGTACGTGTGCGACAGCACCGCCGGCCAAGACGCGCTGCGCGCGGCAGCCGGCTTCGGCGCGCAGCTGCCGCTGTCGGGTGTGGTGCTGACCAAGCTCGACAGCGACACGCGGGGCGGCAGCGCCCTTTCGGTGCGGGCGGCGCTGGGGGTGCCGATCCACTTCGTCGGCATCGGCGAGGCGGCCGAGGACCTCGAGCCGTTCCAGCCGCCGCGGATGGTGTCGCGGCTGCTCGGGATGGGCGACGTGCTCGCGCTGATCGAGCGCGCCGAGACCGCCGCCGAAGGCCACCAGCAGGAGCTGCGCGCCGCCGCGCAAGCGGCGCAGCGCGGGCGCGGCTCAATGGACCTGGAAGACTTTCGCATCCAGCTCCGCGCGGTGGCCAAGCTCGGTCCGCTCGGCAAGCTGATCGAGCTGCTGCCCGGCGCCGGCGCGCTGGGGCAGCGGGCCGAGCTGATGACCCAAGGCGAGCAGCGGCTCAAGCGGGTCGAAGCGATCCTCAACTCGATGACCCCGCAGGAGCGCCGCAATCCGCGGCTGCTCGACGGCAGCCGGCGGCAGCGGATCGCCCGCGGCAGCGGCACCGCGGTTTCCGACATCAACCGCCTGCTCAAGGATTTTCAAGCGGCGCGCCAGCTGATGGCGCGGCTGCAAAGACCCGGCAAACGCGGAGCGGCGCTCCCGCGCTTGCACTAACCGCCGGCCCGAGCCCGAGCTCGCGTCCCCCGGCACGGAGATCGTCACATGATTTCGATTCGTCTCAAACGCATGGGTTCCAACCGCAAACCGTTTTACCGCGTGGTGGTGGCCGACCAGCGCCGCCCCGCGACCGGCAAATTGCTCGACACGATCGGCTACTACGATCCCAAGCGTGAGCCGGCCGCGGTGCGGCTGGATCTCTCGCTGGTGGACCGCTGGCTCAAGCGCGGCGCGATTCCATCGGATACCGTGCGCAGTCTGATCGGCCGCGCCCGCAAACAGGCCCAATCCAGCAGCGTCGAGCCGTCGTAACGCGGAGCCGGCGGTGGAGAATCGTGTGATCGTCGCTCGGGTGGTACGGCCGTTCGGCCGCCACGGCGAAGTCTTGGCCGAGCTGCTGAGCCACGACCCGACCCGGCTCGAGCAGCTGCGCCGGGTCTGGGCCGGCGAGCGCGCGCTCGAGCTGGTTGCGGCGCGCCCCCATCAGGGGCGGGTCCGGCTCAGCTTTGCTGGGGTCGACAGCATCGATCAGGCCGAGCAGCTGCGCGGCGCCGATCTGACCGTGCCGGCCGCCGAGCGCGCGGCGCTGCCGCCGGGCGTCTACTATCAAGACGATTTGATCGGTTGCGAGGTGGTCGACCGCCGCTGCGGGCCGATCGGCCGGGTCACCGGCCTGCAGCCGACCGGCGGCGCCGACCTGCTGGTGGTGATGGGACCGCGCGGCGAGCTGCTGATCCCGTTCGTGCGTGACTTCTTGCGGCGCTTGGATTTGAGCGCGCGCCGCATCGAGCTGGAAACCCCCGACGGCTTGGTGGACCTTTCGCGGGCCGAGAGCGCGGGAGCCTGAGCCGCCGTGCGCTTCGACATCGTCACGATTTTTCCGGACCTGTTCGCCGGGCCGCTTTCCGCCGGTCTGCTGGGCAAGGCCGTGACCGACGGTCTGGTGCAGGTGCGGATCCACGATCTGCGCCAATTCACCCACGATCGCCATCGCACGGTCGATGATCGGCCCTACGGCGGCGGACCCGGCATGGTGCTCAAGCCCGAGCCGCTGTTCGAGGCGGTCGAGCGCTTGCAGGCGCCGGAGCCGCGCCCGGCTCCGGTGGTGCTGCTCACGCCCTCGGGGCGCCTCTACCGCCAGGAAGTGGCCAAGCGCTACGCGGCCGCCGGCCGGTTGATCCTTTTGTGCGGTCGCTACGAAGGCGTCGATGAGCGGGTGCACCAGCACCTCGCCGACGAAGAGCTTTCGATCGGGGACTACGTGCTGGGCGGCGGCGAGCTGGCGGCGCTGGTGGTGGTCGAGAGCGTGGCGCGCTTGGTGCCCGGGGTGGTGGGCGACCCGGAGTCGCTGGAGGACTGTTTCTCCGCGGGCCTGCTGGACTATCCTCAATACACCCGCCCCGAGGCCTACCGCGGCTGGAAGGTTCCCGAGGTCCTGCTTTCCGGCGACCATGCTCGCATCGAGCGCTGGCGCCGCGAGCAGCGCAGCGAGCGCACCCGCACCCGGCGGCCGGACTTGCTGGTCAGCCGGCCCGACGGCGGCGCGCCGAGCTCAACATTTGTGACAGGAGAGTGACGTATGAACGGCAAATTGATGGACGCATTCGAACAGCAAAGCCTGCGAGGCGATCTGCCGGCCTTCGGGCCCGGCGACCAGGTCAAGGTCCACCTGCGGATCCAGGAAGGTGAGAAAGAGCGCATTCAGGTCTACGAGGGCACCGTGATCAACCGGCGCGACGCGGGGTTGCGGACTTCGTTTACGGTCCGCAAGATCAGCTACGGCGTCGGCGTGGAGCGGATCTTTCCGTTGCACGGGCGCAGCATCGATCGCATCGAGGTGGTCCGCCACGGCAAGGTGCGGCGCTCCAAGCTCTACTTCCTGCGCAGTCTGCGCGGCAAGAAAGCGCGGCTGGAGGAGAAAAGCTGACCGCCGCGCCGGCTATTTCGGTATTTCGGGGTATTTCGGGGACAGTTTACTTAACCCGGGTTTCGGGGACACTTCCATCTCACGTCCGCGGTCCCGACGGCCCGGACACCAAGAGACCCAGAGGAGCTCGGCCCGGCCGGCCGGTTACGGTTGGCGCAGGAGCAAAAAAGCTGTAGGCTGGAGTGGTTGGATTTTTTGCTGGGCAGTCTGCCTGGGCGAGATCGATGGCGACGTTGGTCAATCGGGCCAAAATCATTCAGAAGGCCGAAAAGCTGGTCAAGCAGGGTCGCCTGGACGCTGCGATCACCGAGTACGAGAAGCTGATCCAGGATAACCCCAGGGATTGGGGCATCATCAACTGCGTCGGCGATCTTTATGCGCGCCGCGGTCAGTTTCGGCTCGCCGCCGAGATGTTCGGTCAGGTGGCGGATCACTATCAGCGCGAGGGGCTGTTTCTCAAGGCCATCGCGATCACCAAGAAAATGCAGCGGCTCAGCCCTATGGATCCGCGTTTGCACGAGAAGCTGGCCGATCTCTACCTCAAGCAGGGCCTGCAACTGGAGGCGCGGACCCATCTGCTCTCGTTGGCCAAGCTGCACGGCGAGGCCGGCGAGGTTCCCAAGATGCTCCACATCTACCAGCGTCTGGTCGAGCTCGATCCCGAGAACTTCACCACCCGGATTCGCTTGGCCGAGCTGTATCGCAAGGAGAACCAGCTGCAGCAATCGTTTCAGGAGTATCTGGCGCTCGGGCAAGGCTATCTGGGGCGCGGTCGGCTCGAAGAGGCGAGCGCGGCGCTGGAACAGGCGCTCGAGCTGCAACCCGACAACTTCGAGGTGGTTTCGGAGCTGGCCCAGCTCTACGCGCGCCGCCAGGATCACGAGCGGGCGATCGCCTTGCTGCAAGAGCAGCGGCGCTGCCGTCCCGAGCAGGTCGAGCCGGCGCTGTTTCTCGGCGATGTCTTCCTCCAGATCGACGATGTCGACCAGGCCGAGCGCTGCTATCGCGAGGCCCTGAAAATCGATCCGCGCAGCGCCGCGGCGGCCCGCTCCTTGGGGGCCTTTCTGCTCGAGCGCGGGGAGCTCGAGCGCTATTACGAGATCATCCAGCCGGTCAGCGAGCGTCTGATCCAGGCCGGCGCCGCCGCCGATGCGTTGTCGCTGCTGCAGGCGCTGCTCGATCACGACCCGCACCATGTCGGCGCGCTGAGCTACACGATCGAGATCCACGCCCTGCTGGGGGAGGAGTTCGAGCGCCTCGATCGGATGCGCGCGCTGGCGGAAGCCCATCTCCATCATCAGCGGATCGACAGCGCGCGCGAAGTGCTGCGCGATCTGGTCGAGCTCGATCCGACCAACGAAGCGCACGCGGCGCGCCTGCGCCAGCTGACCCGGATCGGGGCCGGGATCGCTGAGGATCGCAGCCCGGAAGATTGGAGCCCGGAAGATTGGAGCCCGGTTGAGGCGCCGGAAGCACTCGGTCTGGCGCCGCCGCCCGAGCTCGCGATCACGCCGCCGGGTCAAGGCGCCGTGCCGGACGATCTGACCGAGTCGCTCGAAGCGCTGCGGCGGGGCCGATCCGACCCGATCCGGCGCGAACCGAGCGAGCCCCCCGAATGGGCTTCGGTTTTCGATCCGCCGCCGGCGCAAGATCGGCCGCAGCGACCGAGTCCGCCGGCGGCCGATCCGCCGCCGCCGGCCGAGCCCGCAGCGGATGCCGCGGCGGACGCCGCTGGGATCGAAGCGGGAGCCTACGACCTCTTGGACTTCACCGCGCCGGTCACCCGGCTCGAGCGCGCCGGCGGCGACGAGATCGAGCTGCTGCGCAACACGATTCGCGAAAACCCGACCGACATCCACGTACGCAAGCAATTGATCGACCTTTATTTGCAGCGCGACATGAAGCGCGAGGCCGCCGACGAGTATCTGGCGATCTCCCGCGTGCTGGCGGAATTCGGCGAGGCCGAGCTGCAGGAAAAATACGAGCGCGAGGCCGGCGTGATTCTGGAGCGATTGGGCGCCGGCCCCAACGCGCGCGCCTACAGCGCCGCGCCGGCGGCGCTGGTGGAGGAGGCGGGGGCGTTCTTCGACGATCCGGTGATCTTCGGAGATCTCGAAATGGAGGCGCAGCTCACCGATGACGTCCAGGAGGCCGCTCGGGCGGCGGTCGAGAAGCTCGAGCTCGAGCCGAGCGGCGCCGCGGCGCCGGCCCGGCCCGAGAGCGGCGCCGCCGAGGACCAGGGGACCCACACCGATCGGCTGCGCGACGTGGAGTTCTATCTCGACAACGGGTTCGTGGCCGAGGCGCGCGACCTGCTGGATGCGATGCGGCGCGGGCAGGGAGAGGACGGAGCGATCACGGCCCGATTCGCCGAGCTCGAAGCCCGCGCGCAGGATCTGGCCGCCGCGCAAGGCTGGACCGCAGTGGTCGCCGCGCCGCGGCCGGGCGCGGAGAGCCTGAGCGCGGAGGATCGACAGGTCCAGGAGTTGTTCGAGGAGTTCCAGCGCTCGATCCACGCTCAGCTCGGATCCGAGGACCACAAGACCCACTACGATCTCGGCCTCGCCTATCGCGAGATGGCGCTCTACGACGAAGCGATCCGCGAATTCGAGATCGCGGTGATGGATCCGCTGCTGTTCTTGGAGGGCTGCTCGATGCTGGGGTTGTGCTGGATGAACAAAGGCGAGCCGCGCAAGGCGATCGAATGGTTTCGGCGCGGCTTGGAGCGCAAGAGCCCGTCGGAGAAGGTGCAGGGGCTGCTCTATTATCTGGGCACCGCTTATGAGCAGGCCGGCGATCTCGAAGGAGCGCGGAGCAGCTTCAACGAGCTGCTCAAGCTCGATCCTCGCTTTCGCGACGTGCAGAAAAGGGCGCGCGCGCTCGGCCTTGCGGCCGACTGACGGCGCGGCCGCCGCGCGGCGTCGGCGATGGCCAAGATCCGGATTCTGCCCGACGCGGTAGCCCACCAGATCGCGGCCGGCGAGGTGGTCGAACGGCCGGCCAGCGTCGCCAAAGAGCTGATCGAGAACGCGTTGGACGCGGGCGGGCGCAGCATCGAGCTGGCGGCCGCGGGCGCCGGCCGGCGCCGCCTGCTGGTGGCCGACGACGGCGAGGGGATGGAGCGCGACGACGCGTTGCTGGCGTTCGAAAAGCACGCCACCAGCAAGATCGCCAGCGCCCGCGATCTGCTCAGCATCCACACCTTCGGATTTCGCGGCGAGGCGCTCGGCAGCATCGCCGCGGTCAGTCGACTCGAGCTGATCACCCGGACCGCCGCCGGATTGGAGGCCACCCGCGTGCGGATCGAAGGCGGCCGGATCCTCAAGGTCGAAAGCGCCGGCGCGCCGGTCGGGACCCGAATCGAGGTGCGCGATCTGTTCTACAACCTGCCGGCGCGGCGGCGTTTTCTGCGCAGCGAACCGACCGAGCTGGCGCGGCTCACCGAGATCGTGGCGCGCTTCGGGTGGGCCCAGCTCTCGACCCGCTTCCGCTTCGAGCACGAGGGGCGGACGGTCCTGGAGCTGCCGGCCGGCGAGGCCTTGACCGCGCGGGCGGTCCGGCTGCTCGGCGCCGAGCTCGCGGGCGAGCTGCTGGAGCTCGATGGCACCAGCGGGGCGCTCGCGATCCGCGGCCTGATCTCACGCCCCGGCTTGGTCCGCCGCACCCGCGGCGACGTCCACCTGTTCGTCAACGGCCGGCCGGTCTCCGATCGGGTGCTGCTGCACGCCCTGGCGCAAGCCTACCGCGACCACCTGCCGGAGCGCAGCCATCCGGTGGCGGTGCTGTTCTTGGAGCTGCCGGCCGATCAGGTCGACGCGAACGTGCATCCGGCCAAGGCCGAAGTCCGTTTCCGCCGGTCCAACGAAGTCCACGATGCGGTGGAGCGGGCGCTGCGCGAGCGCCTCGGCGGCGCGCTCGGGGGCGGAGGCGTGCTGCAGGCCGCACCGGCCTGGCCGTCCTTGAGCGCGCCGCAAGGCCCGTTCTCGAGCGCGCCGGCCGCCGCCGGCGAAGCGGCGCCGGCGTACCGGCCTGGTTCTTGGTCGCGGGAAGCCGGCCCGACCTTGCCAGATCTGGCGGCGCTGCTCTATCGCCAGCCGGCCGGAGGGGCGCTGCCGCTGGGGCGCGGCGATCTGGTGATTCTGGGTACCTATCGCAACACCTATATTCTGGCTGCCGACCCCGAGGGCCTTCTGATCGTCGACCAGCACGTCGCGCACGAGCGGGTCCTGTTCGAGCAACTGGCGCGCCGCCCGGCGGCGGCCCAGCCGCTGCTGGTGCCGCGCGTGATCGAGCTGCGCGCGGAGCAGAAGCCGCGGCTGGCCGAGCTGATCGACGGCTTTCAGGCTGCCGGGCTCGAGGTCGAGCCGTTCGGCCCCGCCGCGCTGCTGGTGCGCGCGCTGCCGCCGGGCTTCGAAGCCCTCGATCTCGAAGCGGCGGTAGTCGAGCTGCTGGCCGCGCCGGGGGATGGAGCCTGCGGCAGCTTCAGCGGAGCGCTGAAGGAGCAAGCCGCGGCGGCGCTGGCCTGCCGCGGCGCGGTCAAAGCCAATCAGGCGCTCGCCCCCGATCAGATCCGCCGCCTGCTCTTGGATCTGCTCGACTGCGAGCAACCGCTGTTCTGTCCCCACGGCCGCCCGATTCTGCTCCGCCTCGACCACCGCGCGCTGGAGCGCGCCTTCGGCCGCATCTAGTCCGCATTTGCTTCAGTGCGAGCGGACGCTTTCGAGCGCCTCTGGGTAGGTCACGATCCGCCCGCCGTAGCGGCGCTGAAAATCCTGCGCCTCGCTGCGGGCGGCGAACGCGACCAGGCTCGGCAGGCAGCGGTCCCAGATCAGCTCGACCGCCTTTTGCGGCTCGTCGCGCTTCATCGGCGCCGCCGCGCAGCAGGTCATCAGCGCGCTGCCCTCGACGAACAGGGCCGACGCCGGATCGATCCGCTCGCCGCTTTTGTAATCGGTGGCGAGCTCGGAGCGCACCTGGCCGGAGCGGCGGAGCCGGAAATGCAGGCCGCAGCGCGGGCAGCAGCAGTGCTCCTCGGTGCCGTCGGCCAGCACGACCGTGTACTCCTGGCCCGGATGGACCGGGCGGAAACAAACCTGGCAGGTCGGGGTCCCGTGCAGTGCGCGGGCCGCACCCCAATAAACCAACACCGCCAGGCCGAGAGCAGCCGCGCCGGCCAATAGCGCCCTGATCCGCTTCATTTACGAGCCTTCCGGTGGGTCGGTACGCTTCATTATAGGCCACGGCTCAAACTGGGTGGTCTTATTTCGTATTTCGGGGACAGTTTACTTAACCCGGGTTTCGGGGACACTTCCATCTGACGTCGGCGGCCCCGACAGCCCCGACATCCGGGGCGCCTCCGGGCGGCGTGGGCGGCTTCCAGTCTCTTGACGAGCGGGGTATGTCGGGGTAATACTCCGCTCATGAAGATCGCAGTTTCGATCCCGGATCCGATCTTTCAAGCGGCCGAACGGGTTTCGCGGCGACTAAAGGTCCCGCGCAGCCAGCTCTATTCCCGAGCTCTGGAAGCTTATGTGCGACGCCACTCCGGCGCCGAGATTACCGTCAGGCTGAACGAGACTGTCGCCAGACTCGGCCCGGAGGCGGATGGTGGCTGGGAAAACCCGGGGCTGGAGATCTGGCGCCGAGAGAAATGGTGAATGCGTCGCGGCGAGCTTTGGTGGGTAGACTTCGGTCAGCCGTTCGGATCTGAGCCCGCGTATCGCCGCCCCGCACTGGTCATCCAGTCGGACCCGTTCAACAAGAGCAATATTGGCACGGTTCTTCTTGTTCCACTTACCAAGACCCTGGAATGGGCCAGCGCCCCCGGCAACGTCCTGTGCCGTCCCAGAGATACGGGTCTGAAAAAACCATCGGTGGCGAACGTGTCTCAACTCACGGTCGCCGACCGCCGCCGTCTGGTCGAGAAGATCGGAACCATTCCAGCAAACCTGATGCAGAAGATCGAGGATGGCATCAAGCTGGTCCTGGGCTTGTGAGCTGCGCCTCGCCTTCATGATCGAGGGCACGAGGCGGTCGGTGTTCCTCGCTGTTGACGCCATTCTGGAATCGGGTGGCATGGGTGGCCGAAGGCCGCCCATGGTCGAGCTGTGCATGACGCGTGTGGTCGGCCATGGGCGCGCTGCGCGTGCCCCTGCCACCCAGGCGCGACCCAGAGGACCCTGAGGATCCAGAGGCCGACCGGCGGCCGGCCGGCGGCCGGCCGGTCGCGGTTTTGTTAGAATGCAGTGTTTATGCGGCGCAGTGGAGTCTTCGGGATCCTGGTGCACCTGGC
>DASWHO010000119.1:0-10382 GCA_036398155.1 Acidobacteriota bacterium
TTTCCTGAACCAGCAGATCGGCAGCTAGAGGGCAGCTGCTGTTCTCGTTTCTGGCCGGAGGCTAGCGGTGTCAGTCGGCTGCAGAGGCGCGCATGGGTGGCATGGGCGTGCGCAGCAAGCCCATGGACGACGTTGCTGGTATGCGTGGCTCGTCCATGGGCGCCCTTCGGCCGCCCATGCCACCCTATTGGAGACGCACGTGGAGACTATTGGGGCTCAACTACTCGTTCGGAGTAGCCTCGGCTAGAACCCAAAGCGGCTCACGTTCGAGGCCCCGAAGCTCCCAGATTCGAAGACGCATCAGCCGGCGCAGCTCGTCGCGCCGGCCGCTCAGAAGCAGGAGCACGGTCCGGTCGCTTCTCCAAGCGTGCTCCAGCCGCCGGAAAGCAGGCCGAAACGGAGCGTGTCCGCGGACAAAGAGAGTCGGAGCCAAGCCGAGCACGTCTCGTATCCTGGCGCCAGCGTCGATGCGGCGGACGGCGAGCCGAGTGTAGTGCTCGTCCACCCACGGCCGCAGCAGGACCAGCTCGGCCCGCGGAACCTCCCAGGCCGCGAGCGCGAGGCAGGTATCCACGATCAATACGTCTCCGGCTTGAACCCGCCGCGCCGCGGCTCGCAGGCCGTCGAGCTCGCCGGAGATCGAGGTCTCGCTCGGGGGCGGCAGCCGCAATGCAAACCATCCGGCTTGGACGATCGCCGCGGCGCCGAGCGCCGCGGCCGTCCAGCGGCGCACGCCGGCTCGCCTGATCCATGCATCGATGCCAGCTGCGCAGCTCCAGCCGAGAAAGGGCAAGGCCGTCACCAGATAGCGCTCGGCGAGAAAGAAGTAGAGCGAGAACCCGGCGCACGGGAGCGCCAGCACCGCGGCCCCGATCCACCAGCCGGTGGCGCCGGCGGATCGCGCCCGCGCCGCGCTCCAGCAGCCGATCGCGGCGAGCGCGACGGCCGCGAACGGCCAAGCCGAATCCCATTGGATGAAGCGGCTCGTGTAGAAGCTCAGCGTGCCCGGCCCCTGGGGAGTGCTCAGGAGGTAGTCGAGAGAGAAACTCTGCGGTTGATCCCGCAGCCAGTACGCATAGCCGCTGACCCAGATCGCTCCCAAGCGCGCCCAGCGATCGAGCAGCAGTGGCGCCAGCAGCAGACCGGCTCCCGCCACGTACGCCCATGAGGCGCGGCGCCGGGCCTCGAGCACAAGCGGAACCGCGGCTCCGGCCACAATCCCCGGCCATTGGATCGGCCGGATCGCGCCCAGGGCGGCGGCCAGGAGGCCGGCGATCAGCCAGCGCCAAACCGGTAGTCGCCGCTGCGCGGCGGCACAGAGCAGCCCGCAGCCAAGCAGGAACGAGAAACTCTCGGACATGACCGGGCGCGCGGTTTCGATCTGCAATCTCGAAAGCACCAGCAGCAGCGGGGCCAGAACCGCTGCAGTGCGGCCAAAGCACTGGCGGCAGGCCGCGAAGAACAGCACGATACCCAGGATCGAAAGCAACGGATTCAAGACCGCCGCGTTCTCAATCCTCATGCCGGTGGCGCGGTACCAGCCGGCGAGCAGCAGCGGGTAGCCGACCTCGTAGCGCGGCGGGTGGCGCTGGTCGCCGATCCGAAGGTTGAAGCCGTCTCCGGATGCGAGATTCAGCGCTGAAACGGCGAACTCGAGTGCGTCGGGTCGCGGTGCCAGCGCCTTGGCCAGCTCCCAATCCGGCGGCCGTAGCGCCGCGGCCAGCAGGCCCAGAGCCAGCGCGAGAGCGAGGTCGATGAATGCAGATCGACGGAGCACTGGATGCCTTCGGCACTCCGAATCATGCCACTGGAGTCAACTTCTCGTCCCTGGGAGCCCTTCGACGAAGGTGATTGCGGACCTTACTAGCCAAGAGCTTCGCCTTGATATCCGCCTCAAGCCGCCTCAAGGGTCCGGAACGGGGTGGCATGGGCGGCCGAAGGGCGCCCATGGACGAGCCATGCACGAAGGTGGGCTGGTCCATGGGCTTGCTGCGCACGCCCATGCCACCCATGCGCGCTCCGGGGCCGACTGGGATCCCGTGCTCCCGCCCAACAACGAGAACGAGATTTTCGTTATGACCTGCACAACGGCCTAGGCTAGAGATGGCCCTCGGTGCGGGCCCAGTCGATCGTCTGGCGCAGCCCGGTGCGCAGATCGGTCGTGGCCTGCCAGCCGAGCAGCTCGCGGGCGCGTTCGGTCTTGGAAGCGTGGTCGCGGCTCATGAACTCGATCCGATTGGCGGTGAGCGGCGGCTCGCGTCCGATCAGCGGGAACAGCAGCTCGCAAAGCCGTCCGGCAACCCGCGCAAGCGGGCGCGGCAGCGACCAGCGCGGCGGGCGCACGCCGAGCAGCGCGCAGCCGGTTTCCGCGAGCTCGCGCCAGGTCACCGGCCTCGGGCCCGCGATGTTGATCACGGTCTGCTCCGGGCTCGAGTCCAGCACCCGGACGAAAGCATCCGCCACATCGCCGACGAAGGTCGGATGGATCAGGCTGTGGCCGCCGGCGACATAGAAGAACAGGCCGCGCTTCCAGGCGCGCAGCAGCCCCAGCCGGCGCAGATCGCCGGGTCCGTAGACGAAGTCGGGGCGCAGTACCGACACCGCGATTCCGAGCTCGGGGCCGTGCGCCAGCACCAACCGCTCCGCTTCCGCCTTGCTGCGTTCGTACGGGCTGCGCGGCGCCAGCGGTGCGTCCTCGGCGGCGACGCCGCTGAAGCCGACCACGCCGGGTGTGCTGGCGTGCAGCAGCTTTCGAATCCCGCGCCGCGGCAGCGCCTCGAGCAGGCAGCGGGTGGTTTCGAGGTTGGCGCGCAGCAGCGCCGTCTCGGAAACTCCCCAATCGCCGAGCCGGCCGGCCAGGTGCACCGCCGCGTCACAGCCCTCGGGAATGGCGGCCGCGACCGCGGCGCTGGATTCGGCGAGGTCGCAGACGATCACCTCGGAGGTTTCCGCGGGCAGCGCCGCCGCCGTCTCGGGCTGCAGGATCAGAGCGACGGTCTCGTGGCCGGCGTCGATCAAGCGGCGCATCAGATGGCGGCCGATGAATCCGGCCGCCCCGGTGACCAGGACCTTCATGGCACGCGGCGGCTGTAGTCAGCCGGCAGCGGTTCGCGGCCGCGGCACAGCGTTCGCGCCGCGCCCAAAAGCCAAGCGAAGCGGCACGGCACGAAGAACGGGAGGTAGATCAGCTCCTCCGGGGCGCGAACCAGCGCCGCCGCCTTCAGCAGCGCCGCCAGCGACAGCAGCGGCGCGGCCGCGAGCAGAGCGCCGGGCCAGCGGTAGAGCCAGACCTGGAAGCGGAACCGGCCGGCGTGCCGCAGCCGGTAGAGCACCGAATGCTGGCCCCAGATGTAGCTGTGCTCGATCAGGCGCGAAAAACGGTCGCGGCGGGTGCGATGGCGGCAGCGCGCGCGCGGCTCGAAGCCGATCCGCTGGCCGCGGCGGCGCAGCCGCAGGCACAGCTCGGCGTCCTCGCTGATGGTTTCGGACTCGTCGAAGCCGCCCACCGCGCGAAACGCTTCGGTCCGCACCGCGAGCGCGTAGCCCGAAAGGCGGTCGACCGCGCGGCGCCGGCCGTGCGCGATGTACGTGCGGAAGTGGACGTAGTTGTCGCAGCGCTGCCAGAAGCCGCCGAGGTCGTTTTGCAGTCCGGCCCCGGCCGCCGCGAAGTCGCTTTCGGTCAAGGCGGCGACCAGCCGGCGCAGGCAATCCGGCAGCAGCTCGACGTCGGCGTCGACGAACAATAGCACGTCGCCGCCGGCCAGCGCGGCGCCGCGGTTGCGCGCCGCGGCCGGCCCGCTGAGCGGGCGGTCGATGTGCTCGACCCGCGCCCCGGCGGCGGCCGCGAGCTCCGGACTCGCGTCGCTCGAGCCGCTGTCGACCGCGATCAGCTCGAGCCGATCGGCCGGGTAGTTCTGGCAGCGCACGCTGCGGAGCGCCGCCGCGATGGTCGCGGCGTCGTTGAACAGCGGCACGATCGCGCTGACCTTGGGCACCGGGCTGGAAGCATCGCGCATTCAGCGCACCGGATCGCCGCTCGCGATCACCAGCGCCAGCGAGATCGCGGTCAGGGCGACGGCCAGAATCAGGATTCGGCCCCGGCCCGCGGGCGGATAGGCGGCCACCACGCCCGCCGCGGCCAGCGCCAGCAGCGGATGCAGCGGCAGGAAATAGCGCGGCTCGGCGTGGGTCGCGAGCAGCACCGCCGACCAGCCGGCGATCGCGCCCAGATGGAAGCGCGCCGCGTTCAGCTCCCCGCGCCGCCTCCAAAGCCGCCACAACCCAAGCACCACCAGCAGCAGCAGGTGACCGCCGAACGTGGCCGGAAAATGGACCGCGAGATCGTCGAAGGTGTAATGCAGGCCGCTCCAGCGGTGGGTCGTGGTGATCGCGGCATGCTCCGAGACCCGCGCGGCTTGCTGCTCGAGGAACCCGGAGCGCCAGAGAAAAAGCAGCCACGGAGCGATCACGAGCAGTCCGATTCCCCCGGCCATCCAGGTTTGCGCGCGGCGTAGGCGCCGCAGCAGCTGGCCGGATGCGAGCCAGGCCGCCGCCAGCGCCGGCCCCGCCAGCAGCATCGTGTATTTGGTTAGCAGTCCAAGCCCGAGCGCGACGCCCGCCAGCACCACCTGGCCTGGCGGTGGATCCTCTGGTTGGGTCGCCAGCAGCAGCAGCATGAAAAAGAAGGTGAGCGGTACGTCGAGGTTTCCCGAGGCGCTGGAGCGAAAGAAGATTCGAATCGACAGCAGCAGCAGCGCGGCGAGCAGCGCGACCTCGGAGCCGTACCAGCGCCGGCCCAAAGCCACGGTGGCAGCCACTACCCCGCAGCCAAAGAGCAAGCCGACCAGGCGGGCCCAAACGATCTGGGGCGCCGCGAGCTTGAGCAGCAAAGCCTGCAGGATCAGCACCAGCGGGGGGTGCTGGCTGCCGACCCACGGTAGCTGGGTCCATTGGGACAGCATGGCTCCCAGCCCTTGGCTCGCCCCCAAGATCGCGACCTCGAAGCCCGCGGCCTCGTCCGCGAACGCGGTACCGCGAAACAACGCGTAGACCAGACCGGCGACCAGCAGCAGAACAGCCGGCGCAAAGATGCCGGCGCGCCGGACCACGGCGATGACCGCGTCCAACCATCGCTCCGGCGCGAGCTGGACCAGCAGCGCGGCGCCGATCACCAGGGCCGCGAACCCGAGGTGGATCGATGCGCGCTCGGGCTGCAAGGCGCTGCGCCCGGTCAGATAGAGCAGCTGCATGCCGGCCATCGCCCAGAGCAAAGTTCTGAGTGGCATCGTTTCGCCCTGCATGACGGTTTAACTAGTCAAGGGCTTCGCCCTTGATATCCCCATCGAAGTGAATCATGGAGTGGATTCGCGGGCCTGCCGAACCAGCTCGCCGGGAGCGAGACCGCGGCGCCGCGACTCCAGCTCCAGCGCCGCTCGCACACCGGCGACGAAATGACGCGCCATGGCCCGATTCAGAACCCGGGTCGTGCTGTGGCCGGCCAGCGGTTCGAGCAGCAGCGCCAGCGGCTCGAGCGCCGCTTCGAAACGCTCCGAGGCGGGAGCCGCCTGGAGGGCGCGCTCGAGCAGCACGACGCGTTCGACCTCCGGCACCGGGTGCTTGAGAAAGAATCGCAGCGCCGCCGGTCCCGAAGCGCGCTGGCGTTTACGAAACCCGGCCGGCGTCACCGCGTGCAGATGGTAGGCCAGCGCCGCGCGGCGGTAGACGATCTTGAGGCCGCCGCGGCAGAGACGGTAGCCCAGCTCGATGTCTTCCCAGCCGTAGCCGGAAAACTCCGGATCGAATCCGCCGGCGTCGAGCAGGCGCTGCCGATCCAGCGACAGGTTCGAGGTGTAGAAGAAGCGGTAATCGGCGGCCGCGCCGTCCTGCAGCAGACCGTAACCGAACTGCAGACCCTCTTCGTTGAGCAGGCGGCGGAAAGCGGTCGGCTTCACCTCGCGATGCCAATCGGTGTAGCCCAGCACCGCCACTTGAGGACCGGCGGCGCCGCGCTGGTGCTCGCCGACCAGTCGCTGGTGCGGCAGGATGTCGTCGCCCAGAAACAGCACCCGAACGCCGCGGGCGCGCTGGCAGCCGCGGTTGCGCGCCACCCCTTGACCGGCCTTGTCCTGCCGCTCCCAGGACCAGGCGAACGGATGCGCGTTGCGCGAGTAGCCGCGCAGAAAGTCGGCGGTCGCGTCGCTGGACGCGTCGTCGATCACGATCACTTCGAACGCGCTTTCGAGCTCGACCTGGCGCGAGAGCGCGTCGAGCGTGCGCTCCAGTGTGGCGCGGCGATTGTGGGTCGGGATCACCACGCTGAGCGCAAAAGGCGTTTTCATGAACGGATTCGAGCCGCGCGCAAGCCGATCCCGAGGCGCCTATAGTCGCGGTTGTCGAAGCGCTGGTGCGGGATCCAGGTTGGAGCGACCCGCAAGCGGAGGTCGAGGATCCTACCACAGCCGCCGGGTAGAGGACAATCGAGCTTTGGAACCGTTCCTGATTCGATCTCGTGTGTTGCCAATAAGTTATCGCCGGCGGCCAGCGCGAGCGAGAATCCGCCGCCGGCCGGCGGCGCGACCAACTCGAGCTCGAGCGCGCGGCCGGCCGGCTGGTTGGCCAGAAACAGCTGGGCCTCGAAGGCGGTCCAGCGCAGGGCGCCGCCTCCGAGGCGCTCGACCGGATGCCAGCCGTAGCCGAGCGCGCCGCTTTCGTTGCGTCCGATGACGATCTCTCGCGGCGGGGCGCTGGTGCGAAAATCTTCGAGCAGCGCAATCCGGTAGCTCGGTACGATCGTGGCCATGCCGTCGGAGTCGAGGATCAGGCGCTCGAGCGGCCGGCGCCCGGAGCTGCGCTGCCGCGCCTGGATCCGGCGGCGCTCGCGCCAGGTCGATGGCGCCTGTGCCAGATTCCAGCCCGCGCTGCGCAGCAGGCGCCACCACAGCGCCGGCGGGCGCGGCTGGCTCAGCAGGCGCCCGAGATTCGAGACCGCGCGGCCGGCCGGGTAGTTCTTGAGCAGCGCGCGGATGTTGTTGCGCTCCCCGAGCCGTTCGCGCAGATCGCCGCTCTTGCTGCTGCTGGCGCCGAAACGGTGATAGGCGACCGCGGCCGGCGCGGTCACGCTGCGGCCGCCGAGCTGCCAGAGCCGCCAGCCGAGATCGACGTCCTCGTGGTACATGAAGAACGCCTCGTCGAAGCCGCCGGCTTCCAGAAACGCCGCGCGGCGGTAGAGGCAGGCGCCGGCGCTGGCGAACAGCACTTCCTCGCTGCGGTCGAGCTGGCCGCGATCGATTTCGTACATGCCGCGGTCCCAGCTCCAGCCGATCCGGTTCATCGCTCCGCCGACGCCGTTGAGCACCTGGCGCTGCGGATCGAGCCGCAGCTTGGCGGCGCAGGCGGCGATGCTCGGATCGCTTTCGGCGCGCTCGACCAGCGCGGTCAGAAACGTGGGCTCGAGCACGACGTCGGTGTTGACCAGACAGACGTAGGGGGCGGTGCTCGCACGGATCGCCAGGTTGTTGGCGCGGGCGAACCCGAGGTTGCGGCCCAGCTCGATCAGGCGCAGGGCGGGGACGCTGCGCCGCGCCAGCTCCACGCTGCCGTCGCTGGAGCCGTTGTCGACCAGCACCAGCTCGGTCTCGGGATAGTCCTGCGCTAGCAGCGAGCGGCCCAGCGGCTCGATCAGCTCGCGCCCGTTGTAGTTGACCGCGATCACCGTGACCGCCGGCCGGCGCGGCGCCGGGCTGGGCGCTGCGGTCACCGAAAACGCAGCAGCTTCTTGAGCGCCAAGTAGACCTTGTAGCTGAAGCTGCGCTCGAGGTGGTTGCGCAGGCGCGCGTCGAGGCCAGTCGCCAGCAGCTGCAGCCGCTCGTTCTCGCGCTCCAGGTCTTTGGCCCGCAGCTCCCGGTCACGCAGCGCCAGCGCGAGCTGCTGGATTCGCTCTTGGGCGCGGTCGAGAGACCGTTCGCGATCGGCCAGCAGCTCGAAGTCCAGCAGTTGCAGGATCAACTGGGCCATGCCGAGCGGCGGGTCCGCGGCGCCCGCCGGCGGGCCCGCGGCGCGGGTGATGCCGGCCGGGCCGCGCTGATCGATCTCGAGGACGTAACGGTAGCAAGGTTCGCGGCGGTCGGCGGCGTAGAAGCAGCGGTTGTAGTACCGGCTCGCCGACCAAAGCAGTCGGGCGTCCGCGAAGCTGGGCAGGTAGAACGAGATCATTTGCATCCACACCCAGCGCGGCAGGTACGAGCTGGGGTGCAGGGTGACCGCGCAGCCGCGTTTCTCGAAGAAGCCCGCCACCTCTTCGAGCTCCGGCAGGCCGGCCTGATGGTGCTCCTCGAGAAAGCGCGCCTTGAGCCCCAGCTTGGAGGCCAGAAACGCGGTCACGACCTGTTCGGCCTCCTCGATCGACGGGTCCGCAAATGGCGCACCCAAAAGAACGTGGCGGCGTGAGACCCGCAGCAGCTGCTGCTGGAAGCTGCCCCGCTGCGGCGGCGGCACGTGCTCCAGCACGTCGAGCGAGATCACCGCGTCGAAGCTCCGGTCGGCGAACGGCAAGTCGGTCTGTTCGAGCCGCACGAAGGCCGGCCGGTCGGCGAGCCGGGTGTCGAGCGGGACCACGCGATCGCCGGGAAAGAAGTCGGCGGCGCTGGCAAGATGCCCGCGCTCGCCGATGTAGCCGCCGACGTCGAGCAGATCGAGCGGCGCGGCGCCGCGTTTGGCGTCGAGCAGGTCACGGCACAGGCGGTAGCGCTGATAGAGGTCGAACGGCAGGCTGAGCGCCAGCTCTTCGGGAGCGGTGGGCTCGCTGGTCAAGCTGACTTCGCGCACGTGGAGCGGCTGCTCCATCGCCGGCACCACGACCAGGCTGTGTCCCCCTTCGGGAACCAAGAGCTCCGGAATTTCAACCTCGCCCGCGCCCGATGCCTGGATCCGCGTCCGATTCAAGACCAGGCCGTTGAAGACCAGCTCGAACGAGCCGGGCCCGGCGGCCGCATAGCGGAGGCGTCCCTGGGCGCGCAGCGGAGCCGCTGCGGGATTGAGCAGATAGATCTCGCCCGGCTCGCCGATCAGGCTGCGCTGCCGCACTTGATCGGGCAAGTAGCCGAAGCCGCTGCGCACCGCCGCCCGCAGCGGCCCTTGAAGCTCGAGAATGTCGCCGCCGCGGCCGAGCACCTCGCAGCCGACCCGATCCAGCGCGGCCGGGCGCGGCGCCCCCGGCGCGGGCTTCCAGGCCACGAACTCGAAGTTGTAGGCCACTCGGCCGGCGAAGCGGAAGGCGACTTCGAAGCCGAGCTCTTCGAGCCAGCGGATCCATACGCTGGGCGGCCGCTCGCAGACATGAGTCTCCTCGTGGCCCTCGAAACGCAGCGGATCCGGAGTGGAGCCGGCAAACAATCCTCCGGGTTCGAGCACCCGGGCGACCTCGGCCAAAGCCATCCGGCCGGCGGGGAAGTGCTCCAGAGAATCGAAGCACAGCACGCAGCGCACCGATGCGCTCCGCAGCGGCAGCGCGGCCGCATCGGCCTGAGCCACCCGGCCGCGACTTTGGGGCCGCTGCCGCAGGGCGTAAGCGCTGATGTCGAAACCGAACGCGGGTGCGAACCCGGCCGCGCGCGCCTCTTCGAGGTGATAGCCGTAGGCGCAGGCCAGATCCAACAGCGGGCCCTGCGCGCCGGCGGTGCGGAGGAAGGCGAGCCACTCGACCCGCGACGGATGCTCGCTCTCGTAACCGGCGCTGGGGTAGCCGGAGTTGCGGCCGTGGAAATAGCCTTCGTCATAGAGGTCTTGGGGTCGCAGTCTTGTCGATTCAGCCACGATTCAATGCATTTCCGATCGGGGTGGCATGGGTGGCCGAAGGCCGCCCATGGTCAAGCTCTCTTTGACTACCACCTCTGCTCCTACGTGCTGCGTCGTCCATGGGCTTGCTGCGCACGCCCATGCCACCCGGTTTTGAATCCGTGTGCTCATGACGGTTTCTGCGCCAGCATCGGGTGGCATGGGCACGCGCAAGGAATTGCCAATACGGGTGGCATGGGCGTGCGCAGCAAGCCCATGGACTGCGCAACGCGCGAGAGGATGGTCTGGTTTTGGGTGCTGCGTAGGCCGTCCATGGGCGGCCTTCGGCCACCCATGCCACCCCTTTTGAATCCCCAGGCTCATAGCGGCTTTTGGGCCAGCGCGGTGAAGTTCGGCGGCAGCAGGCGGTCGCGGGTGCGGCCGGCCCAGAGCATCAACGTGCGGTTGGAGACCCGAAACAGGTTGCGTTTGAGCGCGGCGCTCGAGAGCGAGCGGTGGAGCCAGAGGTGCAAGGTCTGCAGAATCGCTTGCAGCGAGTTGCCCGCTCCCTCCAGCTCGAGCAGCTTGAAGCCGGCCAGCAGCTCCACCAC
>DASWHO010000120.1:0-5157 GCA_036398155.1 Acidobacteriota bacterium
GCGCTTGCCATTGGTCAGCAGCGGCGCGTTGCAGGAGTACTCGAAGAACAGCTCGCCGCCGCCTTTTTGGATCCCGCTGGTCGCACTGAGGCCGGGATCGGCCATGCTCTGGAACTGGAGCGCGATCCGCCGCTGGTTTTCATACAGCAGGATCTCCCAGGTGCCGACCACGCTGGAGTTCGACTGGCGTCGCAGGTTACGATACTCGATGACGAAGACGCGGTTGGGAGCACTGCCGACCGTGGCGCTGAAGATGCCGGTGCCGCTGCCGGCGGTGGTGAGGTCGTCCCAGTAGCCCAGCACCACGTCGCCGAAGCTGGTGATCGGCAGGCAGACGTTGGCGCCGGGCTCGGGATGGCGCTGCAGCGCCGGCGGCTGGCTGAAGAACAGATTGCCGTTGCTGGTGACCCAAGCGCTGGTGACCGTGGCGCCGTAGAAGTCGACGCCGAAGGGCAGTACGACCGGGGTGCTGCAGTTGCTGCAGTGGTTGCCGGTGTCGGTCGTGCCCGGAATGAAACTGAACGGCTGGTCCTCGCTCACCTGGTAGTCGACTCGGGTGGTGAAGCTGGAGACCGCGCTGGGCGCGCCGGCGCCGCAGGCGCTCGACGGCAGCACGCGCCAGTACCAGCGCCGCGCCGGCGCCAGCGGGCTTTTGTGGTTGATGTAGTGGCCGCGCACCAGATCGCCGGCGTCGATCTCGGGCGCGGCGAAGTCGGGGTTGTCGTCGACCTGGATGCGGTAGCTCTCGCCGGCCGCGGCGTCCCAGTGGAAATGCAGCACGATCGGTTGGTCGAGCGCGCCCTCGTGCGGCTCGGTCAGGAGCGGCGCCGCTGGCGGCGCGTTCGCGACCAGCAGCTCGAGCGCGAGGTCGTTCGCGGTCGCGCCGCCGTCGTTGCCGACACCGGTCACCTCGATCGCATAGGTGCCCGGTGCCGCGCCGCTCCCGACCTCGAGCTCGAGATCGGCGCCGCCCGGCAGGCCGATCGGATTGGCGGAAAAGAAGGCCGCCACCTCCGCCGGCAGCGTGCCGGTGCTCAGACTGACCTGGGTGCCGCCGTAGCCGCCGAGCTTGGCCAGCTCGAGCGGATAGGACGCGGTCTGGGTGGTGCAGGCGCCGCGCTGCGCGGGGTAGCTCGCCATGGTGAAGCCGACGAAGTCGGGCGGCAGATCGGGCGCGACGATGAACAGCCCCTCGCCGATGCTGTTTACGATCACCACCCCGCTGTCGAAGAACGGATAGGCGTTCCAGGCCCCGTCGAAGCCGGCACCGTTGCTGGCGACGAAGGTGTCGAAGAACCCCGCCTGCTGCAGGCTGGCGCTGGGCGGGTCGAGCAGATTCAGGATCCGCAGGCCGCTCCTGTAGTTGGCCTGATAGACGTAGCGGCCCTTGACGTAGAGGTTGTGGTCGCTGGCCCCGACCGGCGCGTCGAAGAAGCCGATCAGCTCGGGCTGGTCCAGATCGGTGACGTCGAAGACTCGGGTGCGGGTGTTGTGGCCCAGGTTCAGCTCGTCGAGCTCATCGTCGACCAGGAAGAAGCGGTGGTCCTCGGTCAACCAACCTTGATGGGTGTAACTGACCCCGCTGTAGCCGAGCCGTGCGATCTGGACCGGAGCGCTCTTGTTGCTGACGTCGACCAGGGTGACGGTGTCTTCGTTAGAGTTGAAACAGATCTCGGCGCCGGCGTAGTTGGGATCGGGCCCGTGGTAGTCGACGCACTGCGCGTCGTGGGTGCGGCCGTCGTCACCGTAGCAACCGGCGAACGCCGGCGCCAGCGGACTGCGGATGTCGACCAGGTGCAGCCCGCCGAAGCAGGTCGTGGTGCGCACCGCGTAAGCGAAGCCGCTGTGCTGGTTGATCGCCAGGTTGTGGGCGCTGCCGAAGCCGCCGTAGAACGCGGTTTCGCTGAAAAGCACCGGCGGGCTGGGCACGTTCCGCAGCAGGGTGAGGTCGAAGACCTGCAGCCCGTGGTTGAACGCTTCGCTGACGATGAAGGCGTGGTCGCTGTAGACCTTGATGTCTCTCCAGAGCGAGTCGAAGGTGTGGGTTGGAAGCTTGCCGAGATAGACCGGGCTCGACGGACTGCTGATATCGACGAAGGCGGTGCCGTCGTCGAGCCCGACCAGAGCGTACTCCTTGCCGGTCACGGGATCGGTCCAGCCCCAGTTGTCGTTGGCCGAGCCGGCGCCGAAGGTCGAGAGCGGAAAAAAGGCGTGCAGATTGACCTTATCGCACGGAAACGCGCCCGCCAGCCCGCCGCTGCAAGGCGTAAAAGCGAGCGGCGCCAGGCTCGGCGCCGGCTCGAGACCTTCCCCGAGCTGGCGCAAATGCTCCGGCGCGCCCCGATCGGGAGCGGCGGCTTCGGACCCGAAGATCGCGCGCGGCTCGACCCCCCAAGCGCCCAATGCGAGCGCAGCGCAGAGTCGAATCCACCGCCATGGCGGACGAGGTGGGGCGGGCATGAACGGGGCGGCCGGCTACTCCGCCTGAATCGACTGGATGTACTGCACCAGAGCGTCGATCCGCTCCTGGACCTCGGCTTCGCTTTGTCCCGTGCCGGACTCCTTGAAGGCCTCGCCCCACACCGGCATGTCGCCGCCGCCGTGACCCGGCAGCGGCTTGCGTCCGTCGATGGTCTGCCGGACTTCGTCGGCCGGGAACGTGCCGCCCTTGTTCTTCGCGATTTGGGTCAGATCCGGAGGCCGGACCCGCAGGTGCTCGGCCAGCGGCCCGTCGCCCTTGGCGCCGGCGCCGTGGCAGCTGCCGCAGTAGCTGCGAAACAAGGTGCTGCCGTCGGTGCGCCCCATTTGAGCCTGGGCCGGGCTGGCCCACGCGATCAGCCCCACGACGGCGACGGCCGCGGCCGCTCCCCCAAGCCCCGAAACAGTGCGTGATCGAGTCATCGCTACGACCTCCCTCGTTCGAAGCGCTATTGTAGAGCCGGCGGCGCCCAGATGCGAGCCAGCTCCCTGGGCAGGATGGCTTATGCCTCGGGTGGCCGCCTTGCCGCCGTAGACGGCGCGCGCCGAGCTCGTTGGGTGGGGTTGCTCATGCATCGGGTGGCATGGGCACGCGAAGCGCGCCCATGGACGAGCGTCGAAGTTCTATTGGGCTACCCCGACCATGGGCTTGCTTCACACGCCCATGCCACCCGGGCGCATGCCTGCTCGGCCTATGGCAGCGGCAGGCACTACTCGTAGCGCAGGGCGATCATCGGGTCGACCCGGGTGGCGCGGCGCGCCGGCACGTAGCTCGCGAGCAGGGCGACCGCGAGCAGCGTCAGCGGCAGCGCGACGAAGGTCCACGGATCGAGCGCGCCGACGCCGTAGAGCAGCGCCTCGATCAGCCGGGTCAGGCCGGCCGCGGCCACGAGACCCAGGAGCGCGCCGATCCCGGCCAGGATCGCGCCCTGGCGCAGGACCAACTTCAGAATGTCGCGGCGCCCGGCGCCGAGCGCAATCCGAATCCCGAGCTCGTGGGTTCGCTGGCTCACCGAGTACGCGACCACGCCGTAGATGCCGAGCGCCGCCAAGAGCAGCGCGCCCAGGCCCAAGACCGCGAGGCCGATGGTGCCGCCGCTCCACGGCAGCAGCGATTCGCCGACCACCTGGTGCATGGTACGCAGCGCGGTGATCGGCAGATCGCGGTCGACCGACCAGATCGCCTGGCGCGCGGCGGCGGCCAGCGCCAGCGGCTCGGCCGCGGTTCGCAGTGCCAGGAAGCGGCGCCGGGTCGAGTCCTGGAGCTGCGGCAGATAGATCAGCGCCTGCGGCTCCTCGTTCATCAGAAACTGCTTGCTGTCCGCGACCACCCCGACCACGGTGGCGAGGCGCTCGTCCTCGGTGCCGGGCTCGAGCCGGAGCGCCCGGCCGATCGGATCGGCGCCGGGCCAGAAGCGCTCGGCCAGCTTCTGGTTGATCACCACCACCGGCGCGGCCTGCGTGTCGTCGCGCGCGCTGAAGACCCGGCCGCGCTGGAGCCGGATGCGCAGGGTCTCGAAATAGTCGGTGGTGACCCAGAAGTTGCCGGCGCTGAGGTTGCGGCCCGGCGCTTCGGGCGCCCGACCTTCGATCAGGAACTCCAGCGAGAAGCTTTCGAAGTTGAGCGGCAGCGGATAGACCTGAGCGGCCGCGACCACGCCGGGGAGGGCGCGGACCCGCCGCAGCGTCTCCTCGTAGAACAGGTTCTCTTCGGTGTCGCCGGGATACTTCGACTCCGGCAGGATCAGCTCCATGGTGAGCACGCGGTCGGGATCGAAGCCGGTCTCGGCGCGCTGCAGGCGCAGCAGCGACTGCACCGTGAGCGCCGCGCCGGCCAGCAGCACCATCGCCAGCGCCACCTCGATCACCACCAGCGCGCCGCGCAGCCGCCCGCCGCCGCGGCCGCCGGCGGCGCCGCGCTCGCCGGCTTTGAGCGCCGCGCTGAGGTTGGTCTTGCCGGCTTGCAGCGCCGGCGCCAGGCCGAACAGGAGCGACGCGGCCAGAGAGACCGCCAGCGTGAACAGCAGCGCCGCTAGATCGACCCGGACCTCGCCGACCCGGTAGATGTCTTCGGGCACCGTGGCGCCGATCAGGCCGGCCGACCAGCCGGCGAGCAGGGCGCCGGCCGCGCCGCCGAAGAGCGCGAGCAGCGCGCTCTCGGTCAAGAGCTGCTGAATGATCCGGCTCCGGGCGCCGCCGAGCGCCGAGCGGATTGCGACCTCGCGCGCCCGGCCGCTGGCTCGCGCCAAGAGCAGGTTGCCCAAGTTGGCGCATACGATCAGCAGCAGAAAGCAGACCGCCAGAAACAGGCTGGCAAAGGTGATCTGGATCATGTCGTAGAAAAACACCAGCGCCGCGCGCAGCGGCACCACGTTGGCGCCTTTGCCGGCGTTGTCCTGCGGGTACTCTTTGGCCAGCGCGGCCATCAGCGTGTCGAGCTCACTCTGGGCCTGCGCGCGAGTGGCGCCGGGCTGGAGCCGCCCGACCACGAGGAGCGGCCCGTCCAGCTCGCGGCGCTCGAGCCAGGGATCGAGCGCTAGCGGCAGCCAGAACTGCGCCGCCTGGAGCGGGAACACGAACTCAGGCGGCATCACGCCGAGGACTTCGTACTTCTCGCCGTCGAGGGTCAAGGTCCGCCCGATCGCGTCGTCGCGCCCGCCGAACTGGCGCTGCCAGAGG
>DASWHO010000121.1:0-10523 GCA_036398155.1 Acidobacteriota bacterium
CTGTGGCCGCTGTAAACCGCGCCGGGCATCGCCGGCCCGAAGCTCACGCCGCCCGGCAGGAGACTCGCGTTGGTGCCGCCGCCCATCGAGATCGCCTGGGCGTCTTGGAGGCCGGTGTAGTGGCGAAAAACGGAGAGCAGCACCGGCACGTGCAGCGTTTTCTCGTAGTCCTCCAGCAAGTACGGCTCGAGAATTCTCATGGTCAGATCGAGGTCCGCCACCCCGCGGTCGCGCTTCCATGTCTCGACCGCGCGCTCGATGCTGCGCTCGACCTGCTCCTTCGTGCGTCCGGCCGGCCGGCGCAGGCTGAGGCCGGCGACCAGTTTGCCGTCCTTCCGTTCGACCTGGGCCAAGGTCAAGGTCAGGCGGCCCATGAACGGGTGGTCGTAGGCCAGCTCGCCGAAGCGCTCGGCGTAGTCGCCGGTGCCGACCAGATCGTTGATCAGGCGCACCATTCGGGACGACGCGGTCGCCGGCCAGTCGAAGCGGCCCAGCAGCGCGGCCAGATGGGTGATGGCGTTGCGCCCGTTCCACGGCTCCGCCGAGTGGGCCGAAACTCCGCGCGCCGCGAGCTCGATCCGGTCGCCGTCGCGATGGAGCTCGTAGCGCACGGAGCTGTCTTGTTGGATCGCCTGGCGCAGCGCGGCTTCGAGCTCGGGGGTCGCGTTTCGAATCAGCGCGCGGGCGGTTTCCGGAACCTGCGACAGAAAGGCCCCACCGTCGAGCTCGGCGAGATAGGCCGCGGTTCCCGCCGGGGCATCCGCTTCGAGCGGCAGGGCCAGTTGGAAGTCGCCCCAGCCCTTTTCGGCCACCACCACCGGATAGTTGGCGTCGAACGCGACGTTGATCTCGGGCGGATCGTAGTTTTTCAGGAATGCTCGAAACGGATCCCAGTCCGACTCTTCGGTCAGCGCGACGATCAATTCGATCCGGCGCTGGAGCGGCGCGCCGCTGTCCTTCAGCGCCTTCATGGCGTAGAGCGCGCAGGCCATGGGTCCCTTGTCGTCTTCGGCGCCGCGGCCGACCAGCCGGCCGGGCTCGCTGTCGCGATCGAGGCTGAACGGATCGCGGGCCCACTTGGAGGCCTCGGCCGGCTGCACGTCGCCGTGGGTCACCACCCCGATCCGCGCCTCCGCCTGCCCCAGCCCGATCAGCATCACCGCGCCATGGTCGGCGAAATCGAAGCCGAGCTCCTCCGCCTTGGTCCGCAGATACGCTTTCATGGCCACGAACTCGGGATGCGTCGCGTTCTCGACCCCTTCCTGATGAACGGTCTTGAAGCCGACCAGGTCGGCCAGCGTATCGATCGCCGCGCCGGCGTAGCCGGTCACCGCTTGGCGGGCGATGCGGCGGCTTTGGTCCGACGGCACCGCCTCTTCCGTCAACCCGAGACTCGACCAGGCCAGCAGGGCCGCGAGCGCCGCCCAGAGCCCAACCGGTTTGAAACCGCTTTCGATTCGTGTCATCGCGCGCAGGTTCTCCTTCCGGATCAGCGCTTGCAACCGTTCCAAGTTATCCCGCTTTCCTGCCCATGTCTGGCCGTTTCCGGACCCGGTTGGGCCGGCGCCCCCGTCCGTCCGAGTTGACCAGGTTGGTGGGCCGCCGTAGACTATTCTCGCCTCTTTTTCGTGGTGAGCGTAGCTCAGTTGGTAGAGCACTGGACTGTGGCTCCAGCGGTCGCGGGTTCGAAACCCGTCGCTCACCCCGCCAGACGCGCCCGTAGCTCAGTTGGATAGAGCGCCAGACTCCGGATCTGGAGGTCGTGAGTTCGAGCCTCGCCGGGCGCGCCATTTGATCTAACTCACACGTGGCTAAAGCCCGCACCGTTTTCGCCTGTCAGAGCTGCGGCTATCAGGCCGCCAAGTGGCTCGGCCGCTGCCCGGACTGCGGCACGTGGGACAGCCTGGTCGAGGAGGTGCAAAACGCCCCCGGTATCGGGCCCGGCGAAGAGAAGCGCCGCGCCGCGCGGCCGCTGGCGGAGGTTCAAACCGAATCGACGCCGCGGATCTCCAGCGGCATCCGCGAGTTCGATCGCGTGCTCGGCGGCGGCGTGGTCCCGGGCAGCTTCGTCCTGGTCGGCGGCGCGCCCGGAATCGGCAAGTCCACCTTGCTGCTCCAGGTCGCAGGCCGCCTGGCCGATCGGCTCAAGCCGCTGCTCTACGTCTGCGGCGAGGAATCCGAAGTCCAGGTCAAGCTGCGCGCCGAACGGCTCGGCCTCGGTGCGTCCTCGATGCTGGTGGTCGGCGAGATCTTGACCGAACGGGTCCTCGAGACCGCCGAGGAGCTCCAGGCGCGCGCCATCGTGGTCGACTCGATCCAGGCGCTGTTCTCGCCGGCGCTCGGTTCACCGGCCGGCACCATCAGCCAGGTGCGCGACGCCGCGCATCGGCTGCAGCGCTACAGCAAGGCCCGCGAGGCCACCGTGTTCGCCATCGGCCACGTCACCAAGGACGGCAGCCTGGCCGGGCCCAAGGTGCTCGAGCATACGGTCGATACGGTGCTGGCGTTCGAAGGCGATCGCTTCCATCTGCAGCGGATCCTGCGCGCGACCAAGAACCGTTTCGGCCCGGCCAACGAGCTGGCGGTGTTCACCATGCACTCGGACGGGCTGCGCGCGGTGCAGAACCCTTCGGCGCTGCTGCTCGGCGAGCGCGGCCGGCCGGCGCCGGGATCGATCGTGACCTGCACCTTGCAAGGCTCGCAGCCGCTGCTGCTCGAAGTGCAGGCGCTGGTCGCCGGCGGCAGCGAGGACGGGGCGCGCCGGCGCGTGGTCGGCGGCTGCGACTTCAACCGCGTGGCGCTGCTCGCCGCGGTGCTGGACAAGCGCGCCGGAGTCCGCCTCGGCTCCCAGGACCTGTTCGTGAATCTGGCCGGCGGGCTCGAGGTCGAGGAGCCGGGCATCGACCTGGCGATCGCCGCCGCGGTCGCTTCGTCGCTCCAAGGCCGCGCCCCCGAGCCCGACGTGGTCACCTTCGGCGAGGTCGGCTTGGGCGGCGAGCTCCGCGGCGTGGCCCAGGCCGAGGCCCGGCTGCGCGAGGCGCTCGCGCTTGGCTTTCGCCGCGCGGTGGTGCCGCGGGTCAATGCGGTCGGCGCGCCGCTGGGAATCGAGGTCCTGGGGCTTTCCAATCTGCGCCAGGCGATCGAAGTGCTGATGGCGCCCTGGCCGCGGGCGCCCGAGCCAAGAGAGAACTAATCGTTCGACTTGGCGGCCGGGGAGGCGGTCTCGGACTTCTTTTCCGACTTTTCCGACTTTTCCGACTTTTCCGAGGGCTTGGATTCGCTGCTCGCGGCCTCGGATTTCTCGGTTTTGGATTCCGAGTCCGGCGATCCGGACTTGCGCGCGTAGTCGGTGGCGTACCACCCGCTGCCCTTGAACTGGAACGACGGCGCCGACGGCAGCTTGTGGAGCGTGCCGCCGCATTCCGGACAGACTTCCGGCAGCGGCTCGCTGAAGCGCAGGATCCGCTCGAACCGATGCCGGCACTGGCTGCATTCGAACTCGTACAGCGGCATAACGCCCTCTATCGTAATGGATCCACCCCCGCCCGTGTAGTGTAGGGGCGGGGCTGGTCCCCGCCCGTCTGTTTTGTACTTGCGCCCGAATGACGGAGCGCCGTAGGGGCGGGGCTAGTCCCCGCCCGTGCCGTTCTGTAGGGGCGGGGCTCGTCCCCGCCCGTTTGTCGCTCAACGCCCGAAGAACCCCGGCGGCAGCAGCTCCCGCGCCGCCAGCTCGACCGCCTCTCCCGCCCAGCCCTGCGTAATCAACCGCGACCGCGTCCAGCGCAGGATCCGGCGCCGCCACAGGCGCTCCTCGCGCTCGGCGAAGCGCTCCCACCTGCGGCTGGCCGCGTCCAGCCGATCGCGGCAGCGCAGCAGCTCGCCCTCGAGCGCCGCCGCGACCCGGTCGTAGGTCAGCTCGGACTCGGCGAAGCTTCGAGCCGACCGGCGGCGCTGTCCGACTTGCTCCGGCGTCACTCGCTGAAGCGCGCCGCCGAGCTCCGCGGCGGTCGGGGCGCGCAGCAGCGCGGCATCGGGAAGGTGCGCCGTATCCGGACCCTCCAGCAGTGCCAGAAGGCCGCCTCCCATCAGCGTCCGATGCCGATCCAAGTGCTGCCCTAAGCCCGGATCGGGACGCAGATCCGCGACCGCAGCCCACTCGGCCGGCGGGGCGCTCGGCTTCTCGACGACGGCGGCCGCCGCGGCGCGGCGCTCCACGATCGCGCCGACGGCGTCCAGCCGCCATGCCGGCGCGATCACCTCCAAGCGCCCCCAGCGAAACGGATCGGCGCCAGCGCTCAAAAAGTCGGTCAGGTCTGCATCCACGCCGCTTTCGAAAACCAGCAGCCCGTCGCGGCGCGATGAGGCCGCCGGCCGATCGGCGGGAACCGGCACCGGCAGGCAGGCGGCGCTTCGGCCGAGGACGGCGAGACGGGTTCGATGCGCCTGCGTGGTGGTCCAAGCCAGCGCCGCGGCGCGCGCCAGCGGCGGAATCAGGTCGAACTCGGTGAACCAGGCGTCACGGCCGCGCCCGGCCACCGTTTCGCGCGCAACCCGCTCGCCGGCGCGGCCGTGCACCAAGCGCATCTTCTCGATGAAGGCATCGGGCTCGCCGCGGTAGATCGTGGTGGTCTGGTAGAGCCGGTTGAAGCTCCGGTCGAGGAAATAGACCGCGCCGCCGAAGCGCAGCAGCGGCGGGATCAGCGCCTCGCAGGTGTAAGCGTCGTCCTCCAGCAGAAACAGGCGCGGCGCGTCTCCTTCGCGCCGGCGGTCCTCGAGATAGGCGGTCGCATGGCGCAGGGGAAACGCGCGCGCCCAGTCCATCGCATCGGGCTCGTGCCGGCCGCGGTAAAGCCGGATCGCGAACGCACGCGCCAGGCGGGCCACCAACGCGCCGGCCAGCTCGGCCAGCGGGCGGCCGGATTCGACGGGGCAGAAGACGTGCAGCGGCTGTGCCATGTCAGATTGGGTCCAGAAGTCGCGCGAGCACGCGCTCCCAAGTCGAAGCGCGCGCCCTTCGCTCCCCGGCCGCGCCGAGCCGAGCCGCCAGCTCCGGTTCGCCGGCCAGTCGGTCGAGCGCCGCGCCCAAGGCGCCGGGATCGGCCGCCGCGACCAGTCCGGAGACGCCGTCCTCGACCAGCTCCAGGACCCCGCCGCTGTCCGCGCAGGTCACCACCGGTTTGCGCGCGGCCAGCGCCTCGGCGGCGACCAGGCCGAAGTCCTCCTGCAGCGGCACGGCGAGAACGGCGCGGCAGCGCGCGTAGAGCTCGCGGAGCTCGGTCTCGGAGACGAAGCCGGCGAAGCGGACCCGATCGCCGAGGCCGAGCTCGGCGGCGAGCGCTTGCAGGCGCTCCGCCTCAGGACCGCGGCCGGCGATCAGCGCCGGAGCCGGATGCCGCATCCGCGCCAGCGCTTCGAGCGCCAAGTCGATCCGCTTGGCGCGCTCGAGCCGGCCCGCGAGCAGAAAGAAATCCTCGTACGCCTCGCAGCGCGGATCCTGCTCCAGCAAGAGCGGCGGATGCAGGACCTCAGCGTCGAGCCCGCTCCAGCGCTGCAGCCGCAGGGCCACGGTGCGCGAAATCGCGAAGCGCCGCGCGCACTCGCCCAGCGCGCGCCGATCGATCGCTTGAATCGCGGCCCGCACCACCCGCTCCTCGGGCACTTCGCTCCACGCGCTGTGGGTGGTGCCCCACAGATCGTAGATCTCGCGCAGCTGGTGATAGAGCCACACGACTTTGCGCGGATGGCGCAGCGCGTAGGCCGGGAACTTGGTGACTAGCACGCAATCGAAATCGGCATCCGGCGTCTGGAGCCGCCACCAGAGCGCTTGCTCGAGCGCGCGGCGCCGCGGGCGCAGCTCCAGCGGCAGCTCGAGGCGTTCCACCCGGTGGCCGGCGCGCCGCAGCGCCTGATCCAGAGCCTCGGTCAGACGCTCCGCCCCGCCGACCACCCCGGGGCTGATCGGCGCCGCAATCAGGATCCGCCTGCCGGCCGGCGCCAAAGCTTCACATCCAGCGTTGGCCCGAAGACCGGGCCGAGCCGATTCTATCCCCTTGGATTCCGGCCCGGGTTGACCCGGGAATTCCGGAGTTGACACAATTTAATCTGCATGGTAGAAATACTCTCAGCTGGCTTCGAGCCTCGGCTACGCTCTTTATATCCACGTTGATCCTTTGCTCAGAGCAAACTCGCCGAAAGGCGAGGACGCAGAGCATCGAGACTAAAAGCGGGGAATCCCCCGTTCAAGTCAGTCGAGCCGCCAAAGGACAACCTCCTTGGCGGCTTTGGCTTTTTCGAAGCCAAGGTTTGAAGTGGGGCGGCTACCGATCCCGTCCTTCCCCTGGTGCCATCCTTATGACGACGAGGGAGGCTGGCACTATTTATAAACAATCCCCCCACCGGGGTCGGTAGCCTCCCCCCTTCCAACCAGTGCCACGGCGGCGGATCTGGCGCCGGCTGCCAGGGGGTGTGGGGGAGTTTCCCCACTCTCCACGCAGCGGGGCTCACTCGACTTCCTCCAGCGTACCTGTAGGGGAGGGGCTTGTCCCCTCCCAGCGTCGCGGCGAAGTCGTTCGGCGTTTGATACTCGGACACAGACGGGCGGGGTCAAGCCCCGCCCCTACATTTCCCTCGCTTCGCCCGCCTTGCATCCAGCACCATCTCCACCGCCCACTAGGCCGTGCTAAGATAGCCGGCTCCCGGGTTAGGTGCAGGGATGGACCAAAACCGCTGGCTCGATCTGATTGCTCTGGTGCCGCTGCTGCCGGCGTGCGGCGCGCTGCTCAATGGGCTCCTGGGCCGCAAGTTCTTCAGCCGCGGCGCGGTTCACGCGATCGCGATCGGCACGGTGGCGCTCGCCTTTCTCCTTTCGCTGCTCGCGGCCTTTGCCCTGCTCCAACTGCCGCCGGCCGAGCGTCACTTCGAGCAGTCGCTGTTCACCTGGTTCGAAACCGGACCGGTGCGCGGCCCTGGCGCCACCGGCGCCAGCTTCGAGATCGACTGGGGCTACCAGCTCGATCCGCTCTCGGCGCTGATGATCCTGGTGGTCACCGGAGTAGGCCTTTTGATCCACATCTATTCGATCGGCTACATGGCCCACGATCCGTCGCCGCAGCGCTTCTTCTGCTACATGAACCTGTTCATGTTCGCCATGCTCACCTTGGTGCTGGCGAACAACTACATGCTGATGTTCCTCGGCTGGGAGGGCGTCGGGCTGTGCAGCTACCTGCTGATCGGCTTCTGGTTCCACAAGAAGTCGGCCGCCGACGCGGGCAAGAAGGCGTTCGTGGTCAACCGGATCGGCGACTTCGGCTTCATGCTCGGCGCCATGCTGATCTTCGCCACTTTCGGCAGCTTCGACTACACCGAGGTGCTGGGCCGCGCGCCCGAAGTTCTGGGCGCCGCGCCCGGCGTGGCCACGGCGATCGGGCTGCTGTTATTCGTAGGCGCCTGCGGCAAGAGCGCCCAGCTCCCACTCTACGTCTGGCTGCCCGACGCGATGGAGGGCCCGACCCCGGTCAGCGCCCTGATCCACGCCGCCACCATGGTCACCGCCGGGGTCTACATGGTCGCGCGCAGCGCGGTGATCTATCTGCTGTCCCCCACCGCGATGCTGACCGTGCTGCTGATCGGCGCCGCCACCGCCCTGTTCGCCGCCACCATCGGCTTGGTGCAGAACGACATCAAGCGGGTGCTGGCCTACTCGACCGTCTCGCAGCTCGGCTACATGTTCGTCGCCTGCGGCGCCGGGCTGTTCGCGGCCGGCATCTTTCACCTCATGACCCACGCCTTCTTCAAGGCGCTTTTGTTCCTCGGCGCCGGCAGTGTGATCCACGGCATGCACGAAGAGCAGGACCTGCGCCGGATGGGCGGCCTCAAGCGCCACATGCCGTGGACCTGGGGCGTGATGGGTGTCGCCTGCCTGGCGATCGCCGGCATCCCGGGCCTGGCGGGCTTTTTCTCCAAGGATTCGATCCTGGCCGCGGCCTTCGCCGGCCACACCGACTATCACAAGCTGGCGTGGGCGATCGGCTTTCTCACCGCCGGCCTGACCGCGTTCTACATGTTCCGGCTCTTCTTCATGACCTTCTACGGCGCGGAGCGGTTCGACCATCACAAGCCGCATCCCCACGAGTCGCCCTGGGTGATGATCGGCCCGCTGCTGATCCTGGCGCTCGGCTCGGTGGTTGCCGGCTACGTCGGCGTGCCGCACTTTCTCGGCGGCCACTTCTCGGTCGGCGAGTTCCTCGAGCCGGCGATTCTCGGCGAAGCCTTGCCGGCCGAGCTGCGCCCCGAGCTCCACCTCTCGGCCCAGGTCGAATGGATCCTGACCATCGCCACCACCTTGTGGGCGCTGCTGATGATCGGCCTGGCGCTGCGCTTCTACGTCAACAAACCCGAGCGCGCCGCCGCCTTGGCGGCCCGTTTCCCCGCGCTCCACCGCCTGCTGCTGGACAAGTACCGGGTCGACGAGCTCTACGACGCGACCATCGTGAACCCCTATAAAGCGACCTGCACCGGCCTGTGGAAGTTCGACGATTGGGTGGTCGACGGCACCCTGGTCGGCTTCACCTCGTGGGCGACCAAGCGGCTCAGCGGCCTCTCGATCCTGTTCGACGGCGGCTTCGTCGACGGCCTAGTCAACCTGGTTGGATACCTCTGCCGTCTGGGCGGCCGCGGCCTGCGCCGCGCCCAAACCGGTCTGGTGCAGAACTACGCGCTGGCGGTGGTCTTCGGACTGGTCGCGCTGGCCGGATTCTACCTCTTCTGGAGCTAACCGATGGGTCTACTCTCGCTGATCGCCTACCTCCCGCTGCTGGGGGCCCTGATCATCACGTTCCTGATCCAGCGCGAGCGGGTCGGCGCGATCCGCTGGGCCGCCAACATCGTGGCGCTGGTCGATTTTCTGATCTCGCTGCTGCTTTTGCCCGGCTTCGACAAAAGCGCTGCCGGCTTTCAGTTTCAGGAGCGTTTCGATTGGATCCCGGCGCTCGGTGTGGAGTACTCCTTCGGCATCGACGGCATCTCGCTGCTGCTGATCCTCTTGACCACGCTGCTCGGCTTCATCTCGATCCTCTCGTCCTGGACCGCGATCACCGAACGGGTCAAGGAGTACTACGTTTTCATGCTGCTCTTGCAGACCGGCATGCTCGGCGTGTTCATGGCGCTCGACTTCTTTCTGTTCTACGTGTTCTGGGAAGTCATGCTGGTGCCGATGTACTTCCTGATCGGCGTGTGGGGCGGGCCGCGCAAGCTCTACGCCGCGATCAAGTTCTTCCTCTACACCCTGGCCGGCAGCGTGCTGATGCTGCTCGGGATCCTGGCGGTCTACTTCTACCATCACGCCGCCACCGGCGTGTACACCTTTGACCTCACCCGGCTGCTCCAGATCGACTATCCCGCGAACATGCAGTTCTGGTGCTTCCTGGCCTTCTTCATCAGCTTCGCGATCAAAGTGCCGATGTTCCCGTTCCACACCTGGCTGCCCGACGCCCACGTCGAGGCGCCGACCGCCGGCTCGGTGATCCTGGCCGGGGTGCTGCTGAAGATGGGCACCTACGGCTTCGTGCGCTTCTCGCTGCCGCTGTTCCCCCAGGCCACGGTCGACCTGCTGTGGCTGATGGTGCTGCTTTCGATCATCGGCATCCTGTACGGCGCGATGGTCGCGATGATGCAGAAGGATTGGAAGAAGCTGGTCGCCTATTCCAGCGTCAGCCACCTCGGGTTCTGCATGCTCGGCATCTTCACCCTCAACACCATCGGGCTCCAGGGCGGCCTGCTGCAGATGATCAACCACGGCCTTTCGACCGGGGCGCTGTTCTTGATCGTCGGCCTGATCTACGAGCGCTGCCACACCCGGATGATCGCCGAGTACTCCGGGCTGTCGCACGTCATGGTGGTCTACGCCACTCTGTTTCTGATCATCACCTTGTCCTCGATCGGCCTGCCGGCGCTCAACGGCTTCATCGGCGAGTTCACCATTCTGGTGGGCGCCTTCAACCGCAGCTGGGTGTGGGCGGTGCTGGCGGCGCTGGGAATCGTGCTGGGCGCCGCGTACATGCTGTGGATGTACCAGCGCGTCTTCTTCGGGCCGCTCGCCAACCCCGAGAACAAGGGCCTCGCGGACCTCGATCGCCGCGAGCTCGCCTACCTCTTGCCCATCGTCCTGCTGTGCTTCTGGATCGGGCTCTATCCGCGTCCCTTCTTCCGGGTGATGGAGCAGCCGGTCAACTACGTGGTGACCAAGGTGGAGGCGCGCTGGGGCGCGACGCTGGCCAGCGCGCCGCCGGCCGCGGCGGCGGTCCGGAGCGGGGAGTAGGCGGCGATGGAGATCTCGGCCCAGGACTTCCTGCTGCTCGCTCCAGAGATCCTTCTCGCCGGCGCCGGCCTGGTGCTGCTGGTGGTGGGATCGGTTGGACGCGGCACCGGCAATCGCGAGTCGGCGGCCCTGGCGCTCCTGGCCCTGGCGCTCTGCGCCGGCTTCGTGGTCTGGGTGCAGGGTGGCTTGGAACCGGGAGGCCGGCTCC
>DASWHO010000122.1:0-2914 GCA_036398155.1 Acidobacteriota bacterium
ACTCGAGATCGCCGCGGGCCCAAACGTAAGCCAGCCCGACCAGCAGGATGGCGACGAAGGTCGCCATCTCCAGAAAGCCGAGCAAGCCGAGCTGCTTGAAGCTGACCGCCCACGGGAGCAGAAACGCCACTTCGACGTCGAAGATCAGAAAGACCAGCGCGATCACGTAGAAGCGCGGATTGAACTGGATCCAACTCTGTCCGACCGGCTCTTCACCGCACTCGTAGACCGTGCCCTTGTCGCGCTCGATCTCGGCCGGGCGCACCAAGCCGCCGATCAGCAGATTGACGGCCACAAAGGCGCCGCCCAGGATCAGGAAAACCAGCACGCTGGCGAAGTCGAATAGCATCAATCGATTGGGCCACCCCGAGGCCCTCGCCTGCAGTCTA
This sequence comes from Acidobacteriota bacterium, assembly GCA_036398155.1. Taxonomy (GTDB): domain Bacteria; phylum Acidobacteriota; class DASWHO01; order DASWHO01; family DASWHO01; genus DASWHO01. Next base: position 390 of record DASWHO010000122.1, read on the forward strand.
AGGAGGCGCCCAAAGCGAGTCAATCGGGGTCCCGGCGACGGAATCTTGATGCCGCAGACGGTGCCCTATCCGCCGCCTAGCTACTCAGGTGAGCTGACGTTGCCCAGCGACCACCTCTCGCCGTCGGTGCAATGCTCCTTTTTCCAGATCGGGACCGCCTCTTTCACCCGATCCATGGCGTACTGGCAGGCCTCGAAGGCCTGGCGCCGATGCGGCGAGGCCGCCGCCACCGCCACCGCGGACTCGCCGACCTCGACCCGTCCGACGCGGTGCACGATGGCGAGCTGCCGGACCCCCCATTTCTCGCACACTTTTTCGGCGATCCGCTCCATCTCGCGCTCCGCCATTCCACGGTAGGCCTCGTAGTCGAGGTAGCGCACGGTTCGGCCATGGCTCGGCGAGCGCACCGTGCCGACAAAAATCACCATGCCGCCGTTTTCCGGCCGCCGCACCGCCGCCTCGAGTGCGGCCAGATCGATCGCTGTATCGGTGAGCCGAAACATTCGATTAGCCTCCGCTGATCGGTGGGATGAAAGCCACCTCGTCGCCGGCCTTGAGCTCCACCCAGGGCTGCGCGTATTCCTGATTGACCGCGACCATGACGGTATTGTCGTAGTCTTTGAGCGCCGGGTGGTCGGTTACCAAACGGTTCCACACCTCGGTCGGCGTGACGCGGGGCGCGACCTCCAGCGTGAGCTCGTTCTTGCCCACCGCTTCGCGCAAGGCCGCGAATAACAGAATCTTGATCTGGATCGGCTCGCTCGACAATGCGTGCTCCTCTATTGGCATCCGGGCCATCGATCGCGCTGCTGCGGGAGACCGCGCCCTGAAAAAAGCTTAGACCCGCTGATTCGGTTCGTCAACGTGATCCCGATTTCCGGCCGGCTTGCCTCGGTCCGGTCGGCTTGCGGGGCTGCTTCCTCAAGCCGAGCCTCGCTCGGGATGGAGGTGATCGAAGCCCCGCGCCAGTATCTCGACCAGCTCCCCGTCCGGGAGCTGGCGCTGAATGCCGGATCCGGCGACAAAGCCGCCAAGACGGCGCAGCCGCAACCCGAATTGTTGCTCGAACTGTTGCACCAAGACATGATTGATCTTGCCGGCCGGACTGGCAAACAGCAGCTCGAACTCCTCCCCGCTGAAGAGCATGGCCTGCCAACCCTGCTCTTCCCCGAGCGCGGCCACGATCGTGTCCGGGGCGGCGCCCGGGGTCAGCCGCGCGGCGACTTTGCCGGCCTCGCACAAGTGGCCGAGATCTCCAGCCAGCCCGTCGCTGATGTCGATCATGGCCTTGACCAGGCCGCGGCCGGTGAGCCAAAGCGCTTCCTGGATCCGCGCCTGCGGCCGCGAGAAACGCTCGATCGCTTTGGAACGATACGGATCCCGCAGGTTGCGCTTTCTCTGCATCAGCTCGAGACCGATCGCGACCCAACCCGGTTCGCCCGTGACCCACAGCTCGTCCCCCGGGGCCGCCCCCGCGCGCCGAGTGGCCCGATACGACTCCGCGTGCCCGAGCGCGGTCAACGTCAGAGCCCAGCGCTCGCCTCCGCCGGTCGTGTCACCGCCGGCGATCTGGGCACCGTACTCCGCCCCGCCGTCCCGCAGCCCTTGAAGCAACGCCTCCGCGATGTCAGCTCGTCCGCGCCGCGGCACGGTCAGGTGCACCAGCAGCGCCAGCGGCTCGGCGGCCATGGCGGCCAGATCCGACAGCGCCGCCACGGCGCAGCGCCGGCCGCTGTCCTGGGGCGCCAAGAGCTTGAAATCGAAATCCACTCCCTGAAGGAATCCATCGGTGCTGACCACCAGCTCTTGGCCGGCCGGCAGGCTCAGCAGGGCGGCGTCATCGCCGGCGCCCAGCTTGAGCGGCGCGCGCGGCGCTCCGATGAGCCGGCGGAAGCGCTCGATCAGCTCGAACTCGCTTGGTTCGTCTGCGGCCATCGCCTCTCGCGTTGAACCCGGCTGGAACGCCGCGCCGCCCGCCTCAGCGCCCACCCTGGGGCCCGGTTGCGCGCTCGACCGGCGCCGGCCCTTGGCGCAGCGGCCAGTAGCGGAACAGGAACTTGCCGACCAGATAGCGCTCGGGCACGAAACCCCAGCGCCGGCTGTCGGAGGAATGGGTCCGGTTGTCGCCCAGCACGTAGTAGTGCGCGGCTGGCACCCGCTGCAGCGGATGCGATTCGCGACCGCGCTGCGCCGCGCCGATATACGCTTCGGCCAGCCGGCGCCCTTCGACCAGAACTTCGCCGCGCCGCATTTCGACCCGCTCGCCGGGCAGCCCGACCACGCGCTTGACGAACGTCTTGCTCGGATCCAGCGGATAGCGCAGCGCGACGATGTCGCCGCGCCGAATCGGCTGGAAGCGATACGAGATCTTGTCGACGAAGTAGCGCTCCGAGTCGTGCAAGGTCGGCAGCATCGAGTTGCCCTCGACCTTGAAGGCTTGAGTGACGAACGCGACCACGAACAGCACCACCACCAGCGGCGCGAACAGCTCGCGGCCCAGCTCCAACCCCTTGCGCCACCACCTC
>DASWHO010000123.1:0-8093 GCA_036398155.1 Acidobacteriota bacterium
CCGGATCTGGGTCAGCAGGAAGCCCAGCGCGCGTTCCGCCGCCGCCAGCAGATCGGGCTCGCGGGTGACCTCGTAGAGCTCGAGCATCGCGTACGCGGTGCCGGCGTGGCGCAGGATGTTGTAGCTCGGCGCAGCCCGATCCCGGTCGGCGTGGTATGAATAGATCATGCGCCCGTCCGCAGCGACCGCGCCGACCAAGTACCGGCCACCGAGCCGGGCCGCCTCGAGAAGCCGCTCGGGATCGGGGTCCGGGCCGCGCGGGTGGCCGCGGTAGAGCGGCAGCGAGGTCCAGCTCGCGAGATCCACGAACACGCTCTCGGTGGTGAACAAGAACGCGCCGCTGGCCGGCGCACCCGCGCTGGCGCCGGGTCCGAGACCGCTGCGATCCGAGGCCGCCGCGAGATCGGCCCACCGCAGCACGCCGGTGTCGTCGGCCAGGCCGCGGACCAGCAGCTCCTCGGGCAGAAAAGCCGCCTCGGAGCCGCGCGCCAAGGCCACGCCCTGCACGCCAGGCTCCAATCGCAGCGGTCGGTCCAAGGAGGCCGAGGGCAGCGGGGAGACTTCGGAAACCAGCTCGATTCGGCACCAAACGGCGGCGGCGCGGCGTGATTGCCGCGACCACGCGTCGTGGAGCGCCGCCACCACACCCGCTCCGCTTCCCAAGGTCACCTGCGCCGGAGCCGATCCGTCGCTGAGAGCGAGCAGCAGGATGCGAGCCGCATGGTCGCCAGCGAGCTCCGCCGGCAGCGGTCGATCGGGAGCACCGCTGTCGAGAACGCCAACGAGCGCGACCGCGTCCAGCTCGCTCGCGTGCAGAAACGCCGGCAGCGGGCCCCGCAGGTCTTCGAACCAGATCCGCCTCGGAGCCGCCGCTCGAGCTGGGTCCGCGGGTGGTGCCTGGGCGGCCGGCGCCGGCAAGCGCGGCCGCGGCCGCACGGTGGGGCCGCGCGCTTGGTCCGGCGCGGCCTTTTGCATCAGCGCTGGAACCGGCGCCTTGCGTTCGGCCAGCCGGCCGGCCACCGCGAGAACCAATCCCGCGGTCACAAGAAGCAGCGCCGCAACCCCGCCTACCGCCCACACCGCCCGGCGAGTCAGAAACCCGCCGGCACGCTGCAAGCGCTGGACCCGCTGCGGGCTCAGATCCAAAGCCAGCACCAGAACGTAGAGCGCCACCGCGCCCACCAGCAGGATCGCGCCGACCATCTCGAGCTCCTCCTCGAGCACCACTGCGGCCGTGTACCAGCCGCTGCCGAGCAGCTTCAGGCCTTGCCGCACGCCCTCGGGCAGCAGCGCGACGAGCCAGCAGGCCAGGCCCAGGGTCGCGCCGCGACCCGCCGTCCGGCTCAGACGCAGGCGCTGGATCAGAAAGATCGCCAAGAAACCGAACGCGAGCACGATCGCCGGCGCGAACAGAAGCTGCCATTGGGTGACGTACTGCCAGCGCGGCCCGAAGCGGATCGAAAGCTGGCGGATCTCGCGCCAGTAGAGATTCTCGTGCAGGATCGTGATCTCGTCGAGCGACATCAAAAAGCCCAGGCCGGCGAGGACGAGCCACAGCCAGGGCAGCCGAAAGAGCCCCGGCCGCTCCCTGCCGCGGCGCTGTTCCCAGAAGAAGGCGGCGCAAGCGGCGGCCCCGAGCAACAGGAACAAAACGCCGCTATACCAGGTCGGGAGATTGCGCTCCTTGTCGAGATGGAACCAGGACACCCCGCCGGACTCCAGGTCTTGGAACAGGAGATGCAAAACGCCGAACCCGATCGCCGCCGCCGCCAGGCCGGCCAAGGCCTTCCACAACCGGCGCCGCCCCTGGGCATACTCTGAAGACGCGGTCACGGGCGCCAATGGGCGGCGCTTGGCCCGGCGGGTCATCCGCGGCCGCCCCGCATCGAGATTGCGACCACACCTTCGGCCAGCTCCGGAAACCACTCCATCAACTCCGGCTCGTGCCCGGGGATGATCAAGAATGGCGAGGCCGCCAGCGCCTGCATCCGCTGGATGGCCGCCAAGTTGGCGGCCGGATCGATGGTGCTGCCGCTGGGACGGTGCCAGACGTTGTTCTCATGGCGGTAGAATGCGTCGCCGGCCAGCACCACCGTGCCATCGCCGGTCTCCACCAGCACGTACTGCGAGCCAGGAGTATGGGCGCCGCCGGCGCGTACGCTCAAACCGGGAAACAGCTGCCGGTCGCCCTGCAGCCGCTCCACTCGCCCCTCTTTTTCGGCGCGCAGCAGCGCGTCCAGATCCTCCCTGTGCACGCTGCCGCGACCGGTGGCGGCCGCCGCGGCGACCGCCGCCGCGTAATCGACCTCGCGCGCCTGAATGTAGATGCGCGCGGCGGGATAGGAGTCGATCCCGCCCATGTGGTCCCAGTGCGCGTGGGTGAGGATCACGTCGGTCACCTGTCGCGACGCGAGCCCAAGCGCGCTCAGCCGCTGAGTCGGCGCGACGTAGTCGGAGATGCGCCAGCCGCGGGCGCGCGCCGGATCCTCGAAGCCAGTGTCGACCAGGATGGTCCGCCCGTTTCCGCGCACCAGCCAGAACCACCAGGCGAAGCTGCGCCGGACCCGCGGCGAGCCGCCGGCAAACACCTTGTCTTCCGCGATCCGGCTGCGGCCGTAGAGCAGGGCGTCGATGCGATAGCGTCCCGCGCCGGCGGCCGTTGCGGCGCCGGCCAGCGCCGGCGCCGCGCTCCACCACGGCGCCGCCAGCAGCGCGGCGACCACAAACGCGGCAATCAGACCGACCGGCCGCGCCGCCGCCGGCCAGCGGCGGGTGGCGAGCAGCGCTCCGACCAACAGGTAGATCATCAGGCTCAACCACGACACCGCCTGAAAGCCCCAGGCGGTGGTCAAGTTGAAGGTCAGCGGGACCGCGAGCGCGCCGGCGATGCCGTTGATCGCGAACAGCAGCGCCGGCGCGGCCGGCCCGGCGCCGATCTGGCTGCGGCGCATCACATACGGGAAGGGCACTCCCATCAGCAGCGCCAGCGGCGCCACCAGCGCGACGGTGAGCAGCACCTTGGTTGACGCTGGAAGGTGCGCGGCCTGCGCCAACAGGGGCGGCACACCAAGGGCGTGAATCAAGAGCGCCAGCAGCAGCATGGCGGCCGCGACCAAAGCGCCGCGAGCGCCGAGCCGGCCGCTCCAGAGGCTGCCCAGACCGCTGGCCGCCAGCAAGGTCGCGAGCACGCCGGTGAAAACCAGCAGCGGCGAGCCGAGAAAAATCGCGAAGCGCTGCAGCAAGACCACCTCGATCAGAAAATAGGCCAGCCCGGTCAGGATCACCAAGAGGATCTGCGCCGCAGCAGCAGCAGCAGGGGGTGCGGGGGAGTTGTTCCCCCGCTCTCCACGCGGTGCGGGGGAGCGCCCCAACATCAACTGCCACGCTCCGGAGCGGCGCCCGACCCAGAACGCCAGTCCCGCCGGCAGCAGCGCCAGCAGCAGGGTGCCTTGGTAGGCCCGGCGCAGCGCGGCGCGCGAGGGGTCGACATCGAAATGAAACGGCCGGTCGTCCGTGGTGACCGCGAGGCCGTGGGCGCGCACGAAGCTCGGATCGGCCGCGCCGCGCACCAGCCGCGAGCAGGCGCTGCCGGTCGGCTGGTCCGGTGCATGCAGCACGGTGGTCTTGGTGGTGATCGGGCCCAAGATCTGGAGCGCTTGGCGCTCGAGCTCGAAGCGGCGATCGCAGCGCTCGAGCCAGGCGCGCAGCGCACCCAGCTCGGCGGCCGCAAACGGGGTCCGCTTCATCAGGATCTGAAAGTAGTTGTTCGAGGCGGTGTGCCACTGGAAGATGAAGAAGTGCCGCGCCGGCTCGGTCGCGCCGCGCTCGAGCAGCACCTGCCGCAAAGTCCAGAGCAGCTTCCAGACCGCGGGCTCCTGCTCCGGCCGGTCGACCACCTCTTCGATATCGAGGATGCCGCGCGCGGTCAGGCGCTCGAGATAGGCGTGGACCGCCTCGCGCGTATGGAGGTACTCGGGGCTCGGGATCCGGCCCGCCTCCGAGCCGCGCGATAGATGGGCGTTGAGCAGGGTCAGGATGTCGTAGCGGCGCCGATCCTGGGCCACGTAGCTGCGACCGTCCATCACCTGGACCTCGATGTCCGCATAGGAAGAGCCGTTGTAGGGCTGGAGCGCGCCGCGTTGCAGCTCGACCACGGCCGGATTGATCTCCACACCGTAAACCCGATTTGAAATCTGCTTGGCGGTTTTGGTGATCGCATCGCCCGACAGCCCCAGGATCAGAATCGCGGGGTTGTCGAACAGCGTGCTCGGCAGCCGCGGATCGATTTGATAGTGGTGCGGCGGGTTACGGCGGATGGTATCGGTGATCCGACCGTTTTCCAGCGCCGACAGCGATTGATAGCGCGGGCCGCGGCGGATCACGTCGTAGCGGCCGACCAGACTGGAGCGCGAGAACAAAAGCTCGCCCTCCGGATAGCGGCGCTCGACCGACTCGCGGACCACATTCAGAAAGTCGCGCCGCGGGTTCTCCAATCCGGTCCAGGCGGCCAGCGCCGCGGCCGCCAGACAGGCTCCGACCAGAGCTCCGCGAGCGCCGGCCCAGGTGTGGGCCCAGGCGAATCCCGCCGCCGCCAGCCAGGCAAACGCGGCCAACAGCAGCAGGCTGCCCTCCTCGCGGAACCTTTCCAGGCCGGCCCCGACCAGCAAGACACCGGCCGCCGCGCCCAGCAGATCCACGCCGTAGATGCGATCGGCGCGATGGAGCGCGAGCGCCACCGTGATCGCGACGCTCCCGAGCAGGAAAGGGATCATCAGCACGACCGCGGTGGCCAGCGAGTCGCCTCCCATCCGGACCACCGCGGCGCCGCCGGCGAGGATCGCGACCGGCAGCAGCAGGCTGGCTAGAATCATGCTCGCCCGCGGCGCCCGCGAACAGGCGCGAACCGCCGCCAACCCGCCGAGCGCGATGCCCAGGAGCGCGATCGCGATCACCGAATGGGCGGTGAGATAGTCGCTTTCGATATTCAGCAGCCGCAACAGCAGGGACTGCAAGAACAGCAGCGCCAAGGTGGTGCCGAACACCGCGCCGAGCAGCGCCGGACCGGCGCCGCGCGGCGGCGCGCGATCCGCTGCAGCGCCCGCGCCGGCTGGCGCGGGCCGGGCCGAACGCAGGGCGTAGCCGCCGAGCGCCAGAAGCAGAAAGGTGCAGCCGAGCAGGTAAGCCAGTCCCAGCGCCAGCTCGAGCCAAACTTCGCCCGGCTCGGTCGACGGATAGCGGAAGTTGAAAGCCAGCTGCATGCCCAGCAGCGCGCCCCAGGATGTCCATCCCGCGCGAGCCCAGCGCCGCGGCGGGCTCGCGGCTTCCAATCGTCCGGCCAGAAATGCGCCGGCCACCAGCCAGGTCGCGAGCGCCGAGCCGAACCAAAGCCAGAAGCGATACGGGTCGGATTCGGGAAATTCGATCCAGCCGAGTCGCTCCAGGAATCGAGTCATCTCCGCGATCGACCAGCCGATCGCGAGCATGGCGCCGGCCCACCAGAGCCCCGCACCCGGGCGCCGCTCGGCGCGATCGCGGCGGCCCGCCAGGGCCGCAAAGATCCCGATGCCGACCAGCTGCATGCTGGCCCACCAGGAAGGCAGGGTCAGATCCAGATCCAAACGGAAGTAGGAATCGTGGCCTTGGCCCCAGCGATAGTCGGGCCACAGAACATGCGCCAGTCCCAACAGCAGATCGAAGCCGATCAGCAGCGCCGCCCGCCGCTCGAGCCAGGCGGCCGCTGACAGGTTGGATGTGCCGCTCAGCTCGCCGGACCTCTGCTTCAATCGTCCCATCGATTCTCGGTACCGTTAGCGACCGCAGGCGCCGGCTCGAAGGCCGACCGTTTTCATTATCGGCGCCCGATACGCCCGGTCAAACGACCCGCCACGGCACCGCAGCGGCTCGGGCTAGCGGGGCGTCCGACCTGACACTCGGGAGCGGCGCTAGCGAGATATGGGGACTGGTACCAATTTCCGGCGCTGCGTAGCGCACGACTCGGCTCCGCTGGAAATTGGATACCTGTCCCCATATCTCGCGGGGCACACCGTGTGTTTCACACTCCGGCCGGCGGCGGGGAACGGGGACAGGTATCGAATTTCCAGCAGCGCTGTGCCCAGGGTTTGACGGTGCCGGAAATTCGTACCTGTCCCCGTTCCCCGCGCGGGCACATGCCGCCAGCCGGAGACGAGCGAAGCGATGTCGACCCGAACGGGCGACCAGGCCCGCGCGAGCACCAGAGCACGGCGCAGTGGGCGGTGGAGCTGGTGGTGGATGCGAGGCGGGCGACAGGGGGTGCGGGGGAGTTCCCCCCCTCACAATGCGGGCGACGGAAGCGAGATAGGGGGACAGGTAGCGAATTCCCTGGCAGGCAGAGGTCTCCGCGTGGACGTGCCGGAAATTCGTACCAGTCCCCCTATCTCGGAGGAGCCCGACCGAGCGCAACGAAGCAGATGGCGGCCGATCCGCCGCCTAGTAAAGAAAGCGGAGGGCGAGGATGACCGCATGCATCTGATGCTGCGTCACGTCCACCCGCAGCATCGGATCGGCCTTGCTGTTCATCACCCCGCCGCGGGCGCGCGCGACATACTGCGGATTGCGTTGGAGGTAGCTGTTCTCGTGCGCCAGCGGCCCGCCGACCTGCCAGCTGGTGAGCTTGTACAGCCCGACGTCGATCACGTGCCGGAAGCGGGCCTGCGCTCCAGCGTCGCCCGCGATGCGGGCGACCTCGTACGCGCTGATCAGACCCTCCTGCGCGTACGCGGTGTTGAGCGGCCGGCTGAGGGTTCGGTGCACGTCGATCATCCATCGTCCGAGCTCGATCGCGGTGGGAGCGAAGTCCAGCCCTCCTTCCCAGCCGGAGGTGACCAGCTCGTGATACGCCATGACGCCCCACTGAAAGAAGCCCTTGGTGGTGTTGCTGTCGGGGTGCTTGGCCAGGGCCTCCACAACATGCGCCTGGCGCATGCGGCGCGCGGACTCGAGAATGCCATCCTTCAAGTTCGAGGTGCCGGCGTACTTGGCCGCGCGCGCCAGCGCCAGCAAAGCTTCGCCGTCGTAGTAGGGCGAGGGACCGCCCACTCCGGTGCCGCTCTTGGGATCGTACTGCTGTTGGAATTGGCCTCCTGGCAGGCGCAACAAGAGCAAGAAGCCGACATATTCCTCCAAGTCCTTGCGATACGCTTCACGACCTTCGATGGCACCCTCGCTGAGCAGAAAATCGACCAAGCTCAAGATGACAAGCGCCATGGTTCCGGTCCGTCCGGCGGCATCCCCTGGGTAAGCGATCAGACGCGCGCCGGGGCGCACCAGCCGGGAGCTGCGCTTGAAGAAGTCCAGCCCCCGCGCGACGGCTCCGCGTACCTTTTCGCTCGGCTGGTATTGATGGATCAGGGCCAGGCTCCAGAGCGCGCCGGCCTGACGCACCTGGTTATCCCCTTGCGGCAGCTCGCCGTTTTTGAAGTTGAGCTCGTAGATGAAGTTGCCGGCCGGCTGTTGCGCCTGGACCAGGAATTCCGTGCCGGCGGCCAGCGAACGCTCCAGGATCTCGCGCGTGAGCTTGCGATCCTCCGCCGTGCCGGCCGCCGGTTGAGTCGCGGGCTGCGCGGCGCAGGCGGTTGCCGCCAGAGACACCATCATGGCGGCGCGGATTGGGAGGCGGCGCATCGCGGACGAGGGCTGAGCTTGACAAAGAACCTCCGGTGGGTCAAGCCGGAGTGCGCTAGAAGACTTGGTATCGTCGACCATGCCATTTGAGTCAAGTTTGGGGTCCTTGCCCCAGCAAAACCCGTAAGGCTCGTCGGGCGGTGGAGAGGGTGTCGGCTGCTAGGCGGGCGAAGCGAGGTCGACGGAAGCGTACTGAAAGGTACGCTGGAGGAGGCCGAGCGAGCCCAACGACGCAGACGGCGCCCTATCCGCCGCCGGGCTAGGAATCTTCGCGCCGCTCCTCGGGGCCAAGCTCGGTAACCGGCTCGCTGTCCACCAATCGCCGCAGCATCAGCTCGTCGATGAACAGGTCGGGCATCCCCTGACTGGCAAAACAAAAGTAGCCGTCTTCGAGCGGTCCCGCCGGCCAAGCGCTGATGAAGCTGCCGTCG
>DASWHO010000124.1:0-1955 GCA_036398155.1 Acidobacteriota bacterium
GCCGTAGAATCCCGGTGCAACGAACTTCCCGAACGGGGTGGCATGGGCGGCCGAAGGGCGCCCATGGACGAGCTCTGCATGTCAGGTGACGTCGTCCATGGGCGCGCTGCGCGTGCCCATGCCACCCAGTCACACTCCGGGCGCCGGACTTGAACGTAGCGCGGATCGCCCTTTCCATGCTGCTGGCGGCGGCGGTGACGGCGGGGGATGCGCCGCTGCGAGCGCTCGACGCGAGGGCGCCGATCCCCTACTTCATCGCGGCGCTGAGCGAGTCGGGCAACCGGGCCGAAGACGCGGAGCTGGCCGAATGGGCGCTGCGCGACTGGGAGCGCGCCGGCGGCGGAGGGCTGAGCTTTCGCGCGGTGCCTGAAGCCCAAGCCCTGCTGCGGCTCTATTGGGTTGGCAGCGGCGGATCGCAGTTCGGCGAGATGCGCCCGTTCCAGCTCGGCGGCCGCCGCGGGGCGGCCGTGTTCGTCCGGCCCGACACCGACAGCCTCGGCGGGCCGCTCGCCGAGCGGGCCTTTCGCGACCGGCTGTTTCGGGATACGATCGTCTACCTCACCTGCCTGCACGAGATCGGGCACGGCCTCGGCCTGGATCACACCAGAGACTTTCGCGACATCATGTACTTCTTCGGCTACGGCGGCGACATCGAAAAGTACTTTCTGCGCTATCGCCGCCGCGTGCACCGCCGCGCCGAATTCGAGAGCCAGAGCGGCCTCTCGCAGGCCGATATCGAACGGCTGCGCCGACTCTACCCGGCTGCTCATCCTTAGAAAGGACCTGCTCAGAAAGGAAAGTCCATGTCGAAATCGCTCCTGAACCTGCTGCTCTGCGCCGCCTTGCTTGGCTCGGTTGCTTCAACCCGGGCGGCCGAGGATGCGCCCAAACCGAGCTCCAACGACGAAAGCGCGGACAAGGACAAGAAGAAGGAGAAGAAGGACCCCGAGGACCAGATCACCGAGACCAAACACTCGGTCCAGATCGGCGGCCAAACCGTGAGCTACACCGCGACCGCCGGCACCATCGTGCTCAAGGAGGAGCTCGACAAGCCCAAGGCGACCTTGTTCTTCATCGCCTACACCAAAGACGGGGTCGAAGATCCCGGGCAGCGGCCGATCATGTTCTCGTTCAACGGCGGACCCGGCTCGTCCTCGGTGTGGCTCCATCTCGGAGCGCTGGGGCCACGGCGGGTGCTCGCCGATCCGGACGGGTTTGCGCTCGCCCCGCCGGGCCGGCTAGTGGACAACGAGCACAGCGTCCTCGACCTGGTCGATCTGGTGTTCATCGACCCGGTGACCACCGGCTACAGCCGGCCGGTCGAAGGCGAGGATCCCAAGCAGTTTCACGGCGTGCAACAGGACGTCGAGTGGGTTGGGGAGTTTATCCGGCTCTACACCACCCGCTTCAAGCGCTGGTCCTCGCCCAAGTTTCTGATCGGTGAGAGCTACGGCACCACCCGAGCGGCGGCGCTCTCAGGCTATCTGCAAGAGCGGCACGGCATGTACTTGAACGGTATCGTGCTGGTCTCGTCGGTGCTGAACTTCCAGGCTTCGCGCTTCCACCCCGGCAACGATCTGCCGTTCATCCTGTTTCTCCCCACCTACACCGCGACCGCCTGGTACCACAAAAAGCTGGCCGAGCCGCTGCAGAGCGATCTGCGCTCGACCCTCGACCAGGTCGAGCGCTTCGCGCTCCACGATTACACGCTCGCATTGTTCCAGGGGGATCGGCTCGACCCCGAGCAGCGCCAGCGCATCGTCGCCCAGCTCGCGAGCTTCACCGGCCTGAGCCCCGAGTACATCGAGCAGACCAACCTGCGGATCTCGATCTTCCGCTTCGTCAAAGAGCTGCTGCGCGATCAGCGCCGCACCGTCGGACGGCTCGACAGCCGGTTCAAGGGCAGCGACGCCGACGCCGCCGGCGAGTCGTTCGAATACGATCCGAGCTACGCC
>DASWHO010000125.1:0-40545 GCA_036398155.1 Acidobacteriota bacterium
GGCGCGGCCGTAGATCGCATCCGGCGCGAAGCCGCCGAAGTGGGCGCGCAGAAACCACAGCAGCAGCGCTGCGGAGAGCAGCGCCGGCAGCGCCAACAGCAGCAGGCGGCGCGGATGGCGCCGCAGCCGCAGCGCCAGCGCCAGGCCCAGCGCCGCGGCCGGGCCGACGAATTTAAGCCCAAACCAAGGAAAGCTGGCCAGCACCAGGCCCGCCGCCAGCGCGCGAACGCCGCTCAGCGGAGCCGGTGCGAACAAGCCGGTGCCGACCAGAACCGCGAGCAGGGTCATCAGCGGTCCCGGGTAGATCCGCGAGCCGTAGGCGATCACCGGCAAGCTGAGCGCGAAACCGGCCCAAGCAAAGAGTGCCGCGCGCGCCGAATACCTCATCCGCAATAGCAAGGAAGCCAGCACGCCGCCGGCCGCAGCCAGGGCCAGCGCCGACGGCAGCCGCAGGACGAACAGCGCCGCTTCGGGGCTCCACGATTCGGTCAGTCGGTACAGTGGAGCCAGCAGCAGCGGCAGGGCCGGGAAATGAAACGAGGTGAGCCGGCCGCCCGGACCGGTGATCGCGTGCGGGCCGAGCGGCATCGGCGTAAAGCGCCGCGCCGCCGCGCCGGCGTAATCGTTGGTCAGGTCGATATCGAAATCGCGGGCCAGGCTGCGCGCGATCAGAAGATAGTGCGGCTCGTCTCCGGTCGCCGGGAACGGCGGTCCGGTGATTCCGTAATTGATCGCGAGATAAAGCGTGAGGCTCAGCGCCGCCAGGGCCAGCGGATGGAAACCGCCGCGGGCAGGAATCGGATCGGGTGCGTCTGTGCTCAAGTGTTGCTGACGGCGCGGCGGCCGGTTAGGCTTTCCTGCGCCCATTCACGAGGAGGTGCATTGTGATGAAAAGGATTTCTGCTTTCTCTTGTGCGTTGCTGCTGCTGGCGGGGGCAGCCTGGGCCCAGGGCAGCCCCCGCGGCAAGGCCGAGGTTACCTTGAACGGTGATTCGATCGCCATCGACTACGGCCGGCCCAGCCTGCGCGGCCGCGACATGCTGGGGCGCGCCGAGGTCGGACAGACCTGGCGCATGGGCGCGGACAGCGCCACTACCCTCACCACCGAGGCCGACTTGAGCTTCGGCCCGGTCGAGCTGAAGGCCGGCAAATACACCCTGACGGCCAAGAAGGTCGAGGCCGGCAAGTGGCATCTGATCGCCAGCGGCGCGGAGATTCACGAGATCCCGCTGCAAGCTTCGGAGCTGAGCGAAAGCGTCGAGATATTCACCATCGAGCTCAGCGGCGAGGCCGGCTCCGGCGCGTTCAAGATGATCTGGGGCATCACCGCCCTCACCGCGCCGTTCTCCGCCAACTGAGACACGGGACGATTTGCCAAAGCGGGTGGCATGGGCACGCGGAGCGCGCCCATGGACGAGAGTGTCAATAGGAACAATATCTCGGTCTGCCCATAAGGTAACGCCCTGAGGCGGTCTCTCCATTAACGCCGAGGTTGTCCATGGGCGCCCTGCGGCCGCCCATGCCACCCGAATGGGGACATCTCCGACAAGCCGACTGCACTTGCTGGCCAGTGCGGCCGCGGTCGCTTCAGTCGGAGTCGGGGCGCGGCGGGGTCTTGAGCACCATCCAGAAGAAGCGGCCGGCGAAGAAAAGCACGATCGCCCAGGTGATTCCGAGCGTGATCCAGGCCGACGTGGTCATGCGCCCCTCTTGGATTTGATCCGCCATGCCTTCCAGACCAGAAAGCTGCATACGCCGAACAGCCCGAGCAGAACCAGCCGAGTCAGATCCTGGACCAGCGCGCGGGTCGCAAAGCCCCGCGCGTCGAACCAGACGTATTCGGCCTCACCAAAATGGAAGATCCGTCCGATCACGCTGCCGGGATCGAACGGCCAGCCGTCGCCGGCGAAGAGCGAGCGCAGCGCCGCACCCCAATCGCCGGCCGGCTGGATCAGCGCCCCGACGAACACCACCAGGATGAACAGCGGGGTCACGTAGCGGATCACGAAGCGAAACACCCGCGGCACTTTCATGTCGGCGCCGCGGGTGATCTCCTCCCAGCCGCGGTCGAGACCGAAGATCTTGACGAACACGAACGCCTCGCCCAAGGCGAACACCACCAGGGCGAAGGTGCCGGTCCAGAAGTTGAACTCGTCGAACGCGCCGCCCGGGTAGAGCCAGACGCAGAAAAAGCCGAGCAGGAACACTCCGAGCCCGAACAGGATCGCGGCGCGACCCCGCGGCACCTCGAACTCGTCTTCGAGAAACGCCAGGATCGGCTGGCCCATCGCCAGCGACGAGGTGATGCCGGCGAAAAATAGCAGCCCGAACCACATCGTGCCCGCGATCGGAGCGAACCAGCCCCAGTTGTTGAACAAGGTCGGCAAGGACAGAAAGCCGAGCTCGAAGCCGCCGCCCCCTGCGGTCGAGGCTTGGACCGCCTGGAGGCCGAGGTAGGCGGTCGCGATCGGGATCAGGAGCGAGCCGCCCAGCACCACCTCGACGAACTCGTTGAGCCAGCCGGCCGAAGCGGCGTTGAGGGCGATGTCCTGATTCTTGCGCACATAGGAGGCGTAGCAGGCCACCGCGCCCATGCCGACCGACAAGGTGAAGAAGATCTGGCCCGCGGCCGCCATCCAGATGGTCGGGCTCAGAAGGCCCGAGAGCTGCGGCTGCCAGACGAAGTTGAGGCCGGCGAGTGGGCTCTGGACCACACCGGGGGAGTCGGGGCCGAGGGTCAGGCCACGAATCACCAACGTGATCGCGAACAGCAGCAAGAGCGGCATGCCGATCTTGGCCGCCAGCTCGATGCCGCGCGCCAGACCGCGCGACAGGATCCAGACGTTGAGCAGCAGCGTGAGGGCGAAGAAGAAAAACGCTTCACCGGGCAGCGCGAACAGAGAGTCCGCATGGACGCCGAGGTAGGCGGGGAAGAACTCGGTCGGCGCCGTGGTCTTGAACGTACCGATCGCTGAATGCCACACGTAGGCCAAGGTCCAGGATTCGACGTAGCAGTAGAAAGCGGCCACCCCCAGGCAGATGAACAGGCCGAACACGCCGAGGTACTTCAGCCACCACTGGCTCCCGAGCCGGTCGAGCATGCCGGGCGCCGAATGGTGGCCGAACTGACCTCCGTGGCGCCCGATCGCCCACTCGATCCACAGCAGCGGAATCCCCATCAAGATGAAGGAGATCAGGTAGGGGATCAGAAACGCGCCGCCGCCGTTGCGCGCGGCCTCGGCCGGAAAACGCAGGAAGTTCCCCAGCCCGACCGCGTTGCCGGCCATCGCCAGCACCAAGCCGACCCGCGTCCCCCATCGCTGCCGCGTGCTCATCGGTTAGCCCCGCTGCGCTCCATCCTCGTATGTCGCCGCAGGATAGGATTTTGACGGCGCTCCCGACCAGGCCGCCCGCTCATGGCTTTGATTCCTATTGCGATGCCATTCTGTCATATGGCAAGAATCAATGGCAACCACGCGGCGCCGCTTGGGATGCGCGGCGCAGCGCCCACTTGCCCCGCAGCCCCTCACGGGTCCACGGGGGAGGGCTGTCGGGTTGCGGGTCCGAGCTGGCCTGGGGTAGGATCATGATCAAACCATTCACGTAATCTCATAAGTAAGATCGTCGGGGTTCGAAGCCGTGGCGATGCGGAGGGATGATGAGCCGCGATGTCGAGGTGAGAGCTGTGCTTTGGGTGGGCCTTCTGCTTGTGGCTTGGCCGCTGGCGCTGCGCGCCGAGTTCCAAATCAACAGTTTCACGTCGTTGCACCAAACCGTTCCCCGGGTCTCGCATGATTCCGCAGGCGGCTTCGTGGTGGTGTGGCCGAGCTATGGCCAGGATGGCTCTCCTTCTGGAGTCTTCGGCCAGCGCTTCGACAGCGGCGGTACGGCGCAGGGCGGCGAGTTCCAAATCAACAGCTTCACCAGCGGCAGCCAGCTCGTCCCGGCGGTCTCGCATGATTCCGCAGGCGGCTTCGTGGTGGTGTGGCGGAGCACGGGCCAGGATGGCTCTTCTTTTGGAGTCTTCGGGCAGCGCTTCGACAGCGGCGGTACGGCGCTGGGCGTCGAGTTCCAAATCAACAGCTTCACGACCGGCGTCCAGGACTATCCGGCGGTCTCGCATGATACCTCCGGTGGCTTCGTGGTGGTGTGGCACAGTAATGGCCAGGATGGCTCCAATTATGGAGTCTTCGGGCAGCGCTTCGACAGCGGCGGGCTTGCACTGGGCGCAGAGTTCCAAATCAACAGCTTCACCACCAGCAACCAGCTCAGTCCGGCGGTTTCCGAAGGGAGTAGCTTCGTGGTGGTGTGGGAAAGCGACACCCAGGATGGCTCTAGCTTTGGAATCTTCGGGGAGATATTCAGACCGCCGGGAGTCTTCACCGGCGCCGGGGTGGGCGGAGCCTCGCGCGCGCGCCGGCTGTCGCGGGTGGATTACGGGTCCTACGTGCGCGATCCGGGCTTCGAAGCCGGAACGCCGAATCCGGACTGGACCGAGCGCTCGACCAACTTCGGCACGCCGCTATGCGATATGGCGACCTGTGGAAGTGCCTTCCAGCGCAGCGGCGATTGGTGGGTCTGGTTCGGCGGCACCCCGTTGTTCGAGGAAGCGAGAGTCTCGCAGGGGGTGAAGCTGCGCTCGGACGCACCGGCGACGCTCAAGTTCTTTCTGCGGATGGCGGCCTGCAACGCCGATCCGGATGATTCGCTCGAAGTGGTGGCCAACGGCGTCCAGGTGTTCCAGATTCTGGGGAACGATGCCTCGTGCGGCGGCATGAGCTACGTCGAGCAGTCGGTCAGTCTGGCGGCGTTTCCAGGGCAGACCGTGCTGCTCGAGTTCCACGCGACCATTCAAGCGCACGCCAGCCCGACCAACATCTACGTCGACGACACCTCGATCACGTATTAGTCGCGCCGCTCGTAGGGTACGCTGTGCGTACCATTTTCGGCGCAGCACGGTGCGCACAGCGGCACCGTGCATGTTTTGCGTCGCAGAACCTCACGCCGACCCCCTCCTTTAGGCCCTGCGGGTCCGGAGGGAGAGGGAGGACAGCACCCCGACCCTATCCCGGGGCTCTCCATCCGGGCCCTAACGGGTTTCGGGGGGCGAGGAGTGTTGCAAGTTTGATATGGACAAGCTGGCTTACGTGTATGTATCATACGGTTAGGAGGATTCATGAAGGCCACCGTCAAGAAGAAGACCTATAACTTGGACGGGGAGATGATCGAGAAGGTGCGGCGGCTGTTCAACGCCAAGACCGATACCGAAGCGATTCAGCAAGCGCTGCGCAAGGCGGTCGAAGATCGAGAGATCGAGGAGTCGCTGGCCCGACTGCTCAAGGAGGGCCGGTTTCGAACGGTTTACCGTTGAAATACCTGCTGGACACGAACGTCTACTTGGGTGCCGTACCCACCGAGGCGAGGCGCGCGCGTTTCCGCCAGACGTTCTTTCCGCTGATTCCGGCAACCTATCTCTGTTCGGTGGTCGCCTACGAGCTAGCGGTCAGCGCCAAGAACCGCCGCACTCGAGCCCTAGTACGGGAGTTGGTCAGCCCGATGGAGCGGACCGGCCGACTGGTTGCGCCGTCATTCGAAGATTGGATGACCGCCGCGGAGGTCATCAGTGGGATATCCGAAGCGGAGCGTGGATGGCGGTCGAAGCTGCCCGCCTTGCTCAACGACGTGTTGATTGCGGCATGCGCGCGGCAGATCGGCGCCACGCTGCTCACTTATAACCGTGCTGATTTTCTTCTGATTCACCGCCATCTGGATTTCTCCTTACGGGTGTTGGAGGGATAGCGCGAAGGCTGTATTACCATTCCCTGAGGTTCGTCCATGGGCGGCCTTCGGCCGCCCATGCCCCCCATTTTGGGACCGTTGTGCAACGTGCCCGGGAGATAGGTGCCCTGCTCTGCTCGTATAGGTGGACTTGCCGCGGTTTCGGTTCGTCTCTATGCTGATCGTTTGGCCTTTATCATGCTCGAGAACATCGTCATCAAGGGCGCCAGCGAGCACAATCTCAAGGGCATCGACCTCACCATCCCGCGCAACAAGCTGGTGGTGATCACCGGGCTGTCGGGCTCGGGCAAGTCCTCGCTGGCCTTCGACACGCTCTACGCCGAGGGGCAGCGGCGCTACGTCGAGTCGCTGTCGGCCTACGCGCGCCAGTTTCTCGAGCAGATGGAGAAGCCCGAGGTCGAATCGATCGAAGGGCTGTCGCCGGCGATCGCGATCGAGCAGAAGAGCGCCTCCAAGAACCCGCGCTCGACGGTCGCCACCGTGACCGAGATCTACGATTACCTGCGCCTTCTGTACGCGCGGGCCGGAGTGCCGCACTGCCCCAAGTGCGGCAAGCCGATCAGCTCCCAGACCGTGCAGCAGATGGCCGACCGGATCCTTTTGTATCCGGAAGGCGAAAAAGTTCAGCTGCTGGCCCCGATCGTGCAGGGGCGCAAGGGCGAGTACCGCGCCCAGCTGCGCCAGCTCGCGCGCGAAGGCTACACTCGCGCTCGGCTCGACGGCGCGCCGCTCGATCTCTCGGGCCCGCTCGACATCGACAAGAACAAGCGCCACGACATTGAGATCGTGGTCGATCGGCTGGTGGTCAAGCCCGGCGGCGAGGCGCGGCTGGCCGAGTCGATCGAGGCCGCGCTGCGCCTGGCCGACGGGCTGCTTCTGGTCGAGCGCGGCGAACACACGACCGAGCTGATGAGCTCGCGGCTGGCGTGCATCGAATGCGGCACCGCGGTGCAGGAGATGGCGCCGCGCCTGTTCTCGTTCAACAGCCCGTACGGCGCCTGCGAGAGCTGCCACGGCCTCGGCCAGCGCAAGGACATCGCGCCGGCCAAGCTGATCGGCGATCCCGAAAAATCGATTCTGCAGGGCGCTTTGGCGCTGTGGAACGGCCCGCCGCAGGGCTACTACCTGCAGATGCTCAAGACCCTGGCGCGCCACTACCGCTTCGAATTGAATGCGCCATGGAAGAACTTGCCCAAGCGCGCCCGCGAAGTGGTGCTGTTCGGCAGCCAAGGCGAGGAGCTCGACTTCCGCTACGTCGGCGACGCGCTCAAGTACTCCTACCGCCGCAGCTTCGAAGGCCTGATCCCGGCGCTCAACCGGCGCTACCAGCAGACCGGCTCGGAGAAGATGCGCTCCGACCTCGAGCGTTTCATGTCGGTGGTGCCGTGCCCGACCTGCGGCGGCGGCCGGCTCAAGCCGGAGGCCCAGGCGGTCAAGGTCGGCGGCCGCAGCATCGTCGAGGTGGTGCGGCTCTCGATCGAGCAGGCGAGCCGCTGGTTCGGGCAGCTCGAGCTGCCGCCGCGCGAGCGCCAGATCGCCGACCGCATTCTCAAGGAGATCCGCGCGCGGCTGCGCTTTCTGGACGAGGTCGGGCTCAGCTATCTCACCCTCGACCGCGCCAGCGCGACCCTGTCGGGCGGCGAAGGCCAGCGCATCCGGCTCGCGACCCAGATCGGATCGTCGCTCACCGGCGTGCTCTACATCTTGGACGAGCCGTCGATCGGCCTGCACCAGCGCGACAACCGCCGGCTGCTCGCGAGCCTGATCCGGATGCGCGATCTGGGCAACACCGTAATCGTGGTCGAGCACGACGCGGAGACCATTCGCTCGGCCGACCACGTGGTCGATTTGGGGCCCGGCGCCGGCCGCCACGGCGGCGAAGTGATCGCCGAAGGGCCGCCGGCGGCGATTCTCAAGAGCGCGCGCTCGCTCACCGGGCAGTATCTTTCCGGCAGGCGCTCGGTGCCGCTGCCCAAGCGGCGCCGCCGGCCGCGGCCCGAAGCGCTCCGTGTGGTCGGCGCGCGCGAGCATAATCTCAAGGATCTCACGGTGCGCTTTCCGCTCGGCGTGTTCACCTGCGTGACCGGGGTTTCGGGCTCGGGCAAGTCCACTCTGGTCAATCAGATCCTCTACCGGGCGATCGCGGGTCAGCTCTACGGCGCGCTGGGCGAGCCCGGCGCGCACGACCGGATCGAGGGGCTGGAGGCGATCGACAAGGTGATCGACATCGACCAGTCTCCGATCGGGCGCACGCCGCGCTCCAATCCGGCGACCTACACCGGCCTGTTCGCTTTGATCCGCGATCTGTTCTGTCAGGTGCCGGAGGCGCGGCTGCGCGGCTACAAGGCCGGGCGCTTCTCGTTCAACGTCAAAGGCGGGCGCTGCGAGGCGTGCCAGGGCGACGGCATCCTCAAGATCGAGATGCACTTTCTGCCCGACGTCTACGTCACCTGCGACACCTGCAAGGGCAAGCGCTACAACCGCGAGACGCTCGAGGTGCGCTACAAGGGCAAGAACATCGCCGAGGTGCTGGACCTGACCGTGGATCAGGCGCTGGAGTTTCTCTCCAGCATCCCGCAGATTCGGCAGCGGCTCGAGACTCTACGCGACGTCGGGCTCGGCTACATCCATCTGGGCCAGAGCGCCACCACCTTGTCGGGCGGCGAGGCGCAGCGGGTCAAGCTCAGCCGCGAGCTGGGCAAGCGCTCGACCGGGCGCACCGTTTACATTCTGGACGAGCCGACCACCGGCCTGCACTTCGAAGACATTCGCAAGCTGCTCGAAGTGCTCCACACCTTGGTCGAGCAGGGCAACACGGTGGTGGTGATCGAGCACAACCTGGACGTGATCAAGACCTCGGACTGGGTCATCGACCTGGGACCGGAAGGCGGCGACGCCGGCGGCGCTATCGTGGCCCAAGGCACTCCGGAACAAATCGCCGCGGTCGAAGCCAGCTACACCGGCAATTATCTCAAGCCCCTGCTAGTCGAGAAAAGATCCCGCAAAGCCATCCCCGCCTGAAGCCGCGGTGGCTCGGGCTCGCGGTGCGTCGCGAGAGATATGGGGACTGGTACCAATTTCCGGCAAGAATTGACGCCAGACTCGGCACCGCTGGAAATTGGATACCTGTCCCCGTATCTCGGCAGATGGCGGCAGATCCGCCGCCACGGTACTTAGAACTTGCCGCCGACTAGGAGAGCCGCCCGCGCCACATTGACGTCGGAGATGCGGAAGTAGCGGAAGTCGCCGGCGACCATGAAGTGGTCGTTGACTACGAACTTGACCCCGCCGCCGGAGTCGAACACGCTGTCGTCGCTCAGATCGAGGCTGATGGTGACCCCGCCGGCGCTGCCGCTGACGTCGGTGTTGGCGTAGCCGCCGCCGACCACGAAGTAGGGCCGAATGATCCCGCCGCCTTCCAGCACCAGATTCAGCACCACCAGCGCGATGTCGAGATCGAGGTCGACCCCCAGGAGGGTTTCCGAGCTGTTGATCACTTGCCCCTCGACGTTGAAGCCGACCTTGATCTCGTCGCCGAAAAGAATGCCGCCCCCACCGCCCAGGTTGTAGCCGACGTCCAGGGTCTCGATCTTGGCGGCGCCGAAGATGCCGTAGATCTCTCCTTCGACATCGGCGGCGGCGGCGGTCCAGCAGCCCAGCAGCACGAGCAAGCCAGCGATTCCGAGTGTGCGCATGCGTTCCCTCCTCGGCCGCCATTCTACCGCATTGAACCGGATTTGCGGCTCAGAAAAAGCCGGCGCCGGGTCCGAGGATGCGAAGGGTGCCAGGGGGGAGAGTTGAACTCCCGACCAAGGGCTTATGAGTCCCCTGCTCTACCACTGAGCTACCCTGGCATCCGAACTGAAACCGGCAGGAGTGACCCCTAGAGTGATGTTTTCCCGTCCTTAGGTCAAGTCCGCGCAGGGCGCTCAGGGGCGAGTAGAGGCTCCCGATTGGGGTGGCATGGGCGGCCGAAGGGCGCCCATGGTCGACGCGGGCCGGCTGAGCGATCTCGTCCATGGGCGCGCTGCGCGTGCCCATGCCACCCATGCGAGCTCCGTGGTCGACTGTCATCTCGTGCTCCAAAAACGCTGACAAGATTCAGCGTATAGGCGGGCACAGCGATCCAGTCGATCTATGGGGCGGTTTGGCTGCCGCTATGGCACAATGCGCGCCATGGATCTGGGTCGCAAGATGGTGGTCGCGCTCGGCGGCAACGCGCTGGTCAAAGCCGACCAGAAAGGCACCGTGGCCGAGCAATTCGCCAACACTCGGACTGCGATCCGGAGCCTGATGGAGCTGGTGCGGGCCGACTTCCGCATCGTGCTGACCCACGGCAACGGGCCCCAGGTCGGCAACATCATGATTCGGGTCGAAGCGGCGCTGGGTCAGGCCTACAACCTGCCGCTCGGGGTGGCGGTGGCCGAATCGCAGGGCGAGATGGGCTACATGATCGCGCAGACGTTGCAGAACCGCCTGATGCTGGAGCAGATCTACCGCCCGGTGGTCAGCGTGCTGACCCAGGTGATCTGCGACCGCGACGATCCGTCGATCGCGCATCCGACCAAGCCGATCGGGCCGTTCTATACCCAGGAGCTGGCGCAGCGCTTGATCGATCATGGGCTCACCTTGGTGGAGGATGCCGGCCGCGGCTGGCGCCACGTGGTGCCCTCGCCGTACCCGCGTCAGATCGTGGAGCGCGAGGTGATCCGATTGCTGATCGATCAGGGTATTCTGGTGATCGCCGCCGGCGGCGGCGGCATGCCGGTCTACGTCGCCGAGGACGGCACCTTCGAGGGTATCGACGGGGTGGTGGACAAGGATCTGGCCTCGTCGCTGCTGGCGCGCGAGGTGCAAGCCGACGATCTTCTGATTCTGACCGGTGTCGAGCAGGTGGCGCTCGACTACGGCAAGCCGAGCCAGCGCTGGGTCGAGCGCCTGAGCCTGACCGAGGCCGAGCGCTGGCTCGCGGAAGGCCAGTTCCCGCCCGGCAGCATGGGCCCCAAGGTCCAGGCCGCGATCGAGTTCATCCGCGCCGGCGGCCGCTCGGTCCTGATCACCGTGCCGGAAAAAGTCGGCGATGCGTATCTGCGCCGCCGCACCGGCACCTGGATCACCGAGTCGGGAGCGTTGCCGCCGCTGCCACCGTCCCAGCGGCCGCTGTTCAGCTCGGAGCCAGCGCCGGTGCGCACCGTGCGCTCGTGGGGCGAGTAGCTGGCCGGCGGCGCGCTTGGGGTCGGAAGCGGCCACTGTCCGCGATGCGGCGGCTCAGCTCACCGCGGGCCGGAAGCGGGCGAGGCGCAGCAGTCGGCGCAGCGCGCGCGTGGTCAAGATCAGCGCGGCGGCGCCCAGCAGCAGCGCGACCGGGATGATCCACCAGCCGAGCAGCTCGGCCGCCGGCTCACCGGCGTCGGCCACGCCGAATGCGTAAATGCCGTCGCCCCACCAGAAGCCGACCGCTTGCGGCATGAACGGCTTCAACAGCGCGCAGATCCCGAGCGCGAGCGCCGCGCCGTAGCCCGAAAGACCCACGATGAAAGCTCCGAATCCCGCCAGGCTGACCATCGCCCAGCGCAGCGCGCCGCGCAAGAGCAGCAGCGGCGACCAGCTCGCCCGCGCCCGCTCGAGCAGCGCCTCCGCTTCGTACAGCGGGGCGATGTCCTCGGGGCGGCCGAGCGCCTTGAGGATCGCGACCAGGCGCTTTTCATCCAGCTCGCCGGCTGCTTCGGCCCGCTCCAGGATGTGCCCGCGGATCTCGCGGAGAATCTCCTCGACCTGCGCGGGCGGCAGGCTGCCGAGCGCCCGGCGCAGGCTCATCAAATAAGCGTCGATCTTGGTCTGAATATTGGGATGGCTCATTTGGACTTGTCCTCGCTCGCGAGCGGCTCGATCAGCGAGCCGATTCGGCTGATGAAGCGGAGCCCGAACCCGGCCATGGCGGCGGAGCGCCGGCGGCCGATCGGCGTCAGCCAGTAGTATTTGCGCGGGTGCCCGGTCTCGGCCTCGACCCACTCGGAGGCGATCAGACCGTCCTTCTTGAGGCGGGCCAGAATCGGGTAGATCGTTCCCTCGGCCACGACCAGGTCCGAGCTGTGCTCCAAGCGCCGCAGGATCTCGAGGCCGTAATGCTTTCCATCCCATAGAGTTGCGAGGATAGCCAGCTCGAGCCAGCCCTTGCGGACCTGGGCCTCCCAGTTGTCATCTGATTCCGGCCTCTGGCTTTTACCTGTCATAGCACGATATCTTGTATAGAAAGGTATACGGTGAAACAAAGGTATGGTTCCAGCCTCGTTCCGGAGTTTTTTCCAGCTGGGTGGCATGGGCACGCGCAGCGCGCCCATGGACGACCTCGCTCTCCGTGCACAGCTCGACCATGGGCGCCCTTCGGCCGCCCATGCCACCCGATTTAGAGAGCGGACGCGGTGATCAGACGAACAGGGGCGCGAGCACCAGCGAGACGATCGCCATCAGCTTGATCAGGATGTTCATCGAGGGGCCGCTGGTGTCCTTGAACGGGTCGCCGACCGTGTCGCCGACCACCGCCGCCTTGTGCGCGGCGGAGCCCTTCTTCTCGCCCTCGACCTCGCCCTTCTCGATCGCCTTCTTGGCGTTGTCCCAGGCGCCGCCGGCGTTGGCCATCATCAGCGCCAAGAGCACGCCGGTCACGGTGGCGCCGGCGAGCATGCCGCCGAGCGCGGCCGGACCGAGCACGAAGCCGACCACCACCGGGGCCAGCACCGCGGTGATACCCGGCAGGATCATCTCCTTGAGCGCGGCGGTGGCGGCGATGTCGACGCAGCGCGCCGCGTCAGGCTTGGCGCCGGGCCGGCCCTCGAGCAGGCCGGGGATCTCGTGGAACTGGCGCCGGATCTCGGAGACCATCGAGCCGGCGGCCTTGCCGACCGAGGTCATGGTCAGGGCGCCGACGAAGAACGGCAGAATTCCGCCGATGAACAGCCCGACCACCACCAGCGGATCGGTGATGATGATCTGGAGCGGCGCTTCGCCTTGCTCCAGCAGCGCCGCGTAGCGCTGCCAGGTCGCATCGAGCGCCGCGCCGCTGAGCTCGAGCTCTTGCAGCCGGCCGATGATACCGGCGGTGACCGCTTGCGAGTATGCGGCAAACAGCGCCAGCGCGGTCAGCGCCGCCGAGCCGATCGCGAAGCCCTTGCCGATCGCGGCGGTGGTGTTGCCGAGCGCGTCGAGGCTGTCGGTGATCTTGCGCACGTCCGGGCCCAGCCCCGACATCTCCGAGATGCCGCCGGCGTTGTCGGCGATCGGTCCGTAAGCGTCGACCGACATCGTGATGCCGACGGTGGCCAGCATGCCGACCGCGGCAATGCCGATGCCGTAGAGGCCGGCGACCTGGTTGGAGACGTAGATCGCGGCGCAGATCGCGAGCACCGGCAGGGCGCAAGACTCGAGCCCGACCGCGAGGCCGGTGATGATGTTGGTGGCCGGCCCGGTCTTGGAGGCGAGGCCGATCCGGTCCACCGGTCCGGCCGAAGTGTAGTACTCGGTGATCAGGCCGATGCCGATGCCGGCGAAGGTGCCCAGCAGAATCGCCCAGAACACCGAGTTGGAGACGTCGTAGTTGGTGACCAGCACGTAGGTTCCGGCCAGAAACAGCGCCGCGGCGATGAAGGTGGAGTAGCGCAGCGCCGCTTGCGGCGAGATCGCCTTGAGCACCCGCATCGAGAAGATGCCGATGAACGAAGCCAGCAGGCCGATCGAAGCGCACAGGATCGGCAGCGCCATCAGGATGCCCTTGATGCTTTCGTCGCTGACCGCCGGGCTGGCCTTGAGCCCGGCCAGGCCGGCCGGCAGCAAGGTCGCGCCGATCGCGATGGTGGCGACGATCGAGCCGACATAGGATTCGAAGATGTCGGCGCCCATTCCGGCGACGTCGCCGACGTTGTCGCCGACGTTGTCGGCGATCACACCGGGGTTGCGCGGATCGTCCTCGGGAATGCCGGCTTCGACCTTGCCGACCAGGTCGGCGCCGACGTCGGCCGCCTTGGTGTAGATGCCGCCGCCGACGCGCGCGAACAGAGCGATCGAGGAGGCGCCCATCGCGAAGCCGTTGATGATGTGGGCGGTCTCGGGCCGGCCGAAGAGATAGAAGAAGACGCCGACGCCCAAAAGGCCCAGGCTGGCGACCGCAACGCCCATCACCGCGCCGCCGTTGAACGCGGTCAAAAGCGCCGCGCCCTGACCTTGGCCGCGCGCCGCCTCGGTGGTCCGCACGTTGGCTTTGGTGGCCGCCTTCATGCCGAAAAGTCCGGCCATCACCGAGCACAGCGCACCGCAAACGAAGGCGACCGCGGTGGCGGGGCCGATGCCGTAGGCCAGCAGCGCCGCCACCAGCACCACGAACACCGCCAGGATGCGGTACTCGCGCTTGAGAAACGCCATCGCGCCCTCGGAGATCGCGTCGGCGATCCCGCGCATCGTGTCGTTGCCGGCGCTTTGGCGACCGATCATCGCGTAGAGCGCGAACGCGAACATCAATCCGACCACACCGAGTCCAGCCGCAGCGATTCCGAAGTCCATCCGAAGGTCCCCCGTTTCGAAGGTTGGCCTGCTTGAGTCTGAAAAACCGAGCTAGGCAGGATGGCAAAACTTACCGAATTCGGCCCCGATCCGCAAGCTACCGGGTTTTCCCCTTTTTTCCCTCTCCCTCCGGACCCGCAGGGCCTAAAGGAGAGGGCCAGGGTGAGGGGCTGCATTTCATTCGACCCGAGGTCACTCGAGATTTCTTGACCGCTTCACAACTCAGCCGGTACATTGGCTCGCACTGGACGATGGGTTGTTGAGCCACGGTCTGTAGTCCTCGGGGGGAAGAACCGGGAGGCAAGAATGCCGAGTCGGCGAAGAGCTTGCCGCATACGCGGGGTGGGGAATGATCGAGCCGGCCACTGAATCTCATCGTCCGAGCTCACGCTGGCTTTGGAGCCTGGTATGGGTGAGCGCGGCCGCCGGCGCTTTTCTGTTGTGGCAGCTGAGCCGGCTGGACGTCGAGCTGCGGTCCGCGGGCAACCTCGGCATGCTCAATCTCGAGTTGGCCTGGACCGCGGAGCGGGCGCAGGAGGTTCGAGATAGCTGGCCGACCGCCGGGGATCCGATGCTCTGGGAGCTGGCCCGGCGCAGCCTGCACTTGGACTTTCTGTTTATCCCGGCGTACGGACTGTTCTATTTGGGGCTGGCCGTGCTCGCGCGCCGCCAGCTGCTGGCGCGGGCGCGGCGCGGCTGGCGCTGGATGATCGCGTTTCCGGTCGCGGCCATGCTGCTCGACGTGATCGAGAACGTTGGGCTGCTCTGGATCCTCCACGGCGAGGGCCGGCCCTCGGCTTGGGTGGTCGCGCTGGTGAGCGGCGCGGCCACGCTCAAGTTCCTGCTGCTCCTGATCACCAGCCTGCCGCTCTTGATTATCGGGATCGTGCGCGGGCGCCGCTTCATCCAGCAGCGGCTCCCGGGCGACGCCGATCCGGAAAACTTCGCGCGCCCGGAGCAGGTGTTCGAGCGCGAGCGGGAATATCTCAAAGGCCGGCGTGCCAAGGTGCCGGATCTGGACCCGGATTTCGAACGGCATCCGCAAGCGATCGGCCTGTCGTTCTCCGGCGGCGGGATTCGCTCAGCCACCGTCTGTCTGGGCGCGGTCCAGGCGCTGTGCCAGCGCAAGATCCTGCCCAAGATCGACTACTTGAGCACGGTATCGGGCGGCGGATACATCGGCTCGGCTCTTTCCTCGTTGCTCTCGATCCACAAAGGCAAGCTCGATCGCTCCAGCCAGGGCGACGAGGAGCAATACGATTTCAGCGCCGGCGGCGGGCCTTATTTCAGCACCGAGCCGGAGCGCTTCCCGTTCGCCGCCGGCCCCCAACCGGAGCTGGATCCGGATTTCAACGGCCGCGTCCAAGTCGATCATCTGCGCACCCACGGCGATTTTCTGATCTTGCGCCGCAGTCTGATCCACCGCGACGTGCTGCGCACCGTCGGCGCGGTGCTGGGCGGCCTGTTCTATCACCTGCTGCTGTTCGTCGTGCTGATCGCCACCCTCGCCGCGCTTTATCTCGCGATCCTGCACGCGATGGCGGGCTTCGTCGAAGTCTCGGGGATGGCAGGTGAAGCGGCGCGAGACACGCTCGGCTCCTATTGGGAACAACTGCTCAATCCTCTGCGCCGCGCTTGGCATCCGTTTTGGTTCGCTCTGGCCCTGGGGAGCTTGTACCTGCCGCTGGCGATGCTGGTGACCTCGAAGCTGGTCTGGGGTCGCACCTTGCCCGATCACTGGTTCCGCCGCGGCCAGGAATCGCTGGAGGAGAATCGCGAGTACCATTCGCTGTGGGCGCTGTTTTATCTCACCCTGCTGGCGGCCGCCGCGGTCACCGCTTTCTCAGTCTATGCCCAGGGCCCGCAGGTATCCTTCATCTTGCTGCCGATGGGCGTCTATCTGGGCGGCTGGATCAGCACCCTGGCGCTGCACGCGGTGGTGGCGATCGCCCCGATCTTCGACCGCAACAGCCGGTCGCGCTTCGCCGCCTGGAAGGGAATCTTCGACTACCTGACCATTGCGTCGATCATCGTGATTCTGTTCCCGCTGGTGATCCGCTGGCTGCGCCAGCCCGAATACACCGGCATCGGAGGCATCGGCTGGCTGCTGAGCTTGGCCGGAACCTGGCTGTTCTCACGCGGCGGCTCGTCCGAGACGTCGGCCGCGAAGCTCCAATCGTGGACCGCCAAGCTGATGGCGCTGACCGGATCAGTGCGGCGCTTTCTGCTCGGAGTGGTGGTCACCGGCGTGATCGTGGTGGGCTTTCTGTGGATCTGCGCCGTGATCCTCCGGCTCGAAGAGCAGCGGCGCGGCATGGATCTGTGGAGCCCGACCCAGGTAATCGGATTCCGTTCCATCATCGGCGTGGTTTTCTTGGGCCTGCTGTTGGTGCTCGGGATCCTGCTCGACTTCAACAAGCTCTCGCTGCACCACTTCTACCGCGACCGGCTGGTGGAGGCCTACCTTCAGACCGTGGGGCCTTCGAAAACCCGAGGCGACCGGCACCATCGGGTCGAGGACGCCCTCGACACCAAACGCGACAACGCCGAGATGCCGCTGACCCGGCTCCACGGATCGCTCGAGCCGATCGCCAAGCGCAGCATGCAGGACAGCCTGGCGGACTACTACCAGCGGATCATGCCGCAGACCAAAAAGGCCCGCGCGGCGCAAGCGGCCGCGCCCCCGGAGCTGGCCGCGACCTCGGCACCCTACCACCTGCTGGTCACCTGTCTGAACATGACTCGGAGCCGGGATCTGCGGCTGCGCAATCGGCGCTCGGACCTGTTCGTCTTCTCCAAGCTGTACTGCGGCTCGCACACCACCGGCTACATGGACACGCGCCGCTACCGCGGCGGGGCCACCAAGCTGGCGGCGGCGATGACGATCTCGGGCGCCGCGGTCAGCCCGGCGATCGGCTCGGGCACCTTTTTCGCCCAGGCCTTCGCCACCAGTCTGTTCAACGTCCGCCTCGGCCAGTGGATCGAGAATCCCGCCTACCGCAACGGCGCTTCGGCGCACCGGCGCGAGAATCTGGTTTTCTGGCCCTACTACCTGATCAAGGAGATGCTCGGGGCGACCGATGCCGGCGACCGCCTGGTCTACCTCTCCGACGGCGGCCACACCGGCGACAACCTTGGCATCGGACCGCTGCTGCAGCGCCGCTGCCGGCTGATCGTGGCGCTCGACGCCGAGTGCGATCCCGAGCTCGGCTTCGGCTCCTTGATCCAGGCCATCCGCTTGGCTTCGATCGATACGGACGTCGAGCGGATCGAAATCGATCTCGAACCGATTCGGCCCCAGCCCGGCTCCGGGCGCAGCCAGCGGCACGTCGCGGTCGGCCGGATCGACTACGGCGCCGGGCAAAAAGGCTGGCTGGTGCTGCTCAAAGCGTCGCTGACCGGCGACGAAGACGAGCCGATCAAAGGCTACCAGCGGCTCTACGCGGTGTTTCCGCATCAGACCACCGCCGATCAGTTCTTCGACGATGCGCAGTTCGAATCCTATCGCGACTTGGGACAGCATCTGGCCACCCGGGCCTTCGAGCAGGAGCTGCGCGCAGCGCTCACCGAGCGCAAGTGGCAGCGCGAGTGGGACAGCGAGTTCGAAAGACTGGAAGCGTGAATCGAACCGTGTCTGCGCCGTCCGCCCGCTCCGCCCGGCGGCGCAGCCTGGGCGCCGCGAATCCACGGATTCTGGAAGCGCTGAAACGCCTGGCGGGCGAAACCCGCCGCGGGCGCTACGCCGCTGCGCCGGTCCACCTCGGTCCGATCGAGAACCGCGAAACGCCGTTTCAAGTGCTGGTGAGCTGTCTGATCAGC
Organism: Acidobacteriota bacterium; assembly: GCA_036398155.1. Lineage (GTDB taxonomy): Bacteria > Acidobacteriota > DASWHO01 > DASWHO01 > DASWHO01 > DASWHO01. Next base: position 18,172 of record DASWHO010000125.1, read on the forward strand.
ACCAGGACCCGCGACCAGCAAACGACCCGGATCAGCCGCGGGCTGTTCGCGGTGGCGCCGACCGCGGAAGCGCTGGCGTCCGTCTCGCGCGCGCGCCTGACCCGACTGCTCTACGGCGCCGGGTTCTACCGGCAGAAGGCCCGCCAGCTCCGCGCCCTGGCCCGGCTGCTGGTCGAACGCGGCGGCGTGCCGCGCGGCCGCGACGGCCTGCTCGCCCTGCCGGGAATCGGACCCAAGTGCGCCAACATCGTTCTGGCGAGCTGCTTCGGCGCACCGGCGATCGCGGTGGACACGCATGTCCACCGGATCTCCAACCGCCTCGGCTGGGTGCGCACTCGCGCGCCGCAGCAGACCGAGCTGCGGCTGACGCCCAAAGTGCCGCGGCGCTGGCGGCGCCGGGTCAACCTGCTGCTCGTAGCCCACGGCCAAACCGTCTGCAAGCCGTTGGGTCCGCGCTGCTCCGGCTGTGTCCTGCTCGATCTCTGCCCGCGCCGCGGCCTGCCGAAGATGACGAGCGTCGCCAAGGTTTCCCTCTCCTTCCGGACCCGCAGGGCCTAAGGTCGAGCTGTCTTTCCACTTGCGCTCGGTCGTGTTCTCTCAACCGGGTGGCATGGGCGTGCGAAGCAAGCCCATGGCTGTTCAAGACAACTCGGCTCATGTTCCGAATTGTAGGGGAGGGGCTTGTCCAGAGTTCGAAAGAGCTGTTTCTGTCATCCTAGAAGCTCCAGAACGCTGGCATTTCCACATTCTTGGTACCCGCCGGTATATTCTCCGGAAGTTCCCGTACAGCGTCGTCTATCGTCATGCCGGAGGTCACAATCTATGCCTTTGCACATGCGAAGCGTCGGCCCGGCTATTGGCGCCAAAGGCTTCGCTTGGAGTAGCCGCACGGTTGTAGCCCGGTGGTGACGCCGCGGTAGGCTCTACGCCCTGTGGCGGGCGAGGAGGTCGGGCAGAAGCGTCCGTCACTTGTCCCGGCTCTGGTCGATGTAGTATCATTACTACATGAAGCTCGGACTGCGCGAAGCTAACCAGCAGTTCTCGAAGGCCATCAAGGCCGTGCGCGCCGGCAAAGAGGTCATCCTCACGGAGCGCGGACGTGCAATCGCGGTGATCAAGCCGCTCCAGAAAACGGACACGCAAGAGGATGCACTCAAGGCGATGGCGGACGAGGGCTTGATTAGGTTGCCCTCACGCCAGGGCCCGATGCCCGCGGCGCGCTGGCGGCCGGTGAAGATCAAGGGCAAGCCCCTGTCCCAGACGATCATCGAGGATCGCGCGGACCGCGCCTGATCGTGTGGGCATACTTCGATGCCAGCGTGCTCGTGAAGCGGTACGTGGATGAGCCAGGCCGTCGCAATGTGCTGCGACTGCTGCGGCGTCACCAGGTTGTCACATCGGCGATCGTGCCGATCGAGCTGCGGAGCGCGCTGAGGCGCCGTGTTGCTGAAGGGACGCTTGACGACAAGCACGTACCAGAGACCCTTAAACACGTGTCTACGGACCGTGGGTTCTGGGCGTTGATCGACGTCAGCAGCGACGTGTTGGCCAGGGCCGAGACACTCATCGCGACACATTCCCTACGAGCGCTGGACGCCATCCACGTCGCCTCTGCCCAGCTCTTCGCGGCTCGCATCGCGGTGCCGGAGCTCGTCTTCGTGAGCGCCGATGCTCGACAGACAGCGGCAGCTGCTGCGATAGGGATGACCGTCAGGCAGCTCGGATCGTAAGCTCCAGCGCGGCACAGCCACGCGCTCAAGGGCGACGTGGAGAGGATTGCGAGCCGCGCGATGAGGACGCTTCGGGCGCAGGCGCTCTCCAAGCTTCGACCCGCGTGCTACGCGCCGTGGTGGGCGAGGAGGTCGGGGCGCAGGGCTTGGAGGTGTACCAGGGCAGCATGTCGCCGGTCGTGCGGATCGGCCGCTCGCGGTCGAGAACGAGCTTGCGCACGGTGATCGTGTTCACTCAACCGGGTGGCATGGGCGTGCGAAGCAAGCCCATGGCTGTTCAGGACGACCGGGCTCCCGAATTGTAGGGGAGGGGCTTGTCCCCTCCCGGATCCGCCGGCGCAGCGAGTCCTGAGCGAAGACGCGCGGCTGGATGGCGATCCGGTCGGAGCCGAGGAACCGCTCGACGATCCGAGATGTAATGTAGCGGCGGGGCTTGCCCCCGCCTCAGCTCGCCGCTCCTCGGCCAACAGGGCTGGATCGGTGCTTGCCTCACACCTTGGAAGCCCGATACAGTAGCGACATGAGCCCTTTCCGAGCACGTGTCGAGAAGGGGCGGCTCGTCCTCGACGAGCCAACCACCTTACCCGAGGGAACGGTTGTCGAGCTGGTGGCTGACGACGAAGGTGATGACCTTAACGACGAGGAGCGCCGTGCCCTGCATGAAGCGCTGTCCGCCTCCTGGAAATCGGCCCAGGCCGGACGCCTTCGCCCCGCGAGGGCGATTCTGGACGAACTGCGCCAGCGCCGGTGAACCTTCCGGTCCGAACCACACCTGAAGCAGACGCGCAAATCCGCCAAATCGAGAGCTGGTGGCGTAGCAATCGCCCCGCCTCGCCAAACCTGTTCGTCGACGAATTGGCGGCGGCGTTCAATATCATCGGCCACGCACCCAACATCGGCCGCCGGTATCGACGTTCGCCTGTGGCAGGCACACGACGCGTCCTGCTGAGAGGAACCCGCTATCATGTCTACTATGTTGTGAGCGTTGACGAGGTAAAAGTGCTTGCGGTTTGGCACGGCCGGCGTGGAGTCGGGCCCCCCTTGCGAATGTCCTAGATCCTTCGACGGGCGACGTTCGGGTAGATGTGGAAGAGCTTCGAGCGGTAGCTCTCAAGCCGGGCACCCCGTCGTCGCGGATCACCCCCGTCGAATCTGTCACCGTAAACTTGCCGAAGACTCGGTTCTGGTTGTAGCATCGACGGTCATGAAGCGGCCATTTACAGCGGTGGTGAAGCAAGACGGCAAGTGGTGGATCGGTTGGATTGAGGAAGTGCCTGGCGTGAACTGTCAGGGGCGAACGAAGAAGGAGCTTTTGGACAATTTGCGCTCCGCGCTGGAAGAGATGTTGAAGCTGAACCGCGAAGAAGCATTGAAGGCGGCGCCGGAAGACTACACAGAGGAAAGCATCCTTGTGTGAAACGCCGCGAACTGCTCCGCCATCTTAACGTACATGGTTGTCGTCTTCTCCGGGAGGGTGCGAAGCATTCATGGTGGATCAATCCGGCTAACCGACGTTCCTCCATCCCGCGCCATGCGGAGATCAACGACTTTCTAGCCCGTAAGATCTGTCGCGACTTGAATGTCCCCGAACCATAACTCCCTGCCCACAACCGCCACGCCCCGCATAGTAAGAGAACCGAATTACCTGTCGCAAAAGGTGGGAGAGGGCCTCGACCGCACCCCGAAGATCTCCGGCCCGCGACAATCAAGGTTGGGTCAGGCGGCGTGGCGGGCGAGGAGGTCGGGGAGGTCGGAGGGGGAGCGGGAGACGTCGCAGGCCCAGCGGCCGAAGCCGGCGTGCTCGTTCACGGCCGCCACCCACTCGGTCATGAAATCCCTCTTCGCGCGGTCTTGGTGTGAAACACAGCACTAAGCAAGGCAGATTGGGTCACCGAGCCTAGGTAGGCGTCAATCTTTGTCGGCCCAGCCTTGGTCAGCAGTCCATCGCACCGCCTTGCCTATCCCCGGGGTCTGAGCTGTCTTCGGCCGGCAGACGACACCACTTCTCCAACTTTGAATATGGCCACGAAGATGTTATGCTAGTGGCCACTTACGGGCGCGGCGATGGCACAGACGGGCGTCAAGGAGCTAAAAGATCACCTGAGTGAATACCTGCGGCGCGTACGCAAGGGAGAGCGGGTCACGATCACCGATCGCGGTGAACCCATTGCGGCTCTGGTCCCGGCGCAGGAAGGTGAAGAGGTCCGGTGGGCTTGGAAGCTGGCCGAGAAACACCTGGTGGCCTGGAGCGGGGGTCGGCCACAGGGAGCTCTTAAGGCGCCCAAGGTCCGAGGCAAGTCAGCCGCCGAGATCGTGCTGGAGGACCGCCGCTGATCCTCTACCTGGACACCAGCAGCCTGGTCAAGCTCTACGTCGAGGAGCGGGGTTCAGACTTGGTTCGCGATTGGGTCGGACGCGCAGCGGTGGTGGCGACCTCCGTGATCGCCTACCCAGAGGCGCGCGCCGCCCTGGCGCGGCTTCGGCGCGAGGGCGGGCTCACGTCGTCAGAGTATCGGCGCGCCAAAACGGATCTGGATCGCGACTGGGTTCGTTTTCTCAGGGTTCCAGCCGGCGAAGAAATCTGTCGTCGGGCCGGAGACTTGGCGGAGCGAGAGCATCTGCGCGGCTTCGATAGTGTTCATTTGGCCTGCTACCTCACGCTGCTCGCAGAGCGCGGCGCGCCTGCATTGGAATTCTCGTCGTTTGACGCTGCTCTCAACCGCGCCGCCGCAAAGCTAGCACAACGGCCCTGAGAGGAAGCTTCGAGGAAACGCAGGCGCAGGCAATCAAGGCAAGATCCGCTTCCGAATCAGGTCGAGCTCAGCGCAGCGCCGTACCTCACCCTGACCCACTCCCCAGGGGGAGAGGGAAAGTCCATCCCGTGTCGGGGCTGTAGCCCTGCGGTGCAATTCACGAAGCTGGATTAGGTTCTATTGATAAATGTAGCGCGTAACGTTACAATTATCGGTTGAGAATACGGAGCATTGGACACAGGGGTCTGCGCCTGGAAAGCGCACATTCTGATGGGTGACCGTAAAGGCACATGGAGCCTGCACGTCACCCGCAACTGGCGAATGACCTTCTGGATTGAGGAAGACGAGATCGTTAACCTCAACCTTGAGGACTACCATTGAAAGGGAGCACGACCATGGCTATCTGTAATCCGGTTCATCCCGGCGACTTCATCAAAACCGAGATCATCGAGGCAAACGGGCTTTCCGTCACGGCCGCGGCCAAGGTGCTCGGTGTGTCGCGTCCGGCGCTGTCGAATCTCCTGAATCAGAATGCCGATTTGTCTGGTGAGATGGCTCTGCGAATCGAAAAGGCGTTCGGTGTGAACATGGACACGCTGATGCGGATGCAGGCTGCGTACGATATTGCTGAGGCCCGCAAGAGAGCAGGCGACATCCGCGTCCGGCGGTACCAGTCCGATACCGCGCCCGCCTGAATCCGCCCTTGGGTGGTTAATTGGCCATCTGCCCGGCGGTTGTCGGCCCTTCGGGCGGATGCTAGAGTGCCAAGCTTCTGATCCGGGGGCCCGCGGCATGCAGGAGGCGGGCGCGGGGATGGAAAAAGGGCGCGAATCGATCCTGTTGGAGCGGATCCGGAGACTGTTTTTCGAGCTCAACCGGCACAGCTTCTTGGGAGAGATCCCCGAGCCGGAGTTCGGGTTGAGCCGGCGGCTTCGGCTTTCAGGCTACGTGCAGTTCGGCCGGCGGCGTCCGCGGATGGTGCTGTCGGTGCCGTATCACGATCGCTTCGGATGGGACGGCGAGCTCGAGGGCACGCTCAAGCACGAGATGGTGCACCTCCTGCTCCATGCGCGGAACCGTCCGTTCGGTCACACCCGCGAGTTCCGCCGCCTGTGTCGCCAGATCGGCGGGCGCGATTACAGTCAGGCGCTGCCGCGCCCGTTCCGCTATGTTTATGAGTGTCCTCGATGCCGCCGTACCTTCCGCTATCGGCGGCGGGTGAAGCTGGCCTGCGCCGCTTGCACCCGCGATCGGATTTGGCCCTGCGTCCTGCGGCTCAAGGTTTGGCTGTCGCCGAAGCCGCCCGGTCGAATGCCGCCGCGGGCGGTGGCGGCGGATTCGCTGTTCTGATTTGCACTTAGGAGCGATCGATTCCATGAAAACCCTCCGACGAGTCCTTGCCCTGGCCGGTCTGATGACGGTCGCCTGGATCGGCCGCGCTCAGGGTCCGGCGACGCAGAGCGCCCCGGCCGAACCGAAGGGCGGCATCTACCCCGGCGAGCGCCATTTCCGCAGCCTGCGCCAGCTCACCTTCGGCGGCGAGAACGCCGAAGCCTACTGGTCGTTCGAAAGCGATCGGCTGATCTTTCAATCGACCCGCGACGGCTATCCGTGCGACCGGATCTACACCGTCGACCTCGAATCCGTGGACGCCGAGCCGCGGCTGGTTTCGACCGGCAGCGGCAAGACCACCTGCGGCTACTTCTACCCGGGCGGCGAGAAGATCCTCTACGCCTCGACCCATTTGGCGGCGCCCGATTGCCCGCCGCGGCCGGACTTCAGTCAGGGTTATGTCTGGGCGCTGGATCCCGGCTTCGACATCTTCAAGGCCAACGCCGACGGCAGCGATCTGGTGCGGCTGACCGACACGGCCGGCTACGACGCCGAAGCGACCATCGCTCCCAACGGCGGGGCGATCGTCTTCACCTCGGTGCGAGACGGCGATCTGGAGCTCTATGTGATGGGGCCCGATGGCGAGCACCCCAAGCGATTGACCGACGCCCCCGGCTACGACGGCGGCGCTTTCTTCTCGCCCGACAGCCGGCGCATCGTCTGGCGCGCGGCCCGGCCCGCCGCCGGGGCGGAGCGCGACGATTACTTCGACCTGCTCAAGCAGCACCAGATCCGGCCCGGCAAGCTGGAGCTGTTTGTGATGAACGCCGACGGCAGCGGCCAGCGCCAGGTGACGGACCTGGGCGGGGCCAACTTCGCGCCCTACTTCCATCCCGACGGCCGGCGCATCATCTTCGTCAGCAATCACAGAGAGCCGCAAGGTCGCAATTTCGATCTGTTCCTGGTGCGCGACGACGGCGGCGAGCTCGAGCAGCTCACCACCTACCAGGGCTTCGATGGCTTTCCGATGTTCGACGCCAGCGGCAAGCGGCTGGTGTTCGCCTCCAACCGGCTCGGCAAGCAGCGCGGCGAGACCAACATCTTCCTCGCCGAGCTTGAGTAGCGCAGCGGGCGCGAGGAGCCGGGCCGTGCGCCGCAGGCTCTGGCTCTGGCTCGGCGCCCTCGCGTGCGCCGCCGCGGCCCCCGCTCAACAGCTCGCCGCCGTCCGGGTGGCGTCCGGCTTCGACCAGCCGACCTGGGCCGGCTCGCCGCCGGGCGACAGCACGCGCCTGTTCGTTCTGGAGCAGACCAGCGCCCAGATCCGAATCGTGCTGCTGGGAAGCGGTCAGGTTCTGCCGGTCCCGTTTCTGGACCTCGATTCGCTGGTGACCGACGCGGGCGGCGAGCGCGGGCTGCTGGGCCTGGCGTTTCATCGCGATTACGCCGGCAACGGGACTTTCTTCGTCAACTACAACGACAACTCCGGCGCCACCGTGATCGCGCGCTACCGGGTCTCGGCCGATCCCAATCGCGCCGACCCCGCCAGCGCGCAGGTGGTGCTGACGGTGGCGCAGCCGTTCGCCAATCACAACGGCGGCAACCTGGCGTTCGGGCCCGACGGCTATCTCTACATCGGGCTGGGTGACGGCGGCAGCGCCAACGATCCCGGCAATCGGGCCCAGAATCCCGGGGTCCTGCTCGGCAAGATGCTGCGCATCGACGTCGACCAGGGGCCGCCCTACGGCATCCCGCCCGACAACCCGTTCGTCGGTCCGGACGATCCGCTCGACGAGATCTGGGCGCTGGGCCTGCGCAACCCGTGGCGCTACAGCTTCGATCGGCTGACCGGCGATCTCTATATCGCCGACGTCGGGCAGAACAGCCGCGAAGAGGTCGACGTCCAGCCGGCCGGCGCCGCCGCGGCCAACTACGGCTGGCGCTGCATGGAGGGCAGCCAATGCACCGGCTTGAGCGGCTGCGTCTGCAACGCGCCGCAGCTCAGCCTGCCGGTGCACGACTACAGCCACGCGCTGGGCTGCTCGATCACCGGCGGCTTCGTCTATCGCGGCTGCGCCATCCCGGAGCTGCAAGGCACGTACTTTTTCGCCGACTTCTGCAGCGCTCGGATCTGGAGCTTTCGTTTGGTCGGCGGAGTGGTCAGCGACTTTCGCGAGCGCACCGCGGAGCTCGCGCCCGGCGGCGGGCTCAGCATCGACGCGATCAGCTCGTTCGGCGAAGACGGCGCCGGCGAGCTCTATATCGTCGACCGCGGCGGCGAGATCTTCAAGCTCGTGCCGGTCCAACCGCCGCCCGGGCTCTCCTTGCTTTCGATACCCGCCATCGGCACCACCGCGGCGCTGGAGCTGAGCAGCGCGGCCGACGCCGGCCGCCCCTACGCCTGCGGCTACGCGCTCGGCGCCGAGCCCGGCATCCTGCTCGCGGACGGACGCCGGATCCCGCTCAACTTCGATGCGCTGCTCGAGTTCTCGCTCGCGCCCAACTCGATCTTTCTCGGCACGGAGGGCGTGCTCGACCCGTCCGGCGGCGCCGCGCTGGGGATCGTGATCCCCGCCGATCCGGCGCTGATCGGGGTGACGATCTACGGCGCCTGCGCGATTTTGGACCCGGCAGATCCCACCGGCTTCGGACCGATCAGCTGTCCGCTGCCGATCACCGTCACGTCCCCCTCTCCCTCTGGATCTGGGGACTCATAAGAACGGAATCACTGTGGGGGACAGCGTTGCCTATTGGGTGGCATGGGCACGCGTAGCGCGCCCATGGTCGAGGCGGCTCGGAAGACCGAGGTACGTTCCGCGGTCGAGAGCCTTCTTCGAGACCAGCCTTGAGCATGCCGAGGTCGACCATGGGCGCCCTTCGGCCGCCCATGCCACCCGCAAAAGAATCTCTATCTCCCCTTGGAGGGCAGTTCTCCCTAAACCGAGGGTCGGGGTGAGGGGTGGCTGGCCGAAGAGATAACTCGAGCTTCGATGTGATCGTAGTCGGCCTCGGCGGCATGGGCAGCGCCGCCGCGTGTCAGCTCGCCGCCCGCGGCCAAAAGGTGCTCGGCTTGGAGCGCCACCAAGCGGCCCACGATCGCGGCTCGTCGCACGGCCGCTCGCGGATCATCCGGCTGGCCTACTATGAAGGCCCCGACTACGTCCCGCTGCTGCTGCGGGCCTACGAGTTGTGGCGCCAGATCGAGCGCGACAGCGGCCGGCGCCTTCTGACCGTCACCGGCGGCTTGATGCTGGGGCCGGTCGGTGGCGAGCTGGTCGCCGGCAGCCGGCGCAGCGCCGAGCTGCACGGGCTTCCCTTCGAGCTGCTCGATGCGAAGCAGATCCGCTGCCGCTTTCCGGCGCTGAACCCCGAGCCCGATATAGTCGCGCTGTTCGAAGCCCAAGCCGGTTATCTCAAGCCCGAGGAGTCGGTCGCCGCCTATCTCGAGCAGGCGCGCGGCTTGGGCGCGGAGCTGCATTTCGAGGAGCCGATCTCCGGTTGGCGCGCGCGCGGCGCGGCCGGCGGCGTCGAGGTCGAAACCGCGCAGGGCCGCTACCGGGCGCGCCGCTTGGTGCTGGCTCCCGGAGCTTGGGCTCCGGAGCTGCTCGCCGATCTGGGGCTGCCGCTGGAAGTCACCCGGCAGGTGATGTTCTGGTTCGATCCGCTCGGCGGCGTCGAGCCGTTCCTGCCCGAGCGTTTTCCGGTCTACCTATGGGAGCCGGCCGGGACCCGGCTGTTCTACGGCTTTCCGGCGACCGACGGTCCGGGCGGCGGTGTCAAGGTCGCGATTCACTACGGCGGCAGGCCGTGCACACCGGAGAGCATCGAGCGCGAGGTCGGCGCCGACGAGGTGGAAGAGATGCGGGCGCACATCGGCGATCGCATCCCGGCGCTCCGGGGCGCGCTGCTGGACGCGCGCACCTGCATGTATACCAACACCCCCGGCGAGTATTTCGTGATCGGCCTGCATCCCCGCCATCCGCAGGTCGCGATCGCGGCCGGCTTTTCCGGACACGGCTTCAAGTTCGCCAGCGTGGTCGGCGAGATCCTCGCCGATCTGACCACCCAAGGCTCGACCCGCCACCCGATCGCCCGATTCGATCCGACCCGCTTCGGCTAACTCCCCTCACCGCTCGCGTGCATGGGACGTAGGGGCGGGGCTTGCCCCCGCCCAAGCGGGCTTCGAGAACACACTGGCAGCGCTGATTAACATTGCCGCGCATTACGGGAGGGGACAAGCCCCTCCCCTACACCGGCCCCTCTCCTTTAGAGACTGCGGGTCCGGAGGGGAAGGGTGTTACAGCGAGATGCCTTCGAGGCGCTTTTCGAGATCGGCGGGCAGAATCAGGGTGAAGGTGGTGCCCTTGCCGAGCTCGCTCTCGACCCGGATCTCGCCGTGGTGGTCCTGCATGATCTGATAGCAGATCGAGAGTCCGAGACCGGTGCCGACTCCCACGCCTTTGGTGGTAAAGCCCGGATCGAAGATCTTTTCGAGGTGCTGCGGCGCGATGCCGCAGCCGTTGTCCTGGATGGCGATATGGATCTGGTTGTCGCGCTGGAACGTGGTCACGGTGATCCGGCCCGGTCCCGGCAGCGCCTGCACCGCGTTCATCAGGATGTTGAGAAATACCTGGTTGAGCCGACCCGGATAACAGGCGATCGGCTCGATGGCACTGAATCGCTTGACCACTTCGATACGGTCCTTGAGCTGGTGGCGGATCAGGGCCAGGGTGTCCTCCAGCCCATCGTGGATGTCGGCGAGCTTGATCTCGGCTTCATCCAGACGGGCGAAGCTGCGCAGGCGCCGCACGATGGTCGCCACCCGATTGCTGCCGGTCTCGAGAATGCGGCAGGAATCCTGCATCACCCTCAGGGTGTTGTGGAGCTCTTGGTCGCGCTCGTACGCGTCCGGCAGCCGGGCCCGGAGCTGATCGGTGAGGCGCTCGAAGGCCCGCACCATGGTGTCGTGGGTGCTGTGGATCGCGCCGATCGGCGTATTGATCTCGTGTGCCACGCCGGCGACCAGCATGCCCAAGGCCGCCATTTTCTCCGATTGCACCAATTGCGATTGGGTCGCGCGCAAATGTTGATTGACTTGCGCCAAGTCCGCCATCACCTCCTTGATCTGGGTGATGTCGCGTGCGACGCCGATGAACGAGATCACCTTGCCGCTCTCGTCGCGCAGCACCGAGCCGTTGGAGGCATGCCACTTGTACTCGCCGTTTTTGTGCAGCACCCGGTATTCGATGCTGCCGGCCTGGCCGGTCTCGATCACCCGGCGCAGGAACTCCAGGCACGGCTGGACATCGTCCGGATGCACCAGAGGAATGAAGGACCGGCCCAGGACCTCCGCCGCCGGATGGCCGAGCAAGTCTTGGATATTGGGTGAGACGTAGGAGAAGATCCCCTCGGGGGTCAGCGAATAGATGATGTCGTGCGCGTTCTCGACCAGGCCGCGGAAGCGCTCCTCGCTCTGGCGCAGCGCTTTCTGCACCCGGCTGCGCTCGATGTAGACCCCGATCATCTCGGCCGCGGTGCGCAGCGACCAGGCGTCGGCCGCGCTCCACTTCTGCGCCTCGAGCTGGTCGAATCCGATAAAGCCGTACCAGCGACTGGCGACGGTCAGCGGAAAGGCCAGGATCGAGCGAATCCCCTGGGGCTCGAGGATCGCGCGCTCTTCGGGCGGAAAGGTCGCGACCAGCCCGCCGATCGCGTTGCCGTTGGAGAGCAGCTCGCGCCAGCGCTCGAAGCCGTCGCGATAGGGCAGGCGCTGGAGCTGCGGGTTGTCGATCACGGGCTTCACGCCTGGGGCGCAGGCCTCATGGGTCTGGCGCATGCACAGGCCGTCCTGCGGATCTTCGAAATTCTGAAAAATGTAAACTCGGCTGACATCCGACGCCTTGAGCAGATGTTGGATCGCTTCGGCGAGTGCCTGATGGCGCTCGGTCTGGGTCAGCAGCGCCTGGGAGCAGGCCGCCAATCCCTCTTCGTAGCGCAGCCGCTTCTCCAGCGCCGCTTCGGCGCTCTTGCGCCGGGTGATGTCGCGAATGATGGCGGTGAAGAAGGTGCCCTCGGCGCTGTGCCAGGTGGCGAGCGAGAGCTCCATCGGGAAGGCGGCGCCGCTCTTTCGGCGGCCTTCGACTTGAATCGCTTGCCGCAGCCGGCGCGAGCGCTTGGCGACGGCGAGCCGCTGCAGCAGCCTACTCTGCGCCGGACGCAGCGGCTCCGGGAGCAGGTTGGTGAGCGGCTGGCCCAGGATCTCTTCGGCTTCGTAGCCGAAGATGCGCCGCGCGCCGTTGTTCCAGAACGCGATGCGAGTTTCCTGATCGGCGGAGATGATCGCGTCGTTGGCCGACTGCGCCACCGAACGAAAGCGCAGCTCGGATCGCTGCAGCGCTTCCTCGGCACGCTTGCGGTCGTGGATGTCGTGGAGCCCGCCGATTACCACCGGATGGCCTTCGAGCGAGGTAGTCACGGCGGAATAGATCACCCAAATCTCGGCGCCGTCGGCGCGGCGCAGCCGCACCTCCTGGTTGTGGAGCTTGTTCTCTGCCCCGAGGCGGGCCATGATCTGGGCCCGCTCCGCCGCATCGCAGTACAGATCGACCGCGTTGCGGCCGATCAACTGGCGCGGGGTGGTGCCGAGCAGCTGTCCCAGCAGCTCGTTGGCGTAGAGGATCCGGCCGTCACCGACGCGGGTGATGATCAGCGGGATCGGGGAGGCCTCGATGATGGCGCGCAGCTGCTGGGCCGAGCTCTCGAGCTGGCGGTTCGCGTTCTCCAGCGACTGGGTGGTCGACTCCAGCGCGGCGGCTTTCTCGCGCAGCTCGCGGTTGGCCTGTTCCAGCGAGCGCGTGCGCTCGATCACGGTGCGCTCGAGCGATTGGTAGGCGCGGATGTTGTCGAGCGCGAGCCCGACCATGTTGGCGAACATCTCGAAGCGGGCCACGTCCTGCGCGTCCATCTCGCGCTGGTGATGCTGCAGGTTGCCGACCACCACCCCGACCGCCTGGCCGCCGGCCTTGATCGGCGTGATCAGCAGCGCCTTGGTGCGAATCACCTCGCCGGGCTGCTTGGGCCAGTTGGGATCGGCGTTGAGGTCGGCGATGAAGATGGTCTCGCAGTTCTCCAGGCTCTTGCGGAAGTGCGGCGGGACGACGTAGTCGGGGTCGTCGAGACGTTTGAGGAAATTCCCGGTCAGCTCGGGCGTGTCTTTGGGGAAGCACAGCGAACGCAGGACCAGCTGCCCTTCCTGCTCGAGCATCAAGACCGCCCGGTCGAAGTCCAGGCTGCTGGTCAGCAGCTCCGGCACCGCCTCGAGCAGCCGCTCCTCGTCGTGGATTTGGGTCAGGCTGTTGGAGACCTGGTTGAGCGCGGCCAGCTGGCGGTTGGCGTACGTCAGCCGTTCGGCGCGTTCGGTGGTGTGCTTGGCCACGAGGGATATTCTGGCCGAGCCCGCCGCCGCTTTCCAGCAGCCACCGGACTTGTCGATGAAAATGTAGGGGAGGGGCTTGTCCCCTCCCGAGAGGCGCAACCATGTGAATCGGCGGTCGATTTGCGCAGCGGCCGGCGATCGGGCGGGGACCAGCCCCGCCCCTACATCGGCGCGTGACGCGCAACCGTCTGGGTCGACGATGGATGGCCGCCGTGGCGGCCGGCCGGGCCGGGCAAACGCCGCCCCCTGTACATCGGGGCGGCGTGCTTGCATATGCCCAGAGGCGCTGCCATTCTGCTGGGCCGATCGCGCCGGTGGAGCAAAAGACAGTCCGGCAGGGGGCGGAACAGGGATGCAGCAGGGGATTCTGGAGCGCTTGCAGCAGGGCTGCGTCCTGGGGGACGGCGGCTATCTGCTCGAGCTCGAAAAGCGCGGCCACGTCCAGGCCGGCCCGTTCACCCCCGAAGTCTGCATCGAGAATCCGGAGGCGCTGCGCCAGCTCCACCTCGAGTTTCTCAAGGCCGGGGCCGAGGTGCTGCAGGTGCTGACCTTCTACGCCAGCGCCGACAAGCTCGCGACCGTCGGCCTCCAAGACAAGGTGGACGAGATCAACCGCAGCGCGGTGCGGATCGCCAAGCAGGCCGCGGCCGGAAGCTCGGCGTTGATCGCCGGCAACCTGAGCCTGACCTGGGTCTACGATCCCAAGGACCCGGCTTCGGCCGACCGGGTGCGGCGGGCGGTGGACCAGCAGCTCCGGGTTCAGATGGAGGAGGGAGTCGACTTTCTGATCGGCGAGACCTACGCCTGGCTGGGCGAGGCGCTGCTCGCGCTGGAGCGCGCCAAGCAGACCGGCCTGCCGGTCATGATCACCATGTCGTTCGACAACAAGCCGCTGGCCTACGAAGGCCACGATCCGGCCGAGTGCGCCCGCCGTCTGGTCGACGCCGGCGCCGACATCGTCGGGATCAACTGTTTGCGCAACCCCGAGCACACCCTGCCGCTGATGGCGCAGATCCGAGCCGCTGTTTCAGGCCCGATCGCCTGCCAGCCGGCGGCTTACGCCACGCCGGCCGACCAACCCGACTTCACCTCGCTCGAGGCTTTTCCGCACGACCTCGAGCCGCTGCAACTCTCGCGCAGCGCGATGGGCGAATATGCGCGCCAGGCGCAGGCGATGGGGATCCAGTTCATCGGCTCGTGCTGCGGCTCGGTCGCTTCGCACGTGCGCGAAATGGCGCGCGCGCTCGGCAAGCGGCCCGAGAGCGAGCGATCCTGGCGCATCGACTACGACCAGCCGATGTCGGCCTACGAGTACTACAAGCACGGAGCGGCCGAGCCCGCTCCATGAACCCGATCGGCTCGAGACGCTACGACGCGATTCTGGTCGGCGGCGGCCACAACGGTTTGACCGCCGCGGCCTACCTGGCCCGCGCCGGCCTGCGGGTGCTGGTCCTGGAGCGCCGCGCGATCCTCGGCGGTTGCTGCGTGACCGAGGAGATCGCGCCCGGCTGCCGCGCCTCCACCACCTCGTATATCGCCAGCATGCTGCGGCCCGAGGTGATCCGCGATCTGCGTCTGGCGCATCACGGGCTGCGGATGGTGCCGTGCGAGCCGGCGCTCCAAGTCCCGTTCGAGGACGGCACCGTGCTGCCGTGGTGGTCGAGCTCGGAGCGCACCGCGGAGGAGCTGCGCCGGATCGCGCCGCGCGACGCCGCGGCTTTTCTCGCCACCGAGCAGCGGCTCAAGCGATTGGCGCGCTACCTGCAGCCGTTCTACCTCGAGCCTCCGCCCGACCTCGACGCGCGCGGCCTGAACGGGGCGCGGGAGAAGTGGCGCCTGCTGCGCCGCTTCCGCGGCATCCGCGGGCGGGAGATCACCGATCTGCTTGCGTTCATGACCGGCAGCCTCGGCGAGCTGCTCGATCGCGACTTCGAGCATGACAAGACCAAGCGGCTGATTCTGGCCAACAGCCTCTACGGCAAGCACGGCGGCCCCTATCAGCCGGGCACGGCGTTCGGGCTGCTGTTTCACTTGTTGAGCGGCGGCGAGCACGAGCAGCAAGGCTTTTTCGGTCATGTATTGGGAGGAATGGGCGCGATCACGCAGGCGCTGGCGGCCGCGGCGCGGTCGCACGGCGCGGAGCTGCGCACCGCGGCGCCGGTGGCGCGGATTGTGGTCCGCGACGGTCAGGCTGGCGGCGTGGCGCTGGAGAGCGGCGAGGAAATCGAAGCCGCGACCGTGCTTTCGAACGCCGATCCCAAGCGCACGTTTCTCGGTTTGCTGGAAGCGAACGAGCTGCCCGAATCGTTTCGCGCCGCGATCGGCGGCATTCGAATGGCCGGCCCCTGTGCCAAGGTGAATCTGGTGCTCGGCGAAGAGCCGCGGGTAAGCGGCATGCCGGCCGACGCCGATCCGCTGCGGCGCTCGCTGTTCACGTTGGCGCCGACCCTCGAGCAGGCCGAGCGCTGCTACGACCAGGCCAAGCTGGGCGAGCTCTCCGAGCAGCTCTGGGTCGACTGCGTGGTCGCTTCCAACGTCGATGATTCGCTGGCGCCGCCGGGCCGGCACATCCTGACCTGCTTCGTGCAGTACGTGCCGTACCGGCTGCGCGAAGGAGACTGGGACCGGCAGCGCGAGCGCCTGGGCGACCTGGTGGTGCGCAAAGTCGGCGAGTTCGCGCCCAACGTGCCGGGCGCAGTCATCGCGCGGCAGGTTCTGACCCCGCTCGATCTCGAGCGGATCTACGGGCTGACCGAGGGGAACATCTTCCACGGCGATCTGAGCCTGGAGCAGCTCTTCTTCATGCGCCCGGTGGCGGGCTGGGCGCAGTACCGCACGCCGGTGCGCGGGCTGTACCTGTGCGGCGCCGGCGCGCACCCGGGCGGCGGGGTCACCGGCGCCCCCGGCTACAACGCCGCCCACCAGCTCTTGCGCGACCTGCGCCGACGTGTTTTTCCTCTCCCCGAATGAGATCGATTCGACCATCGAGCGGTTTCTGGCTGAGCGGGTTCTACCTGTTTCAGTTCGGCGCGCTGGGGGCGTACCTGCCTTATTTCCCGCTCTATCTGGATTCGCTGCGCTTTAGCTCGGCCCAGATCGGTCTGATCCTGGCGCTGGTACCGGGCGCGCGCGCGCTGCTGCCGACGGTGTGGGGCGCGGTCGCCGATCGCTACCGCCTGCGCTACGAGCTGATCCTGTGGACCTGCGTCTTGAGCGCGGCGAGCTTCGCCGGTCTCTGGGCGACGGGATCTTTCATGGGAGTGATGTTGGTAGTGGCGCTGTTCGCGGTTTGCTGGTCGGCGGCCTCGCCGCTGGTCGACGCGACCGCGATGGACCAAGCCGAGAGCCACGGGCTCGACTACGGTCGGGTGCGGTTGTGGGGCTCGATCGGGTTCATCCTGGCGACGGTCGTGCTGGGCCAGATCCTCGATGTCGCGAAGCGGCTCTGGGCGGTGCATTTCATGGTGATCCTGCTCGCCGGCAATGCGCTGGCCTGCATCGGGTTGCCGCGCAGCCGGCCGCATGCCGCCGAGCAGCATCCCCGGATCTCGGCGCTGCTGCGGTCGCGCGGCTTCGTGACCCTGCTCGGCTGCGCCTTTTTGATGCTGGCCAGCCACGGCACCCTCTACGGCTTCTTCTCGATCCATCTCGAGACCCTGGGCTACTCGAAGCTCGCGATCGGCGGTCTGTGGTCGGTCGGGGTGGTGGCGGAGCTGCTGCTGTTCTATTTCTCCGGCGGTTTGCTGCGCCGCTTCGGATCGGTGCGGCTGATCCGGTTGTCCTTGGTCCTGGCGGTGCTGCGCTGGGGGATCTGCGCCGCCACCGGCAACGCCGCCGCCTTGGTCTTCGCTCAGGCGCTCCACGCGTTCAGCTTCGCCGCGTTTCACGTCTCGATGATCGGCCTGGCGCACCGCTTGGCGCGCCCCCAGCTGCGCGGCAGCGCGCAGAGCCTGCTCAACGGAGTCAGCTACGGCCTCGGGCAGGGGGTCGGGATCTACCTGAGCGGTGTGTTCTACGACGTGCTCGGCGCTCCGGCGCTGTTTCTAGCCAGCGGCGCGGTCGCCGCGCTCGGCGCCCTGCTCGCGCTGCGCCTCACTGACGGATCGAGTCAAGACCCCCCCCATCCGCTCGCGTGATCTAGGGACGACTGGACGCTGCTGGGCCTGCGGCGCCGGAGCGGCTCGAACCCGCAGCTACCCCGGCTGCCTAGCCGGTGGCGGTTACCTGCCCGCCAATGCCGAGTTTGTCGAGGGTGTAGTAGACGGGGCAGAAACCAGTCAAGCCGCTCTGTATGAGCAACAAGCCGACGGCACCTGGGATCCAAAGCCAAACCGGACTGCCCCAGTACCCCAGGGCCACCCCCGCCGTGACAAGAACGCCAACGATTGCGTCGTGGAGTCGCCGTTTCCGCTGCATGCTGCCCTCCTTTGACCCGGTCGTCGATGGCGGGAGGCCACCCCTCACTCAGGGTGGTTCACCCCACCGCCGAGTTGACCGAGAACTTGGGCATTCTAAAGCCTGTGCGTGATGGGCGCCACTATCGCCTGCTGCGCCGCTGCGTCGAGCGCAAGCCCAACAACCGCCTGCACGAGATCGCCGACGCGCGCATCGTGCTCGACGAGGTGATGTGCGCAATGATCGGCATTCGCCTGGGCCGGTTCGAGATCACTGCTAAGCTGCGCGAAGGCGGTATGGGCGAGGTCTACTGCGTAACCGATGGCAAGCTCAAGCGCGAGATCGCGATCAAAGTGCTGCCTGCCCCTTGCGGCGAGTGAACGAGGGATCTAACGGAGTGAGCGGCCATGTCGCTTGCCACGAGGTTCTGACGGGTCGAGGTGTCGGACTGGATCCATGTGTTCGTGCAGCAGGCGCACGATCTCGATCACACCTTGCTCAACCGACCGAAAGAAGATGACGTGGGTAGGAATGCGGACACCGCGGCCGCGGCGTGCGTGCCGCAGGTGGAAGCTGCGAAGGCCGGAGCCGAGCTCGTCGCGCGGTCTCGTCGTCGGTGCCGATGGCCGCTCGGCGATCAGGCGGATTGCGGCTGCGAGCAGCGACGCGTAGCGTGCCCGCCCGGCTTCGCCCCAACGTTCGCGGCTGGTTGCAAGGATAGTTTGGAGGTCTTGTTGGGCGGGAGCCGAAAGGCGAAACCGCGCCATCGAGTCAACGATGGCGTTTGCGGCGGCGTGCCGAAGGGAGCGCGAGGAAGCGATCGAGGCCCGCAGCGTCGAGCTCGACGAAGTCGCCGCGCTCGAGCGCAGCGACCCCCGCGTGAATTTGGGCCCTCAGTGCTTCGAGCTTCAACGCATCCTCGCGTCGACGTTGCTGGAGCGCGCGTAGCGCGTCTCGGATCGCTTCGCTGGCGTTTTGGTATTCGCCGGCCTCGACCACCTCATCGACGAAGGCATCCTGCTCCGCGGTCAAGTTGATGTTACGCGTCGGCATCTTTTCGAGCTTATCATCTTGGCAATCTTTGTCAACCAGGTCGAGGCCCCTATCAGGCCGAGCCGGCTCACAGTCTGTGCGCAGCTCTCCCATGGGCGGCCTTCGGCCACCCATGCCACCCCTTCAGGACCATGCGGCGATATCAAGGGCGAAGCCCTGCTAATTAAGTTAGCGGTACATGCGGTGTTTGCCGAGGTTGGTTTCCGCGCTGACGCGGAACCGCTGCGCTGCCCTCCTTGACTGTCTCCAGCCTCACATGTACCTTTACCCGTAGGATGGTAAAGGAGGTAGGAATGTACAGCCGTATATCATCGAAAGGGCAGGTCACCATTCCTAAGGCGGCTCGGCAGGCGCTCGGGGCTTCCGCGGGTGATCTGGTGTCCTTCGAGATCTCGGACGATGCCGTCGTGCTGCGCAAAATCGAGCCGTTTGATGCGGCCTTCCACCGCGCCCTTTCCGTAACCCTGGACGAGTGGACTTCGCCCGAAGACGAAGAGGCGTTCGGTGACCTGTGATCGCTGGGAGGTCGTAGCGGTTCCCTTCCCTTTCAGCGAACGGCCCGGTGCCAAACTCCGCCCGGCCCTGGTCGTCAGCCATCGCCCATTCAACCGCGCCGGCCACTCCGTGCTTTGCATGATTACGACCAAGGCTGAGCCGCCCTGGCCGGCCGATCACAGGATCAGTGACCACGCGGCGGCCGGACTTGCGCTGTCCTGCATCGTTCGACTCAAGCTGTTCACGATCGATAACAGGCTTATCGAAAAGAAACTTGGCCGTCTTGCGAACGCCGACCGCGCCGCTGTTGGTGACCGCTTGGAGTCCGTCCTCGGCTCGGCTCGGTGACCGCAAGCGCTTCTCGAAGTACGACCAGCAAAAGACCCGCGGCGCTTGGGAGGTGTCGATGCATTCGCATCCTGAGCCGCTCGCCAGGCGGTGGGGGAGCGGGTTCCCGATTGGACTTGGAGTAGAATCTGGAAGTTTCTTCAAGGAGGGGACGATGAAACTGCAGCTTGCTGTTGTCGCGGCATGCCTATTGACAACCGGGGTATTCGCTCAGCAGGATGCCGATCGCAAACGGTTTACCGCCGAGCGGGTCTTCGATGTCGAATACGCCGACGACCCGCAGATCTCGCCGGATGGGCGGACCATCGTGTACGAGCGAAAATCGATGGATCGGCTCACGGACAAGGTCGCTTCCGACCTGTGGGTCATCGACGTCGAAAGCGGATCCCAGCGGCCGCTGGTCTCCGGCAAGGGGTCGGTCACGTCGGCGCGCTGGTCGCCGGACGGCGAGCGCCTGGTCTATGTCGGCACGGAGGGCGACCGGCCGCAGCTGCGCGTGATCTACCGCGACGGCGGCGCAAGCTTTGCGCTGGCGCAGCTCGCCGAGGCGCCGAGCGCGCCGGTCTGGTCACCGGACGGAGAATCGATCGCCTTCAGCATGTTCGTGCCGGCCGAGGCAGCCAGCTTCGCCAAGCCGCCCAAGGCGCCGGAGGGCGCCAAGTGGAACGAGCCGGTGCGGATCTTCGATGATCTGCAGTTCCGGTTCGACGGCGCGGGGTATCTCAAAGAGGGCGCGCAGCACGTTTTCGTCTTATCGAGTGACGGCGGCAGTCCGCGCCAGATCACGTTCGGCGAGCGCGATTTCGACGGTCCCGCGTGGCTCGACGGTCGGACGGTTCTGGTGGTCGGCAACGACGCGCCGGACGCCGAGCTCGATCCGATCGAAAGCGAGATCTACGTGGTCAAGCTCGACGATCTGTCGATTCGGCCGCTGACCCAACGCGACGGGCCGGATTTCGCTCCGACCGTTGCGCTCGACGGCCAGAGCATCGCCTTTCTCGGCTACGACGACAAGATCAAGTCGTATCAGCAGACCGATCTCTACGTCATGAACCGCGACGGGTCGGGGGTCCGGAATCTGACCGCGGATCATGACTGCGCGGTGGACGCCGTGGCCTGGCGCCAGGGCGACCTCATCGCCCAGATCGACAGCGACGGCGACATGACGCTGGCCTCGATCAGCCCCAGCGGAACCATCTCGACCTTGGTGCGCGATCTCGGCGGCACTTCGATCGGGCGGCCCTACGGATCGGGGGCCTTTTCGGTCTCGCGCTCAACCGGCGCGATCGCCTACACCGCCGCGAGCCCCGACCGGCCCGCGGACGTGGCCGTGATGCGCGGCGGCGAGCCGAAGCGGCTGACCGCGCTCAATGACGACCTGCTTCCTTACCTCGAGCTGGCGAAGATCGAGAACATCACGGTCCAGTCGTCGCATGACGGGCGCGCGATCGAGGCCTGGATCGCGTTGCCGCCCGGCTTCGAAGCCGACGGCTCGCGGCCGCTGATCCTCGAGATCCACGGCGGGCCGTTCGCCATGTACGGGCCGTTTTTCGCCGCCGAGATCCAGCGCTACGCCGCCGAGGGCTACGTCGTGGTCTACGCCAATCCGCGCGGCTCGACCGGCTACGGCGAGGAGTTCGCCCAGCTCATCGACCTGGCCTATCCGGGCAACGACTACGACGACCTGATGAGCGTGGTGGACGCGGTGGTGGCGAAGAAATATGTCGACCCCAAGCGCCTGTTCGTCACCGGTGGCTCGGGCGGCGGGGTCCTGACCGCTTGGATCGTGGGCAAGACCGATCGATTCGCCGCGGCCGTCACGGTCAAGCCGGTGATCAACTGGCTGACCATGGCGCTCGCCGGCGACATCGGCGCCTTCGTGGTGCGCCACTGGATCCGGGCCGCGCCCTGGGAAGATCCGATGGCCTACTGGCGCCTGTCGCCGCTGTCGCTGGCCGGCAACATCAAAACCCCGACCATGGTGATGGTCGGCGAGGAGGACTGGCGCACTCCGACCTGGGAGGCGGAGCAGTTCTACACCGCGCTCAAGCTCAGAAAGATCGACACCGCGCTGGTCCGGGTGCCGGGCTCGCCCCACTACATCGCCGGCCGTCCCAGCCGGCTGATCGCCAAGACCGACAACATCATGGGCTGGTTCGCGAAGTATGATCCGGGCAAACATGAAGACGCCGCCGGTTCGTTCACGAGGTGAAGCGACCTTGAAGCTGTGCTGCATTGTTCTTTTGACCGCAGCCGCTTCAGGTGCCGATCCCGCCGGCGGCCTTGATCCTGCAAAAGGTCTCGTCCATGGGCGCGCTGCGCGTGCCCATGCCACCCCGATTCCGCTGCAGGCCTACTCCGAGCTGCGCTGGCGGCTGGTCGGTCCGGTGCGGGCCGGCTGGTCGATGTGCGCCGCCGGGATCCCGGACCAGCCGGACACTTTTTATTTCGGCGCGGCCGACGGCGGGGTCTGGAAGACCACCGACGCCGGACGCACCTGGACCTCTCTACGCCACCCGATGCAAATGCCATGAGCATTCGAACCGCATATCAGGGCGTGGGCTGGGCTGCTGAGTAGACCACGCGGCCGCCGACCAGCGTGCGCCAGACTTCGACTTCGCCGATGCGACTGGCCGGAAGGCTGAACAGATTTTGCTGCAAAATCACGATGTCGGCCAGCTTGCCGGGCTCGAGCGAGCCCTTGAGCTTTTCGTCGAACGAGCCGTAGGCCGCGTCGAGCGTGTAGCCGAGGATCGCCTGCTCCAAGCTGAGCCGCTGGCGCGGGATCCAGCCGCCGGGCGGTTGGCCGCTGAGATCCTCGCGGGTGACTGCCGCG
>DASWHO010000126.1:0-1504 GCA_036398155.1 Acidobacteriota bacterium
ACCTTCGTTCAGCGCGATCTCTGGCCGGCTGTGCTCGCCGTCGCGACCGCGCGCGAGCCGTGGCAGCTCGAACATCTCTCGGACGATGCAGCGGCGCTGCTCGATCGAATCGATCGAAGCGAAGTCCTGATCGCGTCGGGACCGGCGGCGAAACTGCTCGAGCGGCGCCTGCTGGTGCACGGACGGCAGGTTCACACCGAGTCCGGCGAGCATCGGACCGAGTTGGAACGCTGGCACAACTGGACCGCGCGGGTCGGTTGCTCGATGGCGCTGCCTGTGGCCGAAGGCAAAGTGCTGCTCGAGCAGCGGGTCGATGCCCTCAATCTGAACTGTGGCGGCCGCGGCCGACTGCCCTGGCGTTAGCGGATCAAGAGCGCTCGGATCCAGCTGCCGGCTTTTACAGCCGTCCACCCAGAATGCGGCAGAGCTGATCGAGATCGATGTTGCCGCCCGAGACGATGCAGACGACCTTGCCCGCGCCGGCCTCGCCGGCGAGCGCGCAGGCGACCGGACAGGCGCCGGCGCCTTCGGCGATGATGTGGCTGCGCTCGGCCAGAATGCGGATCGCCGCCGCCACCTGCTCCAGCGTCGTCACCAAGGCGCCATCCAACAGGCGTCGCGCGCGCTCCAGCATCTGAGGGAATACGGTCTTGCTGGCGATGCCGTCCACGAACGAAGGCTTGTAGTCCACCACCTGGGGCGAGCCGGCGGCGAGCGAGGCGCTGAGCGGCGCCCCGGTCTCCACCTCGGCGGCGTAGATCCGGCACTGCGGCCGGCGCGCGCGCAGCACCTGCGCGATCCCGCAGGCCAGGCCGCCGCCGCCCCAAGGGATGACGACGGCGTCGGGATCGGGAAGCTGCTCCAGAATCTCCAGCCCGATCGTGCCGTTGCCGGCCATCACATGGGGATCATCGAAGGCGTGGATGAAGCAGCCGTTGCTGCTCGGGTGGCTGCGGCGCTCGAAAGTCTGCCACCACTCTTCGAAAGGAACCACCAGCACCCGGCCGCCGAGCCGTTCGACCGCCCGGATCTTGGCTTGGGGCGCGGTGTCCGGCGCGATCACGGTGCAAGCCACGCCGCGGGCGCGCGCGCACCAGGCGACCCCCTGAGCCATGTTGCCGGCCGAAGCGGTGAGCAGACCGCGGGCGAGCCGCGCCGGCGCCAGGTTGGCGACCGCGTTGGCGGCGCCGCGAATCTTGAACGATCCGATCGGCTGGAGATTCTCGAGCTTGAGATAGATCTGGGCGGGCGCCTGCTCCAGCGGCAGCCGCAGCAGCGGGGTCCTGAGCGCGGTGCCTCGGATCGCCGCCCGCGCCTCGAGCACCTCGGCCAGATTCGCCATTCCGCTCAGAACTCGACCCAGCGGCCGATTCCACGGCTGCGAGCGTTTTGATAGACGTGCTCGGCCGCCGCCAGATCCTCGACCGCCAGACCAAGCGACTTGAACAGGGTGATCTCGCTATCGGAGCGGCGGCCGGAAGCCTGGCCCAAGAGCAGCTCCCCG
>DASWHO010000127.1:0-18810 GCA_036398155.1 Acidobacteriota bacterium
GCGCCGCAGCGCCCGATGGACAAGCGGTGCGCGTTTGGGGTTTACTGGCCGGGTCCGCCCATGCGACCTGCCGCTTGGATCTTGCTTGCGCTTTTGGCGCCGCCGACCGGAGGTGAACCGACCGGGGAACGAGTCTGGAGCGCGGAGACCGAGGTCCAGGGCGATCTCTCGGACTGGATCGCAGGACCGATGCGCTACCTGCTCACCCGCGGCGAGGTCAAACAGTTCAAGCGCCTGGAGAGCGCCGAGGAGCGGCTCGGATTCGTCGAAGCCTTCTGGGCCCGCCGCGATCCTTCGCCGTCCGATCCGGAACGCAACGAGTACCGCGATGAGTTCTGGCGCCGGGTCGAGGTCGCCGACCTCGAGTTCCGCCGCGGCGACAACGGTTGGGACAGCGCCCGCGGCGAGGTCTATATCATCTTCGGCCCGCCGTCCTATCAGAGCTACGAGCAGGATGCTCGGCTCAACAAGCCGCTGATCCAATGGTTCTATGAACGGCGGCCGACCAAGCTGCTGCCGATCACCTTCCGGCTCTGGTTCTCGGATCTCTACGGCACCGGGCGCTACTACTTGGTCAATCGCGAGCTGGCCGCGCTGCACCCGCAGTTCTGGGTGCCGGACCCGACCGAGCGCATTCCCTCGACCTTTCGGCCCGCGCTCGACGACGTCATCCAGCGTTCGATTCTGTGGGAGGTCGAAGCGGAGAGCACCGGCGGCCAGGGCGGCCGGGCGCTGTGGTCCAAGCAGGCCGCGCTGGAGGGCGAGCTGAGCTTCGACGTGCGGGTCGAGCCGATCGAGAGCCAGCTCGACATCCGCGCGGCGGTCGCGCTGCAAGATCTCACCTACGTGCAGGTCGGCAGCTTCCAGGTCGGCGAAGTCGCGGTCCGAATCGAGCTCGGAACCTTCAGTCACGAGGAGACCGTGCGGGTGGAGCTGGACGCCGCTCAGCTCGAGTCGGTTCAAGACCAGAAGCGCGAAGTCCGATACTTGGTCGAACGCCCCGAAGCCGGCGGCACGCTGCGCGTCACGCTGACCGAACCGGTCAGCGGTCGCCAAGGCGAGTTTGAAGAGGCTATTCCTCCGCTGGTCGTGCTGGAGGCGCCCTAGGAGCCTGCGCGGCGCCGCTCGGGCGGGGTCAAGCCCCGCCCCTACATCTTGGTCCCTGGCGTACGCCTTGCAGTTGCAGCGTCATCGCCGTGCCGCGGCAGTGGACACCCTCCCTACAGTCGGCTCACTGCGCCGCCCGGTTCATGATCAGCAGCCGCGGGCCGAGCTCGAACCGGACTTCGATTTTCTGGTTCGACAGCCGCCGCTCGACCACGCCGTAACCGAACTTGAGGTGATGCACAACCTCACCCTCCTGATAGGCCTGCTCGGCGCGATAGGGCCGCGAGCGCGAGGTGTCGATCTCCGGCGCGCGGGCCTTGCGCGGTTTGGCAGCGCGAGCGGGGGCGGCCGCGCGCGGCGTCCGGCGCGCGGACGCTCGCGAGCGCTGCGGCGCAAGATAGGCATGTTCGGCGCCGCAGGTGCGGCAGCGGACTCGGCGCGGCTCGACACCGACCATCGCCACCACCACATGCATCAGGTCCATCTTGCAACGCGCGCAATGGCTTTCCACATCCATGCCGGGGCTGAGGGCTGCCATGCTTCTGGTCCGCGCCGGGATTGTACCTCCGCGGCGGATTCGCCGCCATCTGCCGGAGCGAACGAAGCGGCAGTGCGGGTCGTGAGGATGGTGTGAGGATGGGTGAGGATGGGCATTGACAAGCCGCCGTCATCGGCGGATGCTAGGCGGCAATGGGCTGTGCCAACGGGGTAGCATCAAGGTTTAGCCCCTCTATGCGCGCCGAAACGAGAGTCTCATCCTCGCTTCGAGCTTCCGGGCTTCGGCGCGCGCACGCCGCTGTGCCGCTTTGGTTCGCCGCCTTCGGACTGAGCGGATGGATCGCCGCGGCGCAAGAGCCGCTGACCTTCGAATCGCAGGTCGAGCTGGTCGAGGTGCCGGTCTGGGTGGTCGGGCCCGAAGGCCAGCCGGTTCAGGGGCTGAGCAAGGAAGATTTCACGCTCAAGGACAACGGCCAAGAGGTCGAGATCGCGGTCTGCGAGTTCCGCGACTACGGCGCCTCCAGCGCCGCCGGCGAACAGGATCTGAGCCGCCAGCCGCGCCAGATCTTGATCCTGTTCGATACCGTCTTCGCCGAGCCGTTCGCCTTGGTCCGGGCGCGCTCGGTGGCCGCCAGCTTCGTCACCAACGAGCTGCTGCCCAAGGATCTGGTCGCCGTGGCGACCATCTCCCCGGTCCACGGGCTCAACTTGGTCGCCAATTTCACCACCGATCGCTCCAACGCCTTCCATGCGATCGATACCCTGGGCCTGACTCGCTGGCCCACCGAAGCGCGCGGTCCCGGAGGTTTTCTGCTCGCCGATGCCCCGCCGGGTTTGGAGCAGGTCACGGAGGCGAGCAATCTATCCTCCCGTATCCAGGCCGAGACCTCGGCGGCCGGGGCCTCCGAGGCCGAGATCGCCGAGCTGCTCGCGGTTCAGTTCCAGCGGGTCGAGCTGGCCGATTATCGGCGCTACAGCTCCTATGTGGATAACTTCCTACGCGTGCTCGAGGCCTTGGCCGAAGGCCTGCGCACGTTCCGCGGCGTCAAGCACGTGATCTTCTTGTCGCAGGGCTTTCACTACAAGGCGCTGACCGGCAAGAACCTGGCCGAAATGTCCAAGGACATGGAGAACTTCGCTTTCGGCAACCTCGCCCTGGTCGAGACCGAATATTCCTTCGGCAACAGCGAAGTCCGCAACCGCTTCGACCTGGTGCTCAAACGCCTGTCCGCCAACTCGGTGGTGATCCATCCGATCGAGATCTCGCGCATGCGCGGCGGCAACGAAGCATCCGAAGCCGCGCCCTCGCAGTCGACCGGGCAGACCTCGCTGCTGATGCTGGCCGAAGCCACCGGCGGGCAGCTGCATCGCAATCTCAACGACCTCAGCCAGGGGCTGCAAGATGTGCTGCGCTCGACGCGGGCGCACTATGTGCTCGGCTTCTACCCGCAGGACCCCAAGCGCGAGGGCACCTACCATCGGCTCAACGTACGCACCACGCGCAAAGGGGTCGACCTGTTCGCGCGGCCCGGTTACTACGAAGACAAGCCGTTTGTCCGCTACAACAGCTTGGAAAAGCAGTTCCACCTCGCCGAGGCCATCGTCAAGGACGAGGTCCCCTACCAGCGCCTGCTGCTGGAGGTCAAGGCGGCGACCTTCCGGGCCGGCGACGAGCGGCTCAGCGTGCCGGTGCTGGTGGAGGCGCCGTTGATCGGCTGGATCCCCGACGAGGACGGCTTCTACCGGATCGAGGCCTACGGCTTCGCGCTGGATGAGGAGGGGCGCTTCAACGATTTCTTCGAGCGTCACGTCAAGGTGCGGGCCGACGAGCTCGCCCGCATCGGCGCCGAAGGCTTCCAGCTGCTCGAGCTGCTGGGTGTGCGGCCCGGCCAGCCCTACCGCCTGCGCCTGGTGATTCGGGACGCCTACGGCGGCGGCGTCGGCACCATGACCCAGGAGCTGCCGCCGGCCGACACCGAAGGCAATCGACTGGTGCTGAGCCCGCTGATCGGCCGCGGGCTCGAGCGGCGCTTCTTTCCGCTCTGGCGTCAGGCCGGTTTGGGTCCGGCCGACGGCAACGCTAAAGACGCGCTGTTCGAGGCCCTGCCGGACTATTTCCGCGGCCGCGACGGCCGGATGGACGCCATTCCACTCCTGACCTACCAGGAGGCCTACCCCTTCAGCTTCCGGGCTCAGAATCTCATGCTCGACCCCACCGACGGCCAGCCGCGGATCCAATTGCGCTTCGGCTGCTCCGACGAGTCCGGAGCGGTGGTCCCGATCCAGGAAGTGGCCCTGACCGGCCAGCCGCCCGAGGTCGAGCCGGGGACTTTCGATATTTCGCTGCAGCTGCGGCTGCCGCCGCTGACTCCGGGCGACTACCAATTAGTGGTCGAGCTGACCGACACGCTGGCCGGCAAGAGCGCTCACAGCGTCGCCCCGATCCGCGTCGTACAATAGACTCGACCAAGCGGGGGACTGGTACCAATTCCCGGCAGGGCTGGTTCAGACCTGGGCCATGCTGGAAATTGGATACCGGTCCCCATTCCAAGGAGACTCGATGCGAAATTCGATCTTCATCCTCGGCTTGACGCTGCTGGCGGGCGCCGCGGCGCGCGCCCAGGATCCGGCGCAGCCGCTCGGCCCCTATTACCAAAAGTGGCTCGAAGAGGAAGTTGTCTACATCATCACCGATTTCGAGCGCGAGGTGTTCCTGCGGCTCGAAGGCGACGAGCAGCGCGATCGCTTCATCGAAGGCTTCTGGCTGGTCCGCGACCCGACCCCGGGGACGCCGGAGAATGAATTCAAAACCGAGCACTATGAGCGGCTGCGCTACGCCAACAAGTTCTTGGGCCGCGAAACCAGCTTGCCCGGCTGGAGGACCGATCGCGGGCGGGTTCACATCCTGTTCGGCAAGCCGCGCTTCACCGAGCGAATCCAGGACAGCCAATATGTGCACCCGCTGGAGATGTGGCACTTCATCGGCGACAACAAGTACGGGATGCCGGGCAGCTTCTATCTGCTGTTCTGGCAGAACCGCGGGGTCGGGCCGTTCCGGCTGTGGGACCCCTCGACCGCCAGCATCCGCGATCTGGTCAAGGCCACCGCGGACGTCTACAAGCAAAATTACGATGACCTGTACGAAACGATCCAGCGCTATGTCGACCCCGAGATCGCCCACGCGATCTACAACCCGATCCCGAGCGAATACCCGTACCTGAGCTCCACCGACGAGCCCAGTCCGCTGCTCGCCACCATGGTGCTGTCCAAGATCTACGACGCCGCCAATCAGAAGCCGCCCGATACCAGCTACGCCGAGCGGCTGCTGTCGGGCAAGACCAAGGTCGAGGTCGAGTATTTCTTCTCCAACACACGCTACCCGGCGCTGTTCTACTGGTTCATGGGACCGGACGGGCGCACCTATTTGGACTACGGATTCCAGATTGCGCCCGGCGAGCTGGCTTTCGGCCAGTACGAAAAGATGATCTATACCAACCTGTCCCTGGTCGGAGCCGAGATCAAGAGCCCGGAGGGCAAGGTCATCGAAGCGCTCGACAACCGCGCCGACATCCGGTTTCAGGCGCCGGAGGCCGATCAGCTCCAGGGGCGTCCGTTTGAGTACCTCGGCCGCACGCCTTTGATTCCCGGCAGCTACCGGGTCGATATGGTGATCCTCAACAACGTCAGCCGCCAGCGCAATCTGGTCAGCGGCGAAGTGACCATCCCCGATCTGGACAGCGAAACCGTGCCCGGCTTCGGACCGCTGCTGCTGGCGCGGAGCAGCGAATCGCTGGAGCCCGCCGCGGCGGCCACCTCGAGCGGCAAGCCGTTCCACTTTGGAGCGCTGTTCCTCGCGCCGCTGATCGAGCGCCAGCGGCTTTCCGATCAGCCGCTTTTGGTTGCGACCCAGCTGTTCTTTCCGGCCGGCGCCGCGAAGCTGCCGTTGGATCAGCTCGATCTACGCTTCACCGTGCGCGATGCCGCCGGCAACCAGCGGGCCAGCGCCGGCCAACCGCTGCGCGCCTACCAGGTCGATCAGATTCCCAAGGGCGGCGCGGTCACCGTGGTCCAATCGATTGCGCTGACCGGCCTCGCGACCGGTTCCTACACCGTCGAGGCCGCGCTGGAGCGGGTCGGCGCCAGCATCGCGCTGCAGCAGTCCGCGCCCTTCGAGTTGGTGCTCAACCCCGGCGGCGAGCCGTGGCGCTACCTCAAGGGCATACCGCCGCTCGGCGATCCGCGCGCCGACATCCTGCTCGCCCATCAATTCGAACGCGCCGGGCAGCCGCTGCGCGCGATCGCTTTGCTGGAGCAGGCCGCCGCGAGCCGGCCCGATCTGATCGAGCCCCAGCTCACCCTGGTGCGCATCTTGGCACGCAACCAGCAGCCGGCGCGCGCCCTCGAGCTGGCGGAAAAGCTGCTGCCGCACCGGCCGCGCGACCTCGACCTGCTATGGGCGGCCGGCAGCAGCGCGCTCGCCCTGGAGCGCGACCCGGATGCGGTGCGCTATCTCGAGCGCGCGCTGCTCGAGCAGCCGGAGTCGGTCGGCATCCTCAACGGCCTGGCGCGCGCCTACCAGCGCATGGGGCAGCTCGACAAGGCCAGAGAGAAGCTCGATCGGTCGCTGCAGATCCAGCCGGAGCAGCCGGACGTCGCCACCCTCCGCCAAACCCTCCAGTAGCCCGGCGGCGGATCTGCCGCCATCTGCTTCGTTGGGCTCGTTCGCCCTCCTCCGGCGTACCTTTAGTACGCCTCCGTCGGGCTCTCTTCGCCCGCCTCGCAGCTGACGGCATCTCCACCGCCCTATGCGCCGTGCTGGGTTGCTGGTGCCATGCGCTTTGCTACTTCGCTCGACTTCGCTGCGCTGGTCTCGGCTGGGTGCCGTGCGGATGCCGTCCGGCACCGCGCCCCCGTCATTCCGGCGCAAGCCGGAATCCAGAAGTCTCTACTAGATATTCCTGCGGCGCCGCTCGGGCGGGGTCGAGCCCCGCCCCTACATTTTTCGCCGTTCGCGCGCCGCGCAGCTGACGGCAGCTCCGCCGCCCCCCGCGCCGTGCTCCGTCGCTCGTGTGCTACTGGATCGATTTGAGGAACTCCTGGGCTTGGGCGGCTTGCATCGAGTCCGGCGCGGCCAGCTCCAGGACCCGCTGAAAGTGGGTCTTGGCCTGTTCGTTGTTGCCTTCGGCGGCTTCGATGATCGCGAGCTGGAGCAGTGAAGGCACGTGCTCGGGGTCGGCGCGCAGGGCCAGCTCGAACACGTCGCGCGCGCTCGCCATGTCGTTGCTGTTGAACAGGTCCGCGCCCAGAGGATAGAGCACCTCCGCGTCGGCCGGCTCCAGCGACTCCATCTTGTTCAGACTGGCCATGCCCTCTTCGAGCTTGCCGCTGCGGATCAGGACCTCCCCGGCGGCCAGCAGGGCGCTGGGATTGGTGGGGTCGACCGCCAACACCTCCTGGTAGGCGTTGAGCGCCTGAGCGAACTTGCCCTCGCCCTTGTAGGTTTGGCCGATCAGGTAGTGCGCCGCCAGCGAATTGGGATCCTCGGCCAGCGAGGCTTCGAAAGCGCTGCGCGCCGCCTCGAACTGGTTTTGCCGCAGCAGCTCCTGCCCTTCGGCCAGCTTGGCCGCGCCGGGCTGCTCGGTGCTGCCCGGCGCTCCCGCCTCCGCGACCTCCAAGAGCACCGGCGGCAGCTTGGTGCCCTTGACCTGACTGACGCGAATCACCACCGCGAACGGTTTGTAACCGGGTTTGAAGAAAGTGAACTCCCAGTCCGCCAGACCCAAGAACGGAATGGTCCACTTGCCTTCGGCATCGGAGACGGCCAGATCCGGCTCGAAGGTGAATTTCTCGGCCTTGGCGACGACCTTGACCCCCTCCAGCGGTGCCTTGGTCTGGGCATCGAAGACCATCCCGCTGGCCCGGCCGCGGCCCCGCCCTTCCTGGGCCCAACTTCCGGCCGCCAGCAGGGCGATCACCAGCCCTAAGATTCCAGCCCGCAAGCGCATGGTGTGCTCCTTTCGAGATTCCAAACGATCGCTCCCCTGGACCCGCTACGGCAGATTGCGGGCGATGACCACCCGCTGGATCTCACTGGTGCCTTCGTAGATGGTGGTGATCTTGGCCTCGCGATAAAACCGCTCGGCCGGAAAGTCGGTGGTGTAGCCGTAACCGCCGAGCACCTGCACCGCCTTCTCGCTGACCCAGATCGCGGTCTCGCTCGCAAACAGCTTGGCCTGGCTCGATTCGCAGGTATGCTTGACGCCCTTGCCTTTGAGATAGGCGGCTCGGTAGGTCAGCATCCGCGCCGCCTCGATCCGAGTCGACATGTCGGCCAAGTAGTTGCCGATCGACTGGAACTGCAGGATCGGCTGATCGAACGCCATCCGCTCGCCGGCGTAGCGCTTGGCGCATTCGTACGCCCCCTGGGCGATGCCGAGCGCCTGGGCCGCGATCCCGATCCGGCTCACATCGAGCGCGTTGAGCGCCACCTTGAAACCCATCCCCTCGCCGCCCAAGACGTTCTCGGCCGGCACCTCGACGTTCTCCAGGATCAGCTCCGCGGTGTCGGAGGCGTTGATCCCGAGCTTGTCTTCGAGCTTGCCGATCCGGAAACCGGGACAGTCGCGCTCGATCACGAAAGCGGTGATGCCCTTGGCCTTGGACACGTTCGGATCGGTGCGGGCCATCAGCACGTAGAGACCGGCCACCGAGCCGTTGGTCACCCAGGCCTTGGTGCCGTTGAGCACATAGCGATCGCCGCGGCGCTCGGCGCGGCAGCTCAGCGCGGCGGCGTCGGAACCGGCCGAGTACTCCGACAGCGAATAGGCGCCGTAGAGCTCGCCGCTGGCGAGTCGCGGCAGATAGCGACGTTTCTGCTCGTCGGTGCCCCAGCGCGCGATGGTCTTGCTGACCAGGCCGCAATGCACCGCCACGAACACGCCGAACGAAGCGTCGCAGCGTGACAGCTCTTCGATCACGATCGACTCGCTGACATCCTCGAGCGGCGTGCCGCCGTACTCCTCGGAAATCGTCATCCCCAGGAAACCCATCTCCGCGAACGCGCGCGCCTGTTTGTCGGCGAAGCGGTGCTCCTTGTCGCGGGCCAGGGCCCCCGGCAGCAGTTGTTCCTCGGCGAACTGCCGCACCGTGCCGCGGATCAGCTCGTTTTCCTCACTGGGATCGAAAATCATGGTTCCACCTCGAACCCCGCGGCCGCCATCAGCTCGCGGTAAAAGGCCTCGATATCCTCCAGCTTCTCGCGCAGCCGGGTCAGCGGATCGGCAAACGCCACCAAAGCGGCGCGCCGCTGTTCGTCGCTCGACCCGGGCGTGGCCAGCACCCGCACCATATCCCCCAACGCCGCCGGCAGGGCCTGGACCTCGGCGGTGAACAAACCCACCGTGCGCGAGCGCGCGTTGAGAATCTCCATCAGCTGGGCCCGTGTCTCGTTCGCCATCGGAGCAGACTTGGTGGGCCCGGTCCAAAAGCCTTGCCGGTCGCCTCCCACCCTCAGTTTACCCTAAGCCCGTGGCCCCCCGTCCACCGCCGCGGAGGCTGGGCGGTGGATCTACCGCCATCTGCCAGGGGGTGTGGGGTATTGCCCCCACTCTCGATGCCCCTGGGCTTGCTCGGGCTCCTCCAGCGTAGCTGTAGGGGCGGGGCTTGTCCCCGCCCGGCGGCGCTGCGAAGTCGTTCGGCGTTTGATTTGCGGAAACAGACGGGCGGGGGCAAGCCCCGCCCCTACATTTTCCTCGCGGCGCCCGCCTTGTAGCTGACGGCATCTCGAACCGCTGCCCAGCTCGCGGGAGATCCGCGGCCAAGCTAGAATAGCCCGCCGTGCAGCGCTATCCGGCCTACGATCCGCCCGAATACGTCGGCTGGAAGCCCGACCCCGAGATCCAGCGCGCCTTTCGCGAGCGAATCAACGCGGATCCCGAGCGCGCCGCCATCCTGCAGCGGCTCGGTCCCGAAGACCACCTGCGGCTCTATGCCGGACTGCTGCGCAACCGGTTGCACGAGATCATGCTCCAGCGTTGGGTGCGACAAGGAGTGATCTCCAAGGCCTGGCTCGGCACCGGCGAGGAGGCCACCACCATCGGCGCCTGCCACGCGCTGCAGAGCGGCGACGTGGTCGCGCCGATGATCCGCAACGCCGGCGCCTGCCACGAGCGCGGCATGGATGTGGCCGACATCTTCAGCAGCTATCTGGGCGGCGCCGACTCCCCGAGCCGCGGGGTCGATGTGCACTTCGGCGATTTCAGCCGCGGCGTGGTGCCGCCGATCAGCATGATCGGCTCGATGGTGCCGGTGGCGGCCGGCTACGCGCTCGCCTTCAAAACCCGCGGCGAATCGCGCGTGGCGCTGACCTGGTGCGGCGACGGCGGCGTGCGCACCGGCGAGTTCCATGAAGGCCTGGGGCTGGCGGCGGCCCTGTCGCTGCCGCTGATCGTGGTGCTGCAGGACAACGGCATCGCGCTCGGCACGCCGTACGCGCAGCATTCGCGGGCGCCGCTCTCCGAAGTGCCGCGCGCCTACGGCGCCGCGAGCTGGAGCTGCGACGGCAACCACGTCCTCGACGTCTACGCCGCGACCGCGCTGGCCGCCGAGCACTGCCGGCAGGGCGGCGGGCCGGCCTGTCTGGTGGCCCAGACGTTCCGCATGGGCGGCCACGCCACCCACGATCAGCCTGAAGGCCGAAAATTGCTGCCGCCCGAGGCGTTCGCCTACTGGGGCCGGCGCGATCCGATCGGCTGCTACGAGGTTTTCTTGATCGAGGAAGGCCTGGACCCGGAGCCGATCGAGAAATCGATCCGCTCCGAGATCGAGTCCGCCGCCGACCAGGCCTTGGCGCGCCGCCGGTAAGATCGCCCCCGCCGCCGGCGCCGAGAAACTTGACGCCGCTCCGGAGCTGGCCGATGATACCCGATCGAATGCGCCCCGCGAATGCCGGCGGCCCTTTCAGCCCAGTCTCAGGGCGGCATCACTTTCAGCGGCCGAGCCGCTACCCGGAACCAGTCCGATTTCAGGGGGAGGGTGCGATGCGTCTCCGAACCAATTTCGTGTTCCTACTCGGCGCCAGCTTGCTGCTGGCCTCGACCGCGCATGCGCAGCGCTTGACCGGGTCGATTCAGGGCACCGTCAGCGATGAAACCGGCGCGGTGCTGCCGGGCGTGATCGTCGAAGCGAGCAGCGAAGCGCTGATCGCCGGCAAGCTGACCACCAGCACCGACGAGAAAGGGCGCTACCGCTTCCCGACCTTGAGGCCGGGGTCGTACACGCTGACCTTCAACCTGCCCGGGTTCACCGTCGTGACCCGGCCCAACCTGCGGGTGACGGTCGGCGCGACCATCTCCGAGAACATCGATCTGACCCTCGCCACCGTCGAGCAGACCCTCACGGTGACCGGCGAAGCGCCGCTGATCGACACCACCTCGACCGAGGTGACCACCAACTACACCCAGGAGTTCCTGGAGAACACCCCGGTATCGCGTTTCACGTTCTTCGACCTGCTCCAGTCGGCGCCGGGCGTGTCGCAGTCGAGCTTCGATAACACCGCCTCGCGCTCGATGGCGTACGGCTCCAACGGCAACGAGAACATGTATCAGCTCGACGGCACCGACCTGACCGCACCGCTGACCGGGGCGGCCTGGCCCTGGCCCAACACCGACGTGATCGAGGAGATCGAGATCATCGGGCTCGGGGCGCCGGCCGAGTACGGCAACATGCAGGGCGCGGTGTTCAACGTGGTCACCAAGAGCGGCGGCAACGAGTTTCACGGCGACGCCAATTTCTTCTACCAGAGCGACGCCTTGACCGGCACCAATACCACCATCCCGCTGGAGCGGCCCGACGGCACCGTGGTCGATCAGGGCTTCAACCGCGACCAGTACGTCGACGCCACCTTCCAGATCGGCGGGCCGGTGATGCGCGACAAAGTCTGGTTTTTCGCCGGTCTGCAGGCGCGCCGCGAGCATTTCAGCGAGCCGGGCACGCCGCCCGAGTTCCCCAAGGAAGAGGACGACAACCGGATTTTCTTCAAGGTCTCGGCCCAGCTCAGCGAGAACAACACCTTGGTCGGCCAGCTGCACAACGACTACTACACGATTCCGCGCACGATTTCGTTCACCGTGCCGCCCGAGAGCTCGTTCGCCGAAAAAGGCAGCAACCCGACCCCCAACGTGACCTGGACCTCGATCGTGAGCGACAAGCTCTTCTACGAGGTCCGCTACGCCGGCTTCTACGGCAACGACCGCAACGACTTCATCAGCGGCGACTACAACACGCCGGGACACTACGACGCCTACGGTTACTACTCGGTCAACCCGATCTACTGGTATGACGGCACCATTTGGAAGAGCCAGTTCAACGGCAAAGTGTCGATGTTCGCCGACGATTTCCTGCACGGCGATCACGATTTCAAGTTCGGCGTGCAGTACAACCAGGGCGGCGAGAATTACGCCGGCGGCTACACCGGCGGCGCCTATCTCTACGACTACGGCGGCGCGCCTTACATCGCCTACTACCAGGTGCCGTTCCACTATGGCGGCGAGGAGACCTCGCTGGGCCTGTTCATCGACGACTCCTGGAGCTTCAACGACCGACTGACGCTCAATCTCGGCGTGCGCTTCGATCACAGCACCGGCACGTCGCCGGACTACGCCGAGCTGGTGCTGGATCCGAACGGCGAGCGCGGCGTCAGCGAAACCGGCAACGACATCCCTGGGCGCGGCGAGATCGTCAATTGGACCACCGTGAGCCCGCGGCTCGGCGCCAGCATCAAGCTCGATCAAGAAGGCCGCACCCTGCTACGGCTCCACTACGGGCGCTACTATCAAGCGCTGCTGACCGGCCCGCTGGAGTTTCTGGCCAACTCGACCAACCCGATCACCGGCGCATTTTTCAACCCCGAAACCGGGCTCTACGACGATGTGTTCTTCTTCAACGATCCGCCGCTGCAGCGCGGCATCGATCCGGAGCTCAAGAACCCCTACACCGACCAGTACACGCTCGGGATCGACCATCAGCTCAGCGACACGATCGCGCTGGGCGTGACCTATGTCTACAAATGGTCGCAAGACTTCAACGGCCGGCTCGATATCGGCGGCAGCTACGAGCCGGTGACCGTGTTCGATCCGGTTTCCAACCGCGATGTCGTGGTGCTCAATCGGACCAGCGACCCCGAGGAGTCGTTCTTCCAGCTCACCAACCCGCCCGGGTTCTATCAGAAATACAGCGGCCTGGTCCTGACCGTGAACAAGCGCCTATCGCACAACTGGCAGGGGCTGGCCTCGCTCACCCTCTCGCGCTCCGAAGGCCTCCATGCCGGCAGCGGGCGCGGCACCAACCAGTCGCAGGACAGCCGCGCCGGCACCTTCGGCCAGGACCCCAACGACTTCATCAACGCTGACGCGCTGCTCAACGCCGACCGCAAATACATGTTCAAGAGCCAGCTCAGCTACCAGTTCCCTTATGATTTCCTGGCCAGCGCCAACTGGAACGTGCTCCAAGGCACGCCCTACGCGCCCTTTTTCCGCGCCGGACTCGACCAAGGCAGCCGCCGCGTGTTCAGCTTCCCGCGCAGCAACGACCTGAGAACGCCGACCGTGAATCTGCTCGACATCCGGCTGAGCAAGACGTTCCAGTTCGCCGACAACGCCAACTTGGTGGGGCTGATCGAGGTGTTCAACCTGCTCAACAACGACGCTTTCTACGACATCGGATCCACCATCGGGACCTCGTCGGCGTTCGGGGTCGGCGCGCTTTTCGTCCAGCCGCGCCGCGCCCAGCTCGGGGTCAAGTTCCTGTTCTAACGCCCTTCTGAATGGGTGCCATGGGCGGCTGAAGGCCCCCATGGGGAGCGGGGTCAAGCCCCGCTTTTGGGTGCCGTGGGCAAGCTCTGCTTTGCCCACGGACGAGATTGGACGTTAGTGACCTTTTCCAGCTTCGTGGTGTTGTCCGTGGGCGGAGCGAAGCTCGCCCACGGCACCCCATCGGTGCAACCGCTGCATTAGAGGCTTGACTTGGCATTCAAGCTATAATATAGTAATCAATTGAATACTAAAGTGAGTTCTAGGACGTTCAAGGACGCAATCTACGGGCAACTCGCCCGCGTCAGTCATGCCTTGTCGAGCCCAAGGCGCTTGGAGCTGCTGGATCTGCTGCTCCAGAGTCCCCGGACGGTGGAGGCGCTGGCGAAGGAAGCGAGCCTGAGCCTCGCCAACACCTCGCAGCACCTGAAGGTGCTGAGGGCTGCCAGACTCCTGGAAGCCGAGAAGCGGGGCCTCTACGTGACCTACCGAGTTGCCGATCCGGCGGTGGTGGAGTTTTTCCGCTCCCTGCGGCAGTTGGCGCATGGCCGGCTGGCGGAGATGGATCGGATCGTCCAGGACTTCTTCGGAGCGCGCGAAGGCCTGGAGGCAGTGGACCGGGAAGAACTGCTCGGGCGGGTGCGCCGCGGTGAGGTCACGGTGCTCGATGTCCGACCGGAGGAGGAGTATCGGGCCGGCCACATCCCTGGAGCGATCTGCGTCCCGCTCCATGATCTCGAGCGCCGAATCGGTGAGCTGCAATCGGAGCGAGCGGTCGTCGCCTACTGTCGGGGGCCATACTGCGTGCTGGCGGTCCGCGCGGTCGAGCTGCTCCGCGCCCATGGGTTCAAGGCGGTTCGGCTCGAAGATGGGATACCGGATTGGCGCGCCCGCGGCTTCGAGGTGGTGGAGGGACCTCAAGCATGCACCCTTGGATCGTAGAGCACGAGCTCGCGATTCGGCTCGGCGCCTTCGGCGGCGCGCTGATCATCATGGCGCTGTGGGAGGTGGTCGCGTCGGTGCGCCCGCTGCGCGCCGCCAAGGGCAGGCGCTGGCTCGCCAACCTCGCATTGGTCGCGCTCGACACGCTGCTGCTGCGCTGGCTGTTTCCGGCCGCCGCGGTCGGTATGGCCTGGACCGCCGCCCAGCAGCAGTGGGGGCTGTTCAACCGCCTCGCCTGGCCGGCGCTGCTGGAGCTGGTGCTGGCGGTGGTGCTGCTGGACCTGGCGATCTACCTGCAGCACGTCCTGTTCCACATTCTCCCGCCGCTGCGCCGCTTCCACATGGTCCACCACGCCGACCTCGACTTCGACGTCACCACCGGCTTGCGCTTCCATCCGGTCGAGATCTTGATCTCGATGCTCTGGAAGCTGGCGGTGGTGGCGGCGGTCGGCCCCTCGCTCGCGGCGGTCCTGATCTTCGAAGTGATCCTCAACGCGATGGCGATGTTCAACCATGCCAATGTTCACTTGCCCGACGCCGCCGAGCGGTGGCTGCGCTGGCTGGTGGTGACCCCCGACATGCACCGGGTGCACCACTCCGTTCGGCTCGAGGAGCTCAACAGCAACTTCGGATTCAATCTGCCCTGGTGGGACCGGCTGCTGGGCACCTATCGCGCTCAGCCGCGCGGCGGGCACCTGCAGATGACCATCGGCATGCAGGCGTTCCAGCAGCCTCGGGTCCAGACCCTGGGGTGGATGCTCACCTTGCCGTTCACATCTGCCGCCTCGGGCGGCTGGCAGACTGACCGGGAGGAGCCGCACCCGTGAGCAAGATCCTCCTGATTCTGAACGACCCACCTTACGGCACCGAGCGCTGCTACAACGGCCTGCGGCTGGCGCTGAGCTTGCCCCAACAGCGGGAGGAGCTGCAGGTCAGTGTCTTTCTCATGGGCGACGCCGTGCTCTGCGGCAAGCAGGGCCAGAAGACGCCGGACGGCTACTACAACGTGGAGCGGATGTTGCGGGGAGTCCTGCGCCACGGAGAGGTTCTGCTATGCGGCAGCTGTATGGAAGCGCGCGGGCTCAAGGGCGAGGAGCTGATCCCCGGAGCCCAACCGAGCAACCTGCAGGAGCTGGCCCGGCGGACGCTCGAAGCCGAAAAGGTCCTGGTGTTCTGAACCGCGGGTTTTCCCGGCGCCCGGAGCGCCAGACAGGGGGGCAACGTGCGTGGCACGCCAGAGCAAGGCGCAGGACGATGGCAACTCGCTGCCATCGCGGCTTGCCTCGGTCTCGGTTTGTCGCTGGCTCCGGCTGCCAGCGGGAAGGAATTCGAGCGTAAGCTGAGCCTCGGCCTCCGCGCTCAAGGCTGGTTTCAGTGGGTCGAGGGGGTGAACGGCGAGAGCGATCTTGAGGACTTCCAGTTGCGGCGGGTTTACCTCTACGTTCACGGCGCGCTCGCGCCCAAAGTCAGCTACTTCGCCCATGTGGCCGTCGATCGACTGGGCCAAGAAGGCCTGGACAATCCATCCCTAGGGTTGGGCAGCGGCCTCGCGATCCGCGACGGCTGGATCGCTTTGGACCTTGCACCGAGCTGCAAGATCCAACTCGGAAGGATGTACGTTCCCTTCACCCGCGCCTTCGGCACCGAGGGTACCTTCAGCCTGCTCGGGCTGGATCTGCCGTTCACGCAAGGCGGCGTGCGCGGCGCGATCTTCTATCCCAGCAAAGTCGGCCGCGACGATGGGGTGGTCGTTTGGGGCAACCTGCTGGGCGGGTCGCTGCAGTATCGAGCTGGGATCCTGGACGGGCTGGACGGCGCCAGCAATCCTTCCAGCAGCTTGAGATGGGCCGGCCGCTTGGGCTGGAGCCTATGGGATAAGGAAACCACCTGGTTCAATCAAGGCACCTACCTGGGCAAGAAGAGGGTCCTGGTGCTCGGAGCAGGCGCAGACCGCCAGAGCAATCTCGGTCCCACCGGCGAGCGAGACTACAACGCCGTTACTTTCGATGTTTTCATGGATCAGCCCATCGGGGCCGGCGCGGTGACGCTCGAGGCCGCGCTGACCGAAGTCCACAACGCGGTCGCGCCGATCAACTACACCTGGTTGGAGAGCGGCGACGAGGTCCGTCTCTCGTATCTGCAGAGTGGTTACTTGCTACCCAACTCTTTGGGGCCCGGGCGGCTCCAACCCTACGCTCGCTATGAGCGAGTGTCCGTGAGCGGCAAGCCCGACACCGGCATCGCCAGCCTCGGCTGCAACTATCTGCTGCGAGGTCATGATCTCAAACTGACAGTCGACTGGACCCATCTGAATCAAAGGGTCGCGCCGCCGGCGCCGCCGGGTCACGCTGCGATCGAGAACCGGAGCTTGATTTCGATCCAACTCAGTGCCGGGTTCTAGAACACCTACAAGTGAATCGCGTCGCCGCCGGCGGCGCCGGCCGCTTCCATGATCGCTTCGGCCAGGGTCGGGTGGGCGTGGATCGCGCGGTGGACCTCGTGCCGGGTCGCTTCCAGCATTTTGGCCAGCCCCAGCTCCGCGATCAGCTCGGTCGCCTCGCTGCCGACGATGTGGGCGCCGAGCAGCTCCTCGTAGCGCGCGTCGAAGATCAGCTTGACGAACCCTTCGGTCTCGCCGCTGGCCTGGGCCTTGCCCAGCACCCGGAACGGGAACTTCCCGATCTTGAGCTCGCGCCCCTCGGCCCGCGCCTTGGCCTCGGTCAGTCCGACGCTGGCGACCTGAGGCTGGCAGTAGGTGCAGCCGGGAATGCTGCTGTAGTCGATCGGGTGCACTGGGTGCCCGGCGATCGCCTCGGCCGCCAGGATGCCCTCGGCGGTGGCCACATGAGCCAGCCACGGCGGCCCGATCACGTCGCCGACCGCGTAGAGGTGCGCGGCGCTGGTCTGGCAGTTGGCGTCGACCCGAATGAAGCCGCGCTCGGTTTGAACCTGCGCGGCCTCGAGCCCGAGCTGCTCGATGTTGCCTTGTACCCCCAGCGCCATCAGCGCGCGCTCGGCCTGCACCGTCTTCTGCCCTTGCGGACCCGACAGGCTGGCGCGCACCGACGCCTCGCCCAGCTCCAGACCCTCGACCTTGGTCTTGGTCAGCACCTGGATGCCGCTCTTGGCGAATGACTTCTCGACCACCTGGGAAGCCTCCGCGTCTTCGACCGGCAGCAGGTGGTCCAGCATCTCGACGATGGTGACCTCGACCCCGAAGGCGTTGAAGAAGTAGGCGAACTCCACCCCGATCGCGCCGCCGCCCAGGATCAGCATCGAGGCCGGCAGCGTCTCGAGCACCATCGCCTCGCGGCTCGAGAGCACCCGCCGGCCGTCGATCTCGATCCCGGGCAGCGATTTGGGCCGGGCGCCGGTGGCGATCACGATGTCGGCGCCGGCCAGGGTCGCGATCTTGGTCCCGCCCTCGCCCAGCACCTCCACCTTGCCGGCGCCGGCCAGCCGGCCGAAGCCGTCGTAGACCTCGACCTTGTTCTTCTTCATCAGGTACTCGACGCCCTTGACGATCCGGCCCGAGACCTCGCGGCTGCGGCCCACCACCCGCGCGAAGTCGAACTCCACCTTCTCGCAGCGGATTCCGAACTCTTCGCTGCGCCGCATCAACCGCAGCAGCTCGGCGCTCTTGAGCAGCGCCTTGGTCGGGATGCAGCCCCAGTTGAGGCAGATGCCGCCGAGCGCCTCGCGCTCGACCAGCGCCACGCGCTTGCCGAGCTGGGCCGAGCGGATCGCGGCCGGATAGCCGCCCGGCCCGCCGCCGATCACAATCACGTCGAACGATTGAGAATGCATCTAAAAGCGAGGGGTTTCACCCCTCGCGCTCCTTTCAAAGCGAGGGGGCTCCCCTCGCGCTCCCCTGGGGCGCCTCGCGCCCGATGCTCGCGAGTCGCTTCGTGCCAAATCAGCTGCAAGGAATACAAACTTCCTCCTTCGCCTCGCATAGCTTGTTAGTTCAGTCGAAGGCGTTCTTGCCGGTGATTTTCTGGCCCAGGATCAAGGTGTGGACCTCGTAGGTGCCCTCGTAGGTGTCGACCGAGATCAAGTTGGTCTCGTGGCGCCCAGCATGGAATTCGTAGGTGATGCCGTTGGCGCCCAGCAGCTCGCGGCAGCGGCGCGCCGTCTCGAGCGCCATGCGGCAGTTGTTGCGCTTGGCCATCGAGATCTGCTCCGGCTGCAGTGCGCCGGCGTCCTTGAGCGCGGCAAGCCGAAAGCAGATCAGCTGGCCCAACGTGATCTGAGTCAAGATGTCGGCCAGCTTCATCTGGGTGATCTGGTAGTGGTCGAGCGACTTGCCGAACGGCGCGCGCTGCGCGGTGTAGCCGACCGCCTCCTCGAAGCAGCCGATCGCCGCGCCCACCGCGCCGAAGGCGATCCCGTAGCGCGCCTGGTTGAGACACATGAGCGCGCACTTGAGCCCTTGGCTCGTGCCCGGCAGCAGGTT
>DASWHO010000128.1:0-3803 GCA_036398155.1 Acidobacteriota bacterium
GAGGTCATGGTTGTCGCCGTGCGGCACCCGCAGCAGCGAGAAGCTCTTGCCGCCGTCATCCGAGCGCCAGAAACCGACGTTGTTGACGTAGACGGTGTTGGGGTCCAGC
This sequence comes from Acidobacteriota bacterium, assembly GCA_036398155.1. Taxonomy (GTDB): domain Bacteria; phylum Acidobacteriota; class DASWHO01; order DASWHO01; family DASWHO01; genus DASWHO01. The sequence goes on from DASWHO010000128.1 coordinate 110, forward strand.
GGGTCGGCGGTGAGATGGGTGTAGTACCAGGCTCGGGTGATCAGGTTGCGATCCGAGTTGATCAAGCGGAAGCGCTTGCCGCCGTCTTCAGAGCGATACAGCCCCCACTTCTCTTTGTGCTCCACCAGCGCGTAGACCCGGCCCGGCTGCGCCGGCGAGACATCGACCGCGATCTTGCCTTTGACCCCTTCGGGCAGCCCCTCGGTCAGCTCGCGCCAGGTGTCGCCGCCGTCGCTGGTCTTGTACAAGCCGCTGCCTTCTCCGCCGCTGATCGCCTCCCACGGACGCCGCACCACCTCCCAGGTCGCGGCGTAGAGAATCCGCGGGTTGTTCGGGTCCAGCGCCAGGTCAACCGCGCCGGCCTTGTCGCTCACGTACAAGACCTTCTGCCAGCTCTGCCCGCCGTCGCGCGACCGATAGACGCCGCGCTCCGGGTTGGGGCCGAACGCGTGGCCCAGAACCGCCACGTAGACCAAGTCGGAATCGGTGGGGTGCACGCGGATCTTGCCGATCTGGCCGGCCTGTTCAAGACCGATGTGCTTCCAGCTCTCGCCGCCGTCGGTGCTGCGGTAGACCCCGTCGCCCGGCGAGACGTTGCCGCGGATGCAGGCCGATCCCATCCCGACGTAGACCACGTTGGGATCGGACGGCGCGACCGCGATCGCGCCGACCGAAGCGCTGCCGAAGGCGTCGCCCGCGCGCACTCTGGTCGCCGGCTCGGGGGCGGCCGCGGCCAGATCGCCCATCGGGCGCGCCGGTTCCTGGGGCTTGTCCTCCCGCACTTTGTCGCTGACGTTGCGCCAGGTCAGGCCGGCGTCGGTGGTCTTCCAAACCCCGCCGCCGGTCGAGCCCATGTAGAAGGTGCGGGCGTCGCTGCGCACGCCGGCGACCGCGGTGACCCGGCCGCCGCGAAACGGCCCGACCAAACGGTACTCCAGGCCCCGCATCCAATCGCTCGGATAGACGCCGCCCTCGGCCGAGGTCTGCGCCGACGAGCCCGGCGCGCCGGCCCCCGTAATCAGGATTGCCAGCAGCGCACAGAACACTCCCCAACTCCGTGATCGTGACATCGCTTCCTCCCTGGGAAGGTTGGTTTCTTACGCGAAGCGCTTGAGCTTACAGCTTTCCTCGGCCCGGCGCAGCTGAGCGGGACAGGTGGTATGGGCGGCCGAAGGGGCCCATGCCACCCCGTCAGCGCGCTAGGCTCTGGAGCAGCTCCCAGGCGCGGCGCACTTCGCTTTCGGTGGTGCGAATGCTGCCGACCGCGAGCCGCAGGACCGCGCGGCCGCCCAGCTTGGTGTGCGACAGGTACACTTCGCCGGTCTGGTTGAGCGCGTCCATCAGGCGCAGGTTGAACGCGTCCAGCGCCGCCCCGTCAGTCATGCCGGCGGGCACGACGCGGAAGCAGACCACGCTGAACGGCACCGGGGCGACGCGCTCGAAACCGGGATCCCGATCGACCCAATCGGCGAACAGCCTGGCCAGCCGCAGGTGCTCGCGGATCCGGGCGCGCAGGCCCTCGAGGCCGAAGTAGCGCATCACGATCCACAGCTTGAGCGCGCGGAAGCGGCGTCCGAGCTGGAAACCAGTATCCATCAGGTTTTTGACCTGATCCGGCTCGCTGGTCTTGAGATATTCCGGCGTGAGGCCGAAGGCGGCCCGCAGCAGGTCGAGGTTGCGGCAGTACAGGACGCTTAGGTCGAAGGGCGTGAACAGCCATTTGTGCGGATTGACGATGAAGGAGTCGGCGCGCTCGGTCCCGGCCATCGCCCAGCGGCATTCGGGCAGGATCGCGGCCGAGCCGGCGAACGCGGCGTCAACATGGAGCCAGATCCGCTCGGCGCCGCACAGATCCGCCAGCGCCGGCACCGGATCGACGGCGGTCGACGAAGTGGTGCCCACGGTCGCCACCACCGCCAGCGGCTCGCGGCCGGCGCGCCGGTCCTCGGCCAGCGCCGCGGCCAGGGCGTCAGGCCGCATCCGGTGCTGGTCGTCGGCCGGGATCTTGCGCAGGCTCTCGTGACCCAGCCCCAACGTAATCACCGCCTTGTCGACCGACGAGTGCGCGTGCTCCGAGCAGTAGACACGGTAAGGCGGCAGCTCGCGCCCGCTGAGCCCGCGCGCGCGCACCTCGGGGACCTTCTGGTGGCGGGCGGTAGCGAGCGCGTGGATGATGCCGGTCGAGGCGGTGTCGTAGATCACCCCCTCGAAGCCGTCCGGCAGTCCGATCGCCTGCCGCAGCCACTCGAGCGTGACCTGCTCCAGCTCGGTCGCGGCCGGCGAGGTGCGCCACAGCATCGCCTGCTGGCTCACCGCGGTCGACAGCAGATCGGCCAGCGCCCCCGGGGTCGAATAGCCGCACGGAAAATAGGCGAAGTAGCCGGGATGATTCCACTGGGTCAGCCCGGGAACCAGCACGCGCTCGAAATCGGCCAAGATCCGCTCGAACGGCTCGGGCGACTCGGGCGCCGCGGCCGGAAGCTGGGCGCGGATCGCGCCCGGCTGCACCCGCGACAGCACCGGGTTCTTGAGCGACCAATCGAAGTAGTCGGCGATCCAGTCCACCAGCCGGTGGCCGCTGGCGCGGAAATCCTCGATCGGCATGTCTCCGAGCTTCATGGTTTCGTTCCTTTCACGGAGTTCGGTTCGAGTTCCGCCGGCGATCGGCCGGCGGCCGGTGCCGCCAAGGCGGCCAGGTGCGGAAAAGTCTCGCGCAGCGGCGCGGGCGCATCGATCGGCGCGCCGGTGATCAGTTTCTTGAGCTCGAGCGCGTTGGCGGCGGCCTGGCCGCGCGGGTGGTTGTTGGCGATCACCAGCGACAGGCGCGTCCGCGCCATCAGCGATTGAATTCGAGCGGCCCACGGCATCAGCTCCTGGGCCGAATAGAGATAGTCGTAGCGCGCGCCGGCGGAGCCGCGATCCTTGGCGTCCGCGTCGCGGAACCAGTTCTCGTAGTTGCGCCCGTGGAGGCGCACGTAGCCGACCGGCCCGGTGACCTCGGCGCTGGGTTCGATGCCGCCCGAGATGGTCGGCTGGTCCACGTTGCAGAAGCCGATGCGCCGCTCTCGCAGCCAGTCCAGGATCGCGCTTTCGAGCCAGCTGCGATGCCGCAGCTCCAGGACCAATGGGAAGGCTCCGAACGCGTCGAATAGCTTGTCGAGATAGGCGCGGTTGTCGGCGCCGCTCTTGAACGACCACGGAAACTGCAGCAGCAGCGCCGCCAGCCGCCCGGCCGCCGCCAAGATGTCGAGGGCGGCGCACACCTGGCGCGCGTCGCCCCGGCTCGCGCTGCCGCGCTCGTGGGTGAAGCCGCGCCAGAGCTTGGCGCTGAACACGAAATCGGGATTATCGGAGACCTGATCCACCCAGCCGCGGGCCATGCGCTGGCTCGGGATCGCGTAGAAGCTCGAGTTGATCTCGACTAAATCGAAAAACCGCGCGTAGTACACCAGCGGCTTGAACGAGCGCGGCGCCGCGCTCGGATAGAACGTGCCCATCCAATCGGGATAGGACCAACCGGCGGTGCCGAAGCGGACCGTACCGGCCGCGCCGTCTACTGCGGTGGGCGCTTCGGCCATAACGCGATTTCGAGCAGCGTCTTGCCCTGACGCCGAGCCGGGCCGGCGGAGTAGAAGCGCAGCACCTTGAGAACCCTGCGGCGCCGGGCGCGCCGCGTCCCGCGCAGGTAGCGCGC
>DASWHO010000129.1:0-4105 GCA_036398155.1 Acidobacteriota bacterium
CCAGGCGCTGAAGCCGGGCGCGGCGAGCAGGTTGTTGAGCGTCATCGCGAGCTGGAAGCGGTCCGACGCGGGATAGAACGACTCGAGGTCGAAGACGCCGACGCGCTGCAGCGGCGGGCTCTGGATCCGCTGGATCAGCGCCGCCAGATCGAGGTCGGCGCCCGAGCGCCAGGCGTGATCGAGAATGTTGGAGATCAGGATGTGCTCGCGGCTGCGCAGCGGATCGGCTTGGATACCGAGCAGTCCCAAAAGCCCCGAAGCGGTGGTCTGGACCTTCTCGGCCAAGGTGTCGGCGTCGGTCTCGGGCGGCGGCGCGGCGAACGACTTCATGATCGAGAGCGGCAGGCCGGCGCTGCTGCCCGGGGTGTAGATCGCGAACTCGGCCGCGGCCTTGAGCCGGGCGATCCGCTCGCCGTCCTGGCCCCATTCGGCCAGCCCATTGCGCCACAGTTCGGCCTGCTGCTGCGCGTAGGCCTCCGGAGTCTGCTCGCTGCGCCGCGCCTCCTCCTCCTGGATCCAGGGCCGGAAGTCTTCCGGCCTGAGCTCGGGAAACGTCAGCAGCAGGTTGCCGAGATCGCCTTTCGGGTCGATCACCAGCGCCGGGATGCCGTCGATCACCGCCTCCTCGAGCAGATCGATGCACAGGCCGGTCTTGCCGCTGCCGGTCATCCCGACGCAGACCGCGTGGGTCAGAAGATCGGCCGAGTCGTAGAGCAGAAAGTCGTCGCTGCGCTGGCGCGAGGCCGGATCGACCTTCTTGCCGAGGTAGAACAGCCCCAGTTTCTCGAATGATTGCATTCGGATCGCTCCTGGTCTAGAAAGTCACCTGCCTATATTACCCCCGGAGGCGGTCATGCTGAGACTTGGATTCATCGTGATGGCGGCGGCGCTGCTCTGGAGTCTCCCCGGCACTGCGGCGGAAGCCGATTTGGAGGCGGCGAAGAAGCAAATCCGCGCGCTCGACGTCGAGTTCTGCAAGGCCACGATCGCGAGGGACAAGGAGCGCTTCGTCTCATTTCTGGCCGCCGACGCGGTCTTCTTCGGCTCCAGCGAACCCAAAGTGGGCAAAGAGGCGATCGTGGAGAGTTGGGCTCCGTACTTCGAAGAAGGCGGATCGACCTTGACCTGGAAGCCGACCGAGGCGGTGGTGTTCGAGCCCGGCGACCTGGGCTACACCAGCGGCACCTACGAGCTCAAGCTGCGCGATGCCAAGGGCAACGTCACCACCAGTCACGGCATGTACCACACGGTCTGGCGCCTGCAGCTCGACGGCTCCTGGAAGATCGTCTCCGACATCGGCACCCGTCCTGTACCGGTCGACCAACCCGGCGACTAAAAGGGAAGGGATATAATGAGAAAGGGGAGTGCGCTGCCAGCGTCGCAAGTCTTAGGCTGAAACTCATTCAATGCCGCAAGAGCAAAGACGTCTAGCCGCAATCATGTTCACCGACATGGTCGGCTATACGGCGCTGACCCAGAAAAGCGAAGTGCTCGCCCTCGAACTGCTGGAGGAACACCGGCGCCTGCTGCACGCGCTTTTTCCCAAGTACGGCGGAAAGGAAGTCAGGAGCATCGGCGACGGTTTCTTGGTGGAGTTTGCCAGTGCGCTCGAGGCCGCGCGCTGCGCGCTGTTCATCCAGGAATCGCTGGCCGAGCGCAACGCCCAAACCCCGGCGGAGCGAAAGATCCAACTGCGGATCGGCGTCCACCTGGGCGACGTCGAGCACCGCGAGGGCGATCTTTTAGGCGATGGAGTCAACATCGCCTCACGGATTCAGCAGCTGGCCGAACCCGGCGGGATCTGCATCACCGAGGATGTGTATCGCCAGGTTCAGAACAAGATCGACGCCTCGACCACGAAATTAGATCCGGAACAGCTCAAAGGCGTAGTTGCCGACGTGCAGATCTACCGGCTCGGGCCCTCCACGCCGGCAATGCTGCGGGTATCCGCGAGCGTACCGGCCCACGTGAAGTCGATCGCGGTCTTGCCGTTTGCCAACATCAGCACGGATCCAGAGAACGAGTACTTCAGCGACGGCATGACCGAGGAGCTGATCAACGCGCTGACCAAGATCGATCGTTTGCACGTGGTGGCGCGGACCTCCGCGTTCGCGTTCAAGGGCAAGAATGAGGATGTGCGCAGGATCGGAAGCCGCCTCGGGGTGAGCACCGTGCTCGAAGGCAGCGTGCGCCGGGCCGGCAACCGGCTACGGATCACCGCCCAGCTGATCAGCGTGGCCGATGGCTACCATCTGTGGTCGGAGCGCTACGACCGCGAGCTGCAAGACGTGTTCGCGATCCAAGATGAGATCTCGGCGGCGATCGTCGAAGCCTTGAAAATCGAACTGCTTAGCCAAGCGAGGGCTGCACCGGCCAAACACTCGACCGAGAATATGGAGGCCTATCAGCTCTATCTTCAAGGTCGGTTTTTCTGGAACAAAAGAACCGAAGGCGGATTCAAGAAGTCGATCGAATGCTTCCAGCAAGCGATCGCAAAAGACCCGAGCTACGCCTTGGCTCATGCCGGGTTGGCCGACTCTTATGTGCTGCTGGCCTCGGCCGCCTTTGAAATCCTGCCCGCGAACGATGCCATGCCCAAGGCGAAGGCCGCCGCCATGAAAGCATTGGCGATTGATGCCGAGCTCAGCGAAGCGTGCACCGCGCTGGCGCAGTGCAAACGCCTATACGATTGGAGCTGGGCGGAAGCAGGAAGCGGGTTCAGGAGAGCCATCGAGCTCAACCCCAGATACCCGACGGCTCGGCTTTGGTACGCGCTCCATCTGGCGAGCATGGGGCGTTTCGATGAAGCCCTCGCGGAAATGAAACAGGCCCAGGATTTGGACCCGCTGTCATTAGTCATTAGCGCCGATGTGGCGTGGATCTTGTACTTCGCGCGCCGCTACGACGAAGCGATCGGCCAGCTGCGCAAGACCTTGGAGATGGATTCGAGATTCTATTGGGCCCACTACATCCGCGGCTGGATTCATCAGCACCAGCGATCGTTCAAAGATGCCATCGCCGAGTTCAAGAAGGCGGTGACCCATTCGGGACACAGCACCAAGATGTTGGCGGCGTTAGCCCAGGTATACGCGGTGGCTGGCCGGGGGGACGAAGCCCAGAAGCTGCTCGGCGAGCTCACCGAAAGCACCAAGCGCAACTACGTGTCGGCGTTTCACATTGCGTTGATCCACAGCGGCTTGGGCGACAAGGATCGGGCCTTCGAATTCTTGGGCAAGGCGCACGAAGAGCGGGTCCCTTATCTGGTTTATCTCAAGGTCGCGCCCGAGCTCGACAGCCTGCGCTCGGACCCCAGATTCGCTGCCCTGCAGCAAAAGATGGGGCTGAGCTAGCTACTGGTAGCGGAAAACGCGCGCCGCCGCGGCGCCGACCGCCAGCGCCGCGAGCCCCAGACCGATCAGGTGGGGCAGGGCGGCCGCAGGGCCGTAGCCGAAGTTGACCAGCCGGTGCAGCGCGTCCATCGTCCAGCCGGTCGGGAGGAACAGCGCGAGGCGCTGCATCCACTCGGGGACGATCTCGATCGGCCACCAGCAGCCGCCCAGCGCGGCCAGCACCATCGAGCTGATCACGCCGATGCCGGCCATCTGGGCTGCGCTGCGCGCCAGGCTGCCGAGCAGGATTCCGAGCGCGGCATTGAACGCCGCCCAGCCGAATAGAATCAGGCAGACCATCGGCAGGGCGCGGCCCCAGTCCATCTGGAACAGCAGGCTCCCGGCCGCCATCGCGAATCCGATCTGGACCAGCCCGAGCGCCAGCTTGGCCGCCCACTTGCCGAGCACCACCGAGCCGCGCGAGATCGGCGCCGAAGCGAGCCGGCGCAAGAGGCCCTGCTCGCGCTCGATCACCAGGAAGATCGCGCCGCTGGTCAGCAGCACCAGCATGGTGAACATCACCATCGTGCCCGGGACCGCCTGCGAGAAGCCGGTCGGAATGTCTTCTCGCAGGCCGGCCGATTCGACCTTCAGGGTCAGAGCGCGCGGCAGCTCTTGGAGCCGCTTGAACGACTCGGGGCCGGCGGGATCGCCCGCTTGGCGAATCACGGCGAGGTCGGCGAGCACGGTGTAGACCGCGCGGGCGACCCGGACCT
>DASWHO010000130.1:0-15954 GCA_036398155.1 Acidobacteriota bacterium
CCGGCGCCGAGCCGAAATCGGCCAGCGACACGGTCCGCCCTTCGGTGTCCGGGAGCGCGAACTCGGGCGCGGGGGTCCCCAGCTCGAGCCGGGTCGATGAAGTCGTAGCCATGGCCTTGCCTCCTGACCTCGGGAGTCTACCGGAAGGCCCACGATCTGTCGCCACTGTCGAACTGGTTCCGCAGGTCAGCGAGCGATCGGCCGTCTTACTCGACCTCACTCGTGCATGTCGGCGCTGAAGCTTGCCAGTTCCGGGCGGAAATCAAGCTGCGTATCCCGATGGATGTTCTCGATGCCAAATGACGCGCATCCGAAGCTGCGGTCAGAAATGAGGCGTGCGACAGGGCGTGCGGGGGCGCCTCCGCTCTTGATGCAACGCACCAAACGCGCCTGGATTCCGGCTTACGCCGGAATGACGCGCGCGACGGAAAATGTAGGGGCGGGGCTCGACCCCGCCCGAGCGGCCTTCGAAGACTGTCGAGCCGCGCCGATCAGCGATGTCGCGCTTTCGGGAGGGGACAAGCCCCTCCCCTACACGTCAATGGAGGGGCGCAACGGCATCGAGAGTGGGGACTCCCCCAGCGACTCCCCCAGACCCCCTGGCCGATGACGGCAGATACGCCGTCACGCTAAGCGAGCCAGCACCAGTCCTCGGTGTACGGCACCCGCGACATCAGCACGCCGCTTTCCTTGCGGATCAAGCAGGTATCGCTCCAGTTGCAGCCGAAGCCGCCCTCGGGATCGTACAGGCCCGGCTCGACGCTGAAGGTCATGCCGTCCTCGAGCATGGTGTAGTCGCCCAAGGCCAGATACGGCGCCTGATGACCTTCGCTGCCCTCGCCGTGGGCCGGGCGGTGATAGATGTACTTGGCCATGCCGTTGTCGACCTGGTGCTTGTGGATCGCGTACGCGACCGTCGAGCAGGCGACGCCGTGGCGCGACTCGCGCTCCTGCATCAAGCAGCAATCGCGCGACACGGTCCAGACCTTGCGCATGTGGTCCGAGACCTTGCCGAGCAGGTACATGCGGTAGAGCTCGCCGCCGTAACCGCCGACCCGCAGCCCGCCGGCCACCTGCAGCGCGGTGCCCGTGGTGACTTTGTTGTGGTGGAATTGGTTGGGATGGGGATAGGCGGTGCCGATGCCGACCCGCACCCCGACCCCGACCCCGGTGCCGACCGCCGTGTGGGGACGACCATCGCGCCGGATCTCGGCCATGATCAGGTCGTTGCCGTATTTCTCGGCCGCCATCCCGATCTCGTAGTCGGTCAGGTCGCCGCGGCCCAAGTTGGCGATCAGGTAGTCGCGAGCGAAGGCGTGGACCCGGTCGAAGTAGCGATAGGCGCGCGACCACAGCGCCAGCTCTTGCTCATCCTTGACCATCCGCATCTCGAGGCAGAGCTCGCCGATGTTGATCCACTCGCTGCCCGGCAGCACCCGCCGCGCGGTCTCGGCGTCTTTGGACGAGAGCTCGCCGTCGAGACCGATCCGCTTGCCTTGCAGGCCGAGCCGCTTGAGGTCGTCGCAGAAGTACTCGAACAGGTTGACGGTCTGACCCTGCTGGACCACGCCTTCATGCGGGAAAGCGCCTTCGCCGTGCAGGAAATCGAAGTACATCTTGCCGTCGCCGAACCACCAGGAACGGACCAGGTCGCGGTCCAGCCCGGGATAGAACCAGTGCGGAGCCTCGGCTCCGGCCCCGATGTAGCAATGAAACGGCCGCTCGGTGGTGGTGTGCCACAAGCCGGTGAAGTAAATGATGTTCCAGCGGTCGCGCAGGTAGGCACCGGCCAGGTCGCGCGCGCCGAGCTTCTCCTGCAGGCGCCGGGTGGTGCGCTGGTGCCATTCGAGCGGCAGGCGGTCGAAGCGGGCCGGCTCGGGCTGAAGCGGTTTGGCCGGGCCCAGCATTTGAACGCTCGCGCCGGCGGGCTGATCGGCCGCGATCTGGTCGTAACGGTTGAGAAATGCACCGGCGGCGATCGCCAACCCGCCGGTTTTGAGGAAGCTGCGACGCTCATGGATCATGGCTTGGTCCCCCTTCGGTCGAGTGAATCGGGTTGCCGCTCAGAACAAACCGCGGATCGTTCCATCCGCGTCGATGTCGATCGCTTCGGCCGCCGGCACCTTCGGCAGGCCCGGCATCAGCATGATGTCTCCGGTCAGGCAGACCAGGAAGCCGGCTCCCGCGCTGGGCCGGATCTCTTTGACCGTGATCGGAAAGCCGCTGGGCCGTCCCAGCAAGTTGGGGTTGTCGCTGAACGAGTACTGGGTTTTGGCCATGCAGATCGGCAAGCCGCCGAATCCGTTGGCCTTGAGTCGTTTCAAGTCGCGTTTGGCGCTGCCTTCGAGCCGCACTTCGGCCGCGCCGTAGATCTCGCGCGCCACGGTCTCGATCTTCTCCATGGGGTCCGCCTTCCAGTCATAGATCGGGGCGAACGGCGGCGGTGCGGGGCGGCAGGCGTCGGTCACCAGATCGGCGAGCTCGAGACCGCCCGCGCCGCCCTTTTCCCACACCTCGGAGAGCGCGACCGGGGCCCCCAGCGCGCGGCAGTGCTCCCGCACCAGCGCGACCTCTTTCTCCGTGTCTTGCGGAAAGCGGTTGATCGCGACCAGCGCCGGAAGCTTGTACTTGGCGATGTTCTCCAGGTGCTTTTCCAGGTTGGGCAGCCCCTTGCCCAGGGCGCCGAGATCCTCGCGACCCAGCTCTTTCTTCGGCAGCCCGCCGTGCATCTTGAGCGCGCGAATGGTGGCGACCAGCACCACCGCGCTGGGCTGGAGACCGGCGTAAGGGGTCTTGATGTCGAGGAATTTCTCCCCCCCCAGGTCCATGCCGAAGCCGGCTTCGGTGATGCAGTATTCGCCGAGCTTGAGCGCCAGTTTAGTGGCCAGGACCGAATTGCAGCCGTGTGCGATGTTCGCGAACGGGCCCCCATGGATCAGTGCGGGGGTGTGCTCCAACGTCTGCACCAGGTTCGGATTGATCGCCTGCTTGAGCAGGGCGGTCATCGCTCCTGCGGCGCCCAGCGCTCCGCACGTGACCGGCTCGTCGGATGCGGTGTACCCGACCACCACGCGCTCGAGGCGGGTCTTGAGATCGGCCAGCGAGGTGGCGAGGCACAAAATCGCCATCACCTCGCTCGCGACCGTGATGTCGAAGCGGCTCTCGCGCGGCACGCCGTTGCCGTCGCCGAGCCCTAGAACGATCCGGCGCAGCGCCCGATCGTTCATGTCGACCACCCGCGGCCAGACCACCTTGCGGGTGTCCAACCCGAGGCGATTGTGGTGCTGCAGGTGGTTGTCGACCATGGCGGAAAGCAGATTGTGAGCGGTCCCGATGGCGTGGAGATCGCCGGTGAAGTGCAGATTGATCTCCTCCATCGGAATCACCTGGCTCCAACCGCCGCCCGCGGCGCCGCCCTTGATGCCGAAGCAGGGGCCCAACGACGGCTCGCGGAGCGCGATCAGCGCCCGGCGGCCGCGGCGCTGCAGCGCCTGGCCGAGCCCTACCGTGGTGGTCGACTTGCCCTCACCGGCGGGTGTCGGGGTGATCGCGGTCACCAGAACCAGGCGCCCGTTGGGCCGATCCTGGGCTCGCTCGACCCAGCGATGGTCGATCTTGGCCTTGGTATGCCCGTAGGGTTCGAGATCGGCACGGCTCAACCCGAGCTGGTCCGCGATCTCCTGAATCGGCCGCGGCGCCACACTCTGCGCGATTTCGATGTCGGTTTTCACGGGCGAACCCGGATTATACGGCAACCAGCCCCCGGTTCAGCTCTTTGGCGGGGAGGGCGACGGCCAGCGAATAAATGGTGTAAGTCGCTGCCGGCGCTGGATCTTGAGGCGGCGGTCGGGTTCGAGCGCGTCTTGCCTGGATCCCCTGCATCATGTTATCTTGGAATGTTCGGAGGCCCGTAAAAGACGAGGCGGGTTCCTTGGACCCGCCTTTTTGATTTTGACGACGACGAGCACGGTAGGTCGAATCGAGCCGCTGGCGCGGCGCGCGGCGGAGGTCGCCGGCTGCGAGCTGCTTTTGGTCGAGCTGCTGGGCTCCGGCTCGCATACGACGGTCCGAGTGACGATCGACAAGCCTGGCGGCGTGGGAGTCGCGGACTGCCAGCGGGTGAGTGAGGAGCTTTCGGTGATCTTGGATGTGGAGGATCCGATTGCAGGCCGCTACCAGCTCGAGGTGTCCTCTCCCGGGATCGACCGCCCGCTGGTGCGGCCCGAGGACTATGACCGTTTCGCGGGCCGAAAAGTCCGGGTCAAGACCTTCGGTCCGATCGACGGTCAGCGCAATTTCTGCGGCCGGCTCGAAGGACTCGAAGGGGAGACGGTGCGGATGACGCTCGAGGATCGCCGTGCGGTGAGCATTCCGCTCAGCCAGGTGGCCAAGGCCCGTCTCGAGATCGACCTCGGCCCCGGTTTCAAGCCGGCGCGCGCCTAGGCGCCGAAAGGATCCGGGCATGTCGAGCGATCTCTACCAGGTCATCGAGATGATTGGCCGCGAGAAGGGCGTGGACATCGAGCTGGTGGTGCACGCGGTCGAAGAAGCCTACGCCGCGGCCGCGCGCAAGAACCTGCGCAGCGAGGAGAATATGCATTCCCGTCTCAATCGCGATAGCGGCGCGATCGAGCTGTTCGCGCTCAAGACCGTGGTCGAAGCGGTGGAAAACCCCGTGTTCGAGATCAGCTTGGAGGAGGCGCGCAGCAGCTTCGGTGAGGTCGAGTTGGGAGCCCAAGTCGAGCTGCCGCGGCCCAGCGTCGGCATGGGCCGGATCTCGGCCCAGACCGCCAAGCAGGTGATCCTGCAGAAAGTCCGCGAGGCCGAGCGCGACAACATCTACATCGAGTACGTGCATCGCATCGGCGAGTTGGTCAACGGCACGGTCAAGCGCTTCGAGCGCGGCGACATCGTGGTGGACATCGGCAAGACCGAGGCGCTCTTGCCGAAGCGTGAACAGTCGCCGGCCGAGTCCTACGGCCAAGGCGATCGGATCAAGGTCGTGATCGCCAGCGTCGACAAGGCCTCCAAGGGCCCTCCGGTGATCGTTTCGCGCGCCAGCCCCAAGCTGGTGGAGAAGCTGTTCGAGATGGAAGTGCCCGAGATCTACGACAGCACGGTGACGATCCGCGCGGCGGTGCGCGAGCCCGGCGATCGAGCCAAGATCGCGGTCCACTCCAAGGCCTCCGACGTCGATCCGGTCGGGGCTTGCGTCGGCATGAAGGGGATTCGAGTTCAGGCCGTGATCCGCGAGCTGCGCCGCGAGCGCATCGATATCGTCGAATGGTCGCACGACATCACCGCCTTCGCCGAGAAGGCGCTGAGCCCGGCGCGGGTCAACAAGGTTCAGGTGGTCGATGAGGCCGGCAAGCGGCTCGAAGTGATCGTCGACGAGACTCAGCTCTCGCTGGCGATCGGGAAGAAGGGCCAGAACGTTCGGCTCGCCTCCAAGCTGATCGGCTGGCGCATCGACGTCAAGAGCGAGGATGAGAAGCGCAAGGAGGTCGAGGCGGCCTTCGCGCTCATGACCGCCGCCAGCGAAGAGCTGCGGCGCACTCCGGGGATCGGCAAGACCACCGCCGAGCGTCTGATCGAGCACGGGTTCCCATCGCTCGAGAAGGTGGCCCAGTCCTCGCTGGAGCAGCTGTGCGCGATCCCCAAGATCGGTCGTTCCACCGCGCAGCGGATTCTGGATGTGGCCCGCGCTCATATGGATGCGCAATCGCCGCCGCCGGAGTCGGCTCCGGACCAAGCGCCGCAGGACGAACCGGAAGCCGAGCAGGAGTCTTAAGAACGGATGAGGTCGATTCGAATCTACGCTTTCGCCAAACAGATTGGCCGGCCCAGCGAAGAGATCATCAACGCGCTGCGTTCGCTGGGCAAGGTCGGGCTCAGCCACATGAACTCGATCGATGCCGAGACCGCCGGCAAGGTGGCCCAGAAGCTTGGCATCGGCGACGCCCAGAAGGCGACCAAAGCCGCGGCGGCGCGCAGCGCCGCGGTGGCCAAGAAGGCGGCCGAGAAAGCCGCCGAAGCGGTCAAGAAACGCAAGGCGGTGGCCAAACCCAAGCAGGCGCCGGCGCCCGAGCCCAAGACCCGAAAGAAGGCCGAGAAGTTGCGCCAGAAGAAGGAAGAGGCGCGCCGTGAAGCGGTCGAGCGCGCCCAGCAGGCGCAGCAGGCCGCCGAAGTGCGCGCCCGCGCCGCCGCCGCGGCGCGCGAGGCCGGTGCCCGGCCCCAGGTTCAGCTCTCGGAGCGGGTTACGGTCAAAGAGCTGGCCGACAAGCTCAATCTCAAGACCAAGGATGTGATCACGCGGCTGATGCAGCGCGGCGTGATGGCGACCATCAACCAGCCGCTTGAAGGGCAGGTGGCGGTCGAATTGGCCAAGGATTTCGGATTGGATGCCGAGATCGTCAGCTTCGAGCGCGAGATCGAAGCCGAATTCGCTCCGGAGCGGGCCGCGCCGACCGGCGCGCGGGCGCCGGTGGTCACGGTGATGGGACACGTCGATCACGGCAAGACCTCGCTGCTCGACGCGATTCGTTCGACCGACGTCGTCGCCGGCGAGAGCGGCGGCATCACCCAGCACATCGGCGCCTACCAAGTGTCGGCCCGCGATCGTAAGGTGGTGTTCATCGACACGCCGGGCCACGAGGCCTTCACCCGGCTCCGGGCGCGCGGCGCCGGGGTCACCGACATCGTGGTGCTGGTGGTGGCGGCGGACGACGGCGTCAAACCGCAGACCATCGAAGCCATCCACCACGCTCGCGCCGCCAACGTTCCGATCGTGGTGGCGATTAACAAAATCGACAAACCCGGCGCCAATCCCGATCGAACCAAAAAGGAGCTGGCGGAACAGGATCTGTTGGTCGAAGAGTGGGGCGGTAAGATCGTGGCGGTCGAGGTCAGCGCCAAGCAGAAGAAGAACCTCAATGAGCTGCTCGAGATGATCCTCTTGGTCGCCGACCTGCAGGAGCTGCGCTGCAATCCCGAGAGCGCGGCGCGCGGCACGGTGCTGGAGGCCAAGCTCGATCGCGGCCGCGGCGCGGTGGCGACCGTGCTGGTTCAGGACGGCACCCTCAAGGTCGGCGACTACTTCTTCTCCGGCGCGGTCACCGGCCGGGTGCGGGCGCTGATCGACGATCGCGGCCAGCGCAACGACGAGGCCGGTCCGGCGACCCCGCTGGAAGTGCTGGGGTTCTCCGGCTTGCCCGAGGCCGGCGACGGTTTCCAAGTGGTGCACGACGAGGCCAAGGCGCGCCAGATCGTCTATTATCGGCAGCAAAAGCAACGCGATCAGCAGCTGGCCAAGACCTCACGCCTGAGCCTCGACCACCTGTTCACCCACATTCAGGAGGGCGAGGTCAAAGAGCTGCCGCTGATCCTCAAAGCCGACGCCCAGGGCTCGGTCGAGGTTTTGTCCGACGCCCTGACCAAGCTGTCCGACGAGCGGGTCAAGATCCGCATTCTGCACGGCGGCGCCGGGGCGATCACCGAGAGCGATGTTTTGCTCGCCAGCGCCTCCAACGCGATCGTGGTCGGTTTCAATGTCCGGCCCGAGCGCGGCGCGGCGGATCTGATCGAGCGCGAGGGCGTCGACGTTCGGCTCCACACCGTGATCTACAATCTGACCGACGAGATCAAAAAGGCCATGGTCGGCATGCTGGCGGCGGTGAGCCGCGAGGTGGCGCTCGGGCGACTCGAAGTGCGGCAGACCTTCCGGCTGCCGAAGATCGGAACCATCGCGGGCTGCTATGTCGGCGACGGCCGCATCAACCGCAAGGCCCTGCTGCGGCTGGTGCGCGACGGCGTGGTGATCTACGAGGGCAAGGTCGGGAGCCTGAGGCGCTTCAAAGACGATGTCTCGGAGGTCCGCGAAGGCTTCGAGTGTGGAGTCGGGATCGAGGGCTTCGGCGACGTCAAAGTCGGTGACGTGATCGAGGCTTACCAGATCGAGAAAGTCGCTCCCACCAGCCTCTGAGTCGCGGGAACGGCGCCGTGACGGTGGGGCTGTGTTTGTTGGATTTCTACCTGCCGGACTGTCATTCGATCAAAGACAAGCGGATGGTGATGCGCAGCGTCAAAGACCGCGCGCGCGCGCGCTTCAACCTGTCGGTCTCGGAGCTCGACCACCAGGACCTGCACCAGCGCGCTCTGCTCGGCTTCGCGATGGTGGCCGGCGGCCGGGTGCCGATCGAGCGCGACTTCCACGCATTGATCCGCGACATCGAGCTGCGCCATCCGGAGCTGCAGGTTTCGGCGCGCATCGATTTCTTGATCTGAGGTTTCGGTGCAGCATCGCAGCGAGCGGGTGGCGGAGCAGATCCAGGCTTTCTTGTCCGAGGTCCTGCAGCAGCGCTTCAAGGATCCGCGCCTGGGCTTCGTGACCCTCACCGAGGTGCGGTTGAGCCGCGATCTGCGCAGCGCGCGCGTGTATGTCAGCGTGTTGGGAGACGAGCGCCAGCGCCAAGAGAGCCTCGAGGCGCTGCGGCGCGGGGTCGGTTTTCTGCGCCACCAGCTGGCCCACGGGCTCAAGCTGCGCCACACGCCGACGCTGACCTTCGTCTCCGATACCGCGCCGGCGCGCGCCGACCGGCTCCAGCGGCTGTTCGACCAGCTCCATCCCGGCCCGGCGGACGATTCGGGCCCGAGCGAGGGCGAATCATGATCCGGCGCATCGCCGACGCGCTGCGGCGGGCCGACCGGTTGGTGATCACCAGCCACGTCGGTCCGGACGGGGATTCGATCGGCTCCCAGCTGGCGCTGGCCGAGGCGCTCGAGAAGCTCGGCAAGCAGGTGCAGGTGATCAATCGCGACCCGGTGCCGGAGAATTTCATGGCGCTGCCGGCCTGCGCTCGGATCGAGCTGGACAGCGCGATCCGCTCCGCGGTCGATGCCTACCTGCTGTTGGAATGCAGCGACGTGGAGCGCTCGGGCTTGAGCGGTTTCGATCCGAGCCGGGTCAAGATCAACATCGATCACCACCTCGACAACACCAGCTACGGCGACGTGAATTGGGTCGATGTCTCGGCCTCCTCGGTGGGTGAGATGGGCTTTCATCTGCTGCGCGAGCTCGGCGTCGATCTGACTCCGTCGCTCGCCACCCATCTCTATCTGGCGGTCAGCAGCGACACCGGGTGCTTCCGTTACTCCAACGCCTCGCCCGCGGTGTTCGCGGTCGGGCGCGAGCTGCTCTTGGCCGGCGCCGAGCGCGACCAAGTCAACGATATGATCTTCAACAGCAACAGCTACACCAAGATGGCGGTGATGGGCCGAGTGCTCCAAACTCTGGAGCGCGAGCCCGACGGCCGGCTGGTTTGGATTCACATCCGGCGCGGGACGATTGCCGAGCTGGGAGCGACCAAAGATGACCTGGAGGGGATGGTCAACCTGCCGCTCTCGATCGCCGGAGTCGAGGTTGCCTTCTTCGTCAAGGAGGTCGGCGCGGAAGAGTTCAAAGTCAGCCTGCGCTCGCGCAGCGCCGCCAATGTCTACGAGGTGGCCAAGCAGTTCGGCGGCGGCGGGCACTTCCATGCCAGCGGCTGCACGCTGGAGGGCGACTTCGACAGCGTGGTCGCTCGGGTGCGGCGCGCGGCTCACCGCGAGCTGCTGGCCGCCGGACTGCGGCGGACCTAGGAGCTCGCGCCCGATGGCGGAGCGTGAGCAGGGCAAGATCCCTTGCGGGATCCTGCTGGTGGACAAGCCGCGCGGGCCGACCTCGCACGATGTGGTGGCGCGGCTGCGGCGCGACCTGCCGCGCGGCGCGCGGGTCGGCCATACCGGGACGCTCGATCCGATCGCGACCGGGCTCCTGGTGCTCTGCATCGGTCCGGCGACTCGCCTGGCGCGTTTTCTGGCCGGTCTGGACAAAGAGTACAGCGCCACGGTGCGCCTCGGGGTCGAAACCGACACCTTTGACGCCGAGGGCAAGGTCGTGGCGGCGCGCTCGGTGCCGGCGCTTTCGCGCTCCGGGCTGGAGCTTATCCTGGCCGACCTGACCGGAGAACGGAGCATGACGCCGCCGCCGTTCTCAGCCAAGAAACGCGGCGGCGAGCGGCTCTACAAGGCGGCCCGCCAAGGGCGAGCGATCGCGGTCGAGCCGGTCTTGGTTCGGATTGCGAGCATCGAGCTTGGTACCGTCACCGCCCCGGACCTCGAAATCCGGGTCCGCTGCTCTGCCGGCACGTACGTCAGGGCGCTGGCGCAGGAGTTGGGCCAGCGCCTCGGCTGCGGGGCTCACTTGAGCGAGCTGCGGCGCACGTCGGTCGGCGCCTTCCAACTCGCGGACGCGGCGCCCTTGGAGCGCCTCGAGCAGGCCGCCCGGGCCGGAGAGCTGGCGAGCTATCTGATCCCGCCGGCGGCGGCCCTGCCCGCCCTGCCGCTGCTTTCGCTCTCCCAGGAAGAGCTGCAGCGGGTGCGCCACGGCGGGGACCTGATCGGCGCCCAACGGCTGGCGCTCTCGAATGGCAGCTTGATCCGGCTGGTCGATGGGGCGGGGGAGCTGGTGGCGGTGGCCGAATGCCGCCCCGGAGCCCCCGCCCGGCCGATCCTGCATCCGGTCGTGGTGCTCCCGTTGCTCCAGTCTGAGGGCTAGTGTCGGAGCTCCGAATCTGCTATCCTACGCGTTTAGGTCATCCAGGGCCCCACACCGCGGGGCCCTCGGGTTGAAAGGAGGAGTCGGGCGGTGACTCTGAACAAAGATAACAAATCCTCGATCATCGAGCAGTACAAAACCCACACCACGGACACGGGATCGCCGGAGGTGCAGATCGCGCTGCTTTCCGGGCGCATCGGGCACTTGACCGAGCATTTCAAAGTCCACGTCAAGGACCACCATTCGCGGCGCGGATTGATGCAGCTGGTCAATCGGCGCCGCCGGCTGCTGGATTACCTCAAGCGGAAGGACCTGGATCGCTACCGCAAGATTGTGAGCCAGCTCGAACTGCGCAAGTGAAGCAAGATCCGGCGCCGGCGCTGCGTTCCGGGCCCGGGCCGGCCTGAGACTGGAGCCATCAAAACGTCATGATTCATCGCAAAGAGATTCAGCTCGGCGAGCGCGTGCTCAGCATCGAGACCGGCGCGATCGCCAAGCAGGCGGACGGATCCGCCATGGTGCGCTACGGCGACACCGTGGTGCTGGTCACCGCGTGCGCCCAGCGCGAGCCCAAGGCGGTCGCTTTCACGCCGCTGACCGTGGACTATCGAGAATACACTTATGCCGCCGGTCGCATTCCGGGCGGCTTTTTCAAGCGCGAGGGCCGACCCACCGAGAAGGAAACCCTGACCGCGCGCCAGATCGATCGGCCGCTGCGGCCGCTGTTTCCCGCCGGCTACAACTTCGAGACCCAAGTCATCGGGTTCGTGCTTTCGTTCGACCCCGAGATCGATCCGGACGTGCTGGCGGTCAACGGCGCGGCGGCGGCGCTGTATCTGAGCGAGATTCCGTTCGACACCCCCTTGGGCGCGGTGCGCGTCGGACGGGTCGACGGCCGGCTGATCATCAATCCGACCAACAGCGAGATCGATAAGAGCGAGCTGTCGGTGGTGGTGGTCGGCAGCGAAGAGGGCATCACCATGGTCGAAGCCGGTGCCAACGAGGTGCCGGAAGCGGAGATGCTCGAGGCGCTGCGGCTCGGCCACCAGGCGATCCAGCCGATCTGCCGCGCGCTGCGCGAGCTGAGGGCGGAGATCGGGGTCGACAAGCGCAGCGTCGCGGCCGCCGAGCTCGATCCGGCGGTCTTGGAGCAGGCGCGGGCCAAGATCGGCGACCAACTCCATGCGGTGCTGACCACGGTGCTGGTGAAACGCGGGCGCGGATTGGCGGTCAATGAGGTCCAGGAGGCGCTGCTGGCCGACGTGCCGGCCGAGGACGTCGAGCTGCGCGGCAACCTCAAGAAGGCCTTCTCCAAGCTCAAGGAAGAGATTCTCTATCGCGAGGTGCTGCAGCACGGCAAGCGCCTCGATGGACGCGCCTTCGATGAGATCCGCCCGATCTCCTGTCAGGTCGGGGTGCTGCCGCGCACCCACGGCAGCGCCATCTTCACCCGCGGCGAGACCCAGGCGCTGTGCACCGTGACCTTGGGCACGCCCAGCGACGTGCAGCGGGTCGACGATCTCGAAGGCGAGAGCCACAAGCGCTTCATGCTGCATTACAACTTCCCGCCGTTCTCGGTCGGCGAGGTCAAGTTCATGCGCGGCCCCAGCCGGCGCGAGATCGGGCACGGCGCCTTGGCCGAGCGCGCGCTGCGCGCGGTGCTGCCCGAGGTCGAGAAGTTCCCCTACACCGTGCGGGTGGTCTCGGACATCCTGGAGTCCAACGGCTCTTCGTCGATGGCGACGGTCTGCGCCGGCACGCTGGCGCTGATGGATGCCGGAGTGCCGCTGGTCCGGCCGGTTTCGGGCGTGGCGATGGGGCTGGTCAAGCAAGGCGATCGGTTCGCGGTGCTGTCGGACATCGCCGGCGAGGAAGACCACTACGGCGATATGGATTTCAAGGTCGCCGGGACCGAGCGCGGCATCACCGCGCTGCAGATGGACATCAAGATCAGCGGCGTCACCCACGAGATCCTCCAGCAGACGCTCGAGCAGGCGCGCCGCGGCCGGCTCTCGATCCTGGAGCTGATGCAGCAGGCGATCGAGGCCCCACGCGTCGCGGTCAGCCCGTTCGCCCCGCGCCTGATCTTCCTCAAGATCTCGCAGGACAAAATCCGCGAAGTCATCGGTCCGGGCGGCAAGACCATCCGTTCGATCATCGAGCGCACCGGGGTCAAGATCGACGTCGACGACGATGGCAAGGTCTGCATCGCCTCGGCCGACGAGGCCAGCGGCCGGCAAGCCGAGCAGATCATCCTCGATCTGGTCTCCGAAGCCGAGGTCGGCAAGGTCTATCTCGGCAAGGTCGAGCGGGTGGTCGACTTCGGCGCGTTCGTTCAAATCCTGCCCGGCACCGACGGCCTGCTGCATATCTCCGAGATCGCCAACTACCGGGTCAAGAACGTCCGCGACGAGCTCAAGGAAGGCGACAAGATCCTGGTCAAGGTGATCAACATCGACGACCAGGGCCGCGTGCGCCTGTCGCGCAAAGCGGTGCTCCAGGACAAGCAGGCCGAGCAAGCCGCCGCCGACCCCCAGACCACCGAATCCGCCCCGAAACCGCTTGAGTCATAGTCTGCGCCGTCGCCCTAGCAGAGCCGGTACAGCTTGTTAGGGCGGTGGAGATGCCGCCATGCTAACGATGGGGCCGGTAGGGCTGATCGCCCTGCGCCACCTCACGGCCCAGCGGCGCCAGGCCTTCACCGGCCTGGTGACCGCGATCGCGGCGCTGGGCATCGCGGTCGGCGTGCTCGCGCTGACCGTGGCGCTGGCGCTGGAGACCGGGCTGCAGAAGGACGTCCAGGCCAAGATCCTGGGCACCACCGCCCACATCACGGTGCTGCACCTGTCCGGGACCATTCCCGACCCGCCGCAAGCGATCCGCACCCTGCGCCGGCTCGATGGGGTCGAAGCGGTGGCGCCGATCATCTTCAACTACGGCATGGTGGCGAGCCGGCTCGGCGCGCGCGGCGCAGTGGTCAAAGGGGTCGACCCGCTGGCCGAGCAGCGTTTGACCTTTTGGCTCGATCGGCTCGATCCGGCGGCGCGCGCGCGGGTGCGGTCCTGGGACCGCGACCCCGGCGCGACCCCCGGCCTGGTGCTCGGCGCGACCTTGGCACGGCGCCTCGGCGTGATGGTGGACGACCGCGTGCGGCTGATGGTGGCGCAGGGCCGGCTCTCGCCGATCGGCATGCTGCCGACCGTGCGGCTGTTTCGGATCGACGGCGTGCTGCAGGCCGAGCTCACCGAAGTCGACGAAGAGTGGTGCTTCATCTCGCTGCGCCAAGCGCAGCGGCTCTACGGTCTCGCGGGCAAGGTCGAGTTCCTGGCGCTACGCATCCGCGATCTGGAGCGCACCGAGGACATCGCCAGCGCGGCGGTGGCGGCGCTCGGCAGCGGCTATTCGACCCAGGATTGGAAGCAAGCCAACCGCGCGCTGCTTTCGGCCTTCCGGCTCGAGAAGCTGCTCTTGTTCATCGTCATCGGCCTGATCACGGTGGTCGCGGCGCTCAACATCTCGACCACCTTGGTGATGCTGGTGGCCGAGAAACACCGGGACATCGGGGTGCTGATGGCGCTGGGACTGACCCGCAAGCAGATCCAGCGGCTGTTCATCGTTCAAGGGCTCTGGATCGGACTGATCGGCACCGCGGTGGGCGCCGGACTCGGGGTGGCGCTGTGTCTGCTGTTGGACCGCACTCAGGCGGTGCAGGTCGATCCCAGCGTCTACATGGTCTCGTACGTGCCGTTTCGGGTCGAACCGCTGGAGGTAGCGGTGGTGTGCGCCACCGCGCTCGGGATCTCGCTGCTGGCGACCCTCTATCCCGCCTACCGCGCGGCGCGGCTGCTGCCGGCCGAGGCGCTGCGCTACGAATGACGATGGCGCCCTTGCTCAGCGCGACCGCGATCCACAAGAGCTACCCCTGGGGCAGCGGGCGGCTCGAGGTGCTGCGCGGCCTGGATCTGGAGCTCGGCGCCGGCGAGCTGGTCGCGATCAGCGGCGCCAGCGGCTCGGGCAAGAGCACCTTGCTGCACGTTTTGGGCGCGCTCGATACGCCGGACAGCGGCGCGGTGATCTTTCGCGGCCGCCCGCTGGCCGGGCGCAGCGACCCGGAGCTGGCGCTGTACCGCAACCGCCACGTCGGCTTCGTGTTTCAGTTCTTTCACCTGCTGCCGGAGTTCAGCGCGCTGGAGAATACCTTTTTACCGGCGATGATTCGCGGCGCCTCCAAGGACGATGCTTCCGTGCTGGCCCGCGATCTGCTCGGGCGCGTCGGCCTCGGCGATCGGCTCGAAGCCCGGCCGGCGCTGCTCTCGGGCGGCGAGCGCCAGCGGGTGGCGCTGGCCCGCGCCCTGGCGGCCGGCCCCGAGCTGCTTCTGGCCGACGAGCCGACCGGCAACCTCGACGCTCACACCGGCGCCGAGGTCTTCGCCCTGCTGCGCGAGCTGGTGCGCGAGCGCGGCCTCAGCGCCGTGCTCGCCACCCACAACCCCGCGCTCGCCGCCGGCTGCGACCGCCGCCTCCACCTCCAAGACGGCCGCCTGACCCCGGTTTCTTAGGGCTGGACTCGTGCCCGCCGATCAAACTGTTGGGTGCTGTTGCGAGGAGCCCCGAGCGAGTGCAACGAAGCCGATGGCGGCAGATCCGCCGCCGGGCACCTACGGGTCGTAGGCGAGGTTGGGGGCTAGCCAGCGCTCGACTTCGCGGCGCTCCATCCCTTTGCGGCGGGCGTAGTCTTCGACTTGGTCGCGGGCCAGCTTGCCGACGCCGAAATAGCGCGACTCGGGGTGGGCGAAATAGAGGCCGCAGACCGAGCTCGCCGGCAGCATCGCGAAGCTCTCGGTGAGCCGGATCTCGGTGCGGCGCTCGGCTTCGAGCAGATCGAACAGCGCGCGCTTCTCGGTATGGTCGGGGCAGGCCGGGTAGCCGGGCGCCGGGCGGATGCCGCGGTAGCGGCAGCGGATCAGCTCTTCGAGCGAGAGATTCTCCTCCTGGCCGTAGCCCCAGTCGTCGCGCGCGATCTTGTGGAGCAGCTCGGCGAACGCCTCGGCCAGGCGGTCGGCCAGCGCCTTGGTCAGGATCGCGTTGTAGTCGTCGTGGTCCTGTTCGAAGCGCCGCACCAGCTCATCGACCCCGTGGCCGCAGCTGACCGCGAAAGCGCCGATGTAGTCGGCGACGCCGCTCTCTTTGGGCGCGACGTAGTCGGCCAAGGCCAAGTGCAGCGGCTCGGTCGAGCGCTCGGTCTGTTGGCGCAGGGTGTGCAACCTGGTGACCGGTTCGCCGCGTCCCTCATCGCGGTAGATCTCGATATCGTCTCCGACGCTGTTGGCGGGGAAGAAACCGTAGACGCCGCGGGCGCT
>DASWHO010000131.1:0-18541 GCA_036398155.1 Acidobacteriota bacterium
GGGCGGGACCGGGACCTTGACGTTCACCAACCCGTCGTTCGCCAACGGCGGGATGTCGGTGTTCACGATCGTGGTGAAGGTGGATGCCAGCGCGGCGGACGTGGCCATGATCACGAACATGGCGACCGCGACCAGCGATACCGCGGATGGAGACACCGGCAACAACACCGGCACGGCGACGACCACGGTGGACCGGCAGGCGGATCTGTCGCTGACCAAGAGCGACAGTCCGGATCCGGTGGCGCCGGGGGCGAACTTGACCTACACGATCGAGGTGAGCAACGCCGGACCGTCGAACGCGACCAGTGTGACGATGAGCGATCCGCTGCCGGCCGGGACCACGTTCCAGTCGGTGACGCCGCCGATGGGGTGGATGTGCACCGATCCGGGGGTCGGCAACAACGGCACGGTGAGCTGCACGATCGCCGACCTGGCGGTGGGCGGGCCGTACACGTTCACGATCGTGGTCCAGGTCACGGCCAGCTCGGGTGTGCTGATGAACACCGCGACGGTCTCGAGCGCTGATGACGGCAACGCGGCCAACGACTCCGAAACCGAAGACACGACGGTGGTGTCGGCGGATCTGATGGTGACCAAGAGCGACGATCCGGATCCGGTGGTGGCGGGAGAGAACATCACCTACACGGTGACGGTCACCAACAACGGCCCGGCCGCGGCGGTGAACGCGATGCTCTCGGATGCGATCCCGTCCGGGACCACGTTCGTGTCGGCGACCACGCCGATGGGCTGGACCCGAACCGACTCGGTGCCGGTGGGCGGGACCGGGACGTTGACGTTCACCAACCCGTCGTTGGCGAACGCTGAGGTGTCGGTGTTCACGATCGTGGTGAATGTCAATGCCAGCGCGGCGGACGGCGGCATGATCACGAACATGGCGACCGCCACCAGCGACACGGCGGATGCGAACACCGGCAACAACACCGGCACGGCGACGACCACGGTGGACCGGCAGGCGGACCTGTCGGTGGCCAAGAGCGACGATCCGGATCCGGTGGCGCCGGGCGCGAACCTGACCTACACGATCGAGGTCAGCAACGCCGGGCCGTCGAACGCGACCAGCGTGACGCTAACCGACTTGGTGCCGGCGGGGACCTCGTTCGTGTCGATGACGCCGCCCGGGGGCTGGATGTGCCCGAACATGACGGTGACCTGCACCAACCCGGACGTGGCGGTGGGCGGGCCGTACACGTTCACGATGGTGGTGCAGGTGACGGCGTCGTCGGGGACGATCATGAACACGGCGACGGTCGCGAGCGCGGATGACGGCAACGCGGCCAACAACTCCGCCAGCGAAGACACCGCGGTGGTCGCGGCGGACCTCGAAGTCACCAAGAGCGACGACCCGGACCCGGTGGTGGCGGGAGAGGCCATCACGTACACGGTAACGGTGACCAACAACGGCCCGAGCACGGCGATGAGCGCCATGCTTTCAGACCCGATTCCGTCCGGGACCACGTTCGTGTCGGCGACCACGCCGATGGGCTGGACCCGGACCGACGGAGTGCCGGTGGGCGGGACCGGGACGCTGACGTTCACCAACCCGTCGTTCGCGAACGCTGAGGTGTCGATGTTCACCATCGTGGTGAGCGTCAATGCCAGCGCAGCGGACGGCGCCATGATCACGAACATGGCCACCGCCACCAGCGACACCCCGGACACAAACACCGGCAACAACACCGGCAGCGCGACGACCACGGTGGACCGGCAGGCGGACCTGTCGGTGACCAAGAGCGACGATCCGGATCCGGTGGCGCCGGGTGCGAACCTGACCTACACGATCGAGGTGAGCAATGCCGGACCGTCGAACGCGACCAGCGTGACGTTGACCGACCTGGTGCCGGCGGGGACGACCTTGGTGATGATGACGCCGCCGATGGGCTGGATGTGCGACATGACGGTGAGCTGCACCAATCCGGACGTGGCGGTGGGCGGGCCGTTCACGTTCACGATGGTGGTGCAGGTGACGGCGACGTCGGGGACGATCAGCAACACGGTAACGGTGGCGAGCGCGGATGACGGCAACACCGCCAACGACTCGGACAGCGAAGACACGATGGTGCAGGCGATCCTCGTGACCGGGAGGGGGCGGACGCCGTTGTCGCCGGAACCTCCGCCGCCTACGACGCCTTCACTCATCCGCCGTTTCCAGGTCGACGTGAATGCCGCCGCCGCGGCTTCCCCCACGGCCGGTCCGGATTCGAATGAAAGCGCAGACCCGGCCTCGGAGGAGGGCGCTAGCGCGGCCGGCAGGAGCTCGGCGGTCAACGCCTCGGCGGGGCAGCCCGAGCTGACCATCGGCACGGGGGTCCAAGATGCCGTGCTGCTCAGGCACGGGATCCTGACCTACACGCTGGTGGTGACCAACATCGGCACTGCGGCCGCAACCGGCGTGGTGGTGGTGGCTCCGGTGCCGGCCCATACCGTCTATGTGGATGGGTCCTGCACCACGCCGCAGGGCAGCTGCAAGCCGAGCGGCGCCACCGTGGAATGGCAGCTCGGTTCTGTTCCGATCGGAGCCATGCTCTCGCTGACCTTCGAGGTTCAACACGATTCGTCGGCGCCGCCGACCGGGTTCATCAGCAACGACGGCTACTTCGTCGACAGCGACTTGACCGACGCGGTGTTCGGTATGCCGGTCGAAGTCGAGCTGGTCCCCGTCGAGCTGCTCGACTTCCACGCCGAATAATTTCGGGGACAGTTTACTTAACCCCAGTTTTGGGGACACTTCAAACCTTCAAACTGTCCCCGAAACCCCAGTTAAGTAAACTGTCCCCGAATCTTTAGCCCTGCGGTAGAGGTCGGGTGCGACTTCGACCAGGCGGGGGACCAGGCGGTAGACCGAGGTCGGCGTCCAGGCGGAGCCGCGGCGGGTGCGGTAGCCGCGGCGGTTGAGCTCTTCGGCCACCTGGCTGAACGATACCTCTTCCTGGATCACGAGCCGGAGCATGGTAGCGAGCGCTTCGGACTCCTCCGGATGCTCTTCGAGGTGCGCGCAATCGGGCGCCACTTGGAGGCCGAACGGCGTCTCGCGCAGCTCCCGGGCCTGATCCTGGGGCGTCTCGCGTTCCCACTCCACGGCAACCAGGCGCCAGCCTTGGGCGCTGCGCTCACGCAGCCGCTCGGCGCTCGGCGGCTCGGCCACGGCTTCACGTAGACGTTCCTTGGTGGTCATCGAACTACCCTCCTCACGCTGTCGATTGCCACCGACCCAAGATAGGGCATCGGCGCGGTCATCACAAGTCGCCGGCGGAGCTTGGGGTCGGCGTAAGGGCGGCTCGCGTCACAGCTCGGCAGCCCCGTGGATGTTGCATCCCGGCACACTCCTATCGCTAGTTACGTTCCCCCGCCAGCGGCAGTTTCGCGGCTGATCCCGCGGTTCTAGCGATTCGTCCCGCAGCGGGCGCGCGCGGCGGCCAGGCGCTGCTCGGCCAGCCGATCGACCAAGCGGTGGGCGGGCACGCCCTCGGCCCCCGACTGCTCGATCAGGCCGGCCAAGCGCGGCCCGATCGCGCGCACCCGCTCGATGGTGGCCGCCTGATCGCACTCGCCGACTTCGAACAGCAGGCTCAGCAAGCCGCCGGCGTTGACCACGTAGTCGGGCGCATACAGGATGCCGCGCTGGTGCAGGAGATCGCCCGCCGCCGCGTCGGCGAGCTGCTCGTTGGCGCCGCCGACCACCGCGCGGCAGCGCAGGCGTGCGATGCTGCCGCGGTTCAACACGCTGCCCGCGGCGTTGGGCGAGAACAGATCCGCCTCCACGTCGAAGATCGCTTCGGGCGGCACGCTCGCGGCGCCAAGCTCGTGCGCCGCGCGCGCCGGCAGCGCCGGGTCGGTGTCGCTGACGATCAGCGTGCTGCCGGCCTCATGCAGCTTCTGCGCCAGCCGCCAGCCGAGCTGCCCCAGGCCTTGGATCGCGACCCGCAGCGAAGCCAGCTCCCGGTCCAGCAGGCCGGCGACCGCGCGGATCGATTCGAACACGCCGAGGGCGGCGAAGTCCGCGGTGTCCATGCCCGAGCCGGCGCGGGTGTGGCTCACGTGCGGCGAAAGCCGGCCCAGACGTTCCGCGTCGGCCAGGCTGAAACCCATGTCGCAGCCGGTGTGGAATCGGCCGCCGAGACGATCCAGCGCCCGCGCATAGGCGCTGAGCAAAGCCGAGCTCTTGTCGCGCGCCGGGTCGCCGACGATCACCGCCTTGCCCCCGCCGCGCGCCATGTTGGCCAGCGCCGCCTTGTAGCTCATGGCCCGCGACAGCCGCAGCGCGTCGATCAGCGCCTGATCGAATGACGGGTAGAGCCGCATCCGGGTGCCGCCGACCGCCGGCCCCAAACTGGTGTCGTGAATCGCGATCACGGCCTGGAGGCCGCTGGGCGGATCGCGCACGATCACGACTTCTTCGTGGCCCAGGGTTTGGAGCAGCTCGAGAGCGGAATCGGTCATGATCGGAAATGATAAATCACCGATTCCGCGTGAAGGAGGAGAATGAAGCGATGCCGCCCCTCACCCCGGTCCTCTGCTTGCAGGCCCCGTGGGTCCGGAGGGAGAAGGGGAGACGTCGCGCCAGAGAGCGAGGGCGACGCCGCCGGCTGCGCCCAGCAGGTTGAAGATCACGTCGTCGATGTCGGCGGTGCGCTGCGGAATGCTGAAATGGTACAGCTCGATGGCCAGACTGAGCGCCAGGCTGAACAGCGCCGCGCCGGCGGCCGCAGCGGAGCGCCCGACCCGCAGGCCGCGCAGGCTCACAAACGACAGCAAGCCGACCGGCAGAAACAGCAGCAGATTGCCGGCGATGTTGTAGATCCAGACCCGCGCCGCGCGACCCAAGACGCCGCTGTTGTGGCTGGCCAGGATCAGCCGGCGCACGCTGAGCAGCGGCGACAGGTTGATCTCGCGCGCCGGGCCGGGATCGGGCAGCAGCGTAAGCAGCAGGATCAGCGCCAGCCAGGCGGCGAGCAAGCGCAGGGCATGGCCGCCGCGACCGCCGCCGAACCAGGAAGCGGCGCTCATGCCTTAATCACCGGGCGGGACCGGGGCCGCGGAAGACGGTTCTCCCGGTCCCTGAGAGCGGGTGCGGCTGAGAGGCAGCAAGGGCATGAGCGCTCGAGCGCCGCCGCAGCAGCGCCCTAAAGAACGATGTTGATCAGCCGGCCGGGCACCACGATGACCCGCCGCGGCTTGCGGCCGGCCAGCAGCTTCTGGACCTTGTCGGCCGCGACCGCGGTGGCCCGCACCTGCTGTTCGCTGCTGTCGGCCGGCAGTACGACTCGGTCGCGCAGCTTGCCGTTGACCTGGACCACCCATTCGATTTGCTCCACCTGCAGGTAGCGCGGATCGGCCTGCGGCCAGCCGGCGTCGAATACGCTGAAGCGCTGCCCGAGCCGCTGCCACAGCTCTTCGGCCAGGTGGGGGGTGAACGGCGCCAGCAGTCGCACCAACACCTCGCAGCAGCTCGCGACCAAGCGCGGGTCGCCGCCCTGCTCGTGGCGGTAGCGCGACAGCGCGTGCTCGAGCTCGATCAGCCGCGCCAGCGCGGTGTTGAAGCGGAAGCGCTCCAGGTCGGCCCCGATCTGCTGGACGGCGCGGTGCAGCAGCTTGAGCTGCGCCTCTTCGTCGGCCCCGATCGGCAGCTCGCCGCCCGCCGCCGCTCCGCCCTCCGGCACCAAGCGCCAGATCCGGCGCAGGAAGCGGTCCATGCCCACGATGCCGCTGTCCGACCAGTCGCCGCCCTCTTGATAGTCGCCCATGTACATCAGGTAAACGCGGAAGCAATCGGCGCCGTACTGCTCGACGAAGCTGTCGGGGCTGACCACGTTGCCGTGCGACTTGGACATCTTGGCGCCGGCGTGAGTGATCATGCCCTGATGGAGCAGCCGCCGGAACGGCTCGTCGAAGCCGACCAGTCCCAAATCGTGGAGCGCCATGGTCACGAAGCGGGCGTAGAGCAGATGGAGCACGGCATGCTCGGCGCCGCCGACGTATTGATCGACCGGCAGCCAGCGGTTGACCAGCGCCGGATCCCAGGCCACGTCGGCGCGCCGGGCGCACGGATAGCGCAGGAAATACCAGGAGGAATCGACGAACGTATCCATGGTGTCGGCGTCGCGCCGTGCCGGGCCGCCGCACTTGGGGCAGCGGGTGTGGACGAAGCTGGCGCAGCGCGCCAGCGGCGATTCGCCGGTCGGCCTGAAGTCGACCTCCTTGGGCAGCTCGACCGGGAGCTGGTCCTCGGGCACCGGCAGCTCGCCGCAGGCGTCGCAGTGCACGATCGGGATCGGAGCGCCCCAGTAGCGCTGGCGCGAGAGCAGCCAGTCGCGCAGCCGATAGGTCACGGTCGGGCGGCCCAAGCCGCGGCGCTCCAGCTCGGCGCCGATCCGGGCGCGCGCCGCGTCGCTCGGCAAGCCGGAGAACTCGCCCGAGTCGATCAGCGTGCCTTCGCCCTCGAACGCCTGTTTCTGGATCGAATCGTCCTCCCCGGCGGCGCCGCGGATCACCCGCGGGATCGGCAGCTGGTATTTTTTCGCGAACTCCCAGTCGCGCTGATCGTGGGCCGGCACGCCCTGCACCGCGCCGGTGCCGTAGCTCAGCAAAACGTAGTCGGCGATCCAGATCGGGATCCGCGCTCCGGTCAGCGGGTGGATCGCGTCGCTGCCCAGCGGCTCGCCGGTCTTCTCGCGTTCGGTCGAGGTGCGCTCGATGTCGGAGGCGCGCCGGCTCTGCTCGACGTAGGCTTCGACCGCCGCGCGCCGCTCCGGCGCGGTCAGCTCCGCGACCAGCGGATGCTCGGGGGCCAGCACCAGAAAGCTGACCCCGAACAGCGTATCGACCCGGGTGGTGAAGGTGCGGATCTCGCCGGCGCGATCGGCCAGCCGCCAGACGCATTCCGCGCCGCGGCTCTTGCCGATCCAGTTGGTCTGCATCGCCTTGGTCTTCTCGGGCCAGTCGATCTTGGCCAGCCCGGCCAGCAGCCGCTCGGCGTAGGCGGTGATGCGGAAGAACCACTGCACCAGATCCTTCTTGGTCACCGGCGAGCCGCAGCGGTCGCAGACCCCGCCCTCGGCCTGCTCGTTGGCCAGCACGGTCTGGCAGCTCGAGCACCAATTGACCGGCGCTTCCTTGCGGTAGGCCAACCCGGCCTTGTAGAGCTGCAGGAACAGCCATTGGGTCCACTTGTAGTATTCCGGCTGGCTGGTGTCGACGTAAGTGTCCCAGTCGTACATCGCGCCGATGCGCTTGAGCTGTTCGCGCATGGTCGCAGTGTTTTGGGCGATCGAGACCGACGGATGGATGCCGGTCTTGATCGCGTAATTCTCGGCCGGCAGGCCGAAGGCGTCGAACCCCATCGGCTCGAAGACGTTGTAGCCCTGCATGCGCTTGAAGCGGGCGTAGGTGTCGGTGGGGCCGAAGTTGTACCAGTGCCCGATGTGGAGCTTGTCGCCCGACGGGTAGGAGAACATCACCAGGCAGTAGAATTTGCGCTCGGTGTGCTCGAGGTCGGCCTGGTAGGTGCCGGCCGCTTCCCACTTTTGGCGCCAGCGCGCCTCGATGGCCACCGGATCGTATGAAGGAGTGCTCATGTCCTGGTCGTCCCCAAAGCAAGTTTTTTCATTCTAGCGAAGCCCCGATGCAAGTCCAGGTTGCGTTGCAACCGATCCTCTAATGCATTGAATATGAGCAGGTTACGGCGTTGAGCTCGTTCCCCTCAGGCGCTCGAGATCGGCCGCGGTTAGGATGATGGCCGATGAGCGCTGCAGTGGTACCGCAACCAGCCGGGCTGTGCGCGCGCTGTCGTCATGGGCGCGCGCTGCGCAGCGACCGCGGCTCGTTGTTCGTGCTGTGCGGCCTGGCCGCGAGCGACGCCAGCTTTCCCAAGTACCCGCCGCTTCCGGTGCTGGCTTGCCGCGGGTTCGAAACGTCGTCGCCGCCCCGTGAGATATAGGTGCGGGCTTCGAGCCCAACATGGCGCCGCCAGTCTGATTCAAAAAAAGATCCAAGTCATCAGCAGGTAGATCGGACCCAGCACCAGCGCCGCGTAGCCCATGTAACCGAAAAAGTGCGGCATCGGGATCTTGGAGCGCTCGGCGATCACCTTGACCATGAAGTTGGGGGCGTTGCCGATGTAGCTGTTCGCGCCCATCAGCACCGCGCCGCAAGAGATCGCCGCCAGCAAGCGGTGCGGCACCCCGACCACCTCGGCCGGCAGGTGCAGGCCCTGGGCCAGCGCTAGAAAGGTCAGATAGGTCGGCGCGTTGTCGAGAAACGACGAGAGCACGCCGGTGCACCAGAAGAACTGCCAGGGGCGGGTGATGCCGAAATCGCCGCCGCGCGCCTCCAGGATCACCAGCGCCGGGATCATGGTCGCGAAGATGCCGGCGAACAGGATCGCGACTTCCTGCATCGGATGCCAGGTGAAGCGGTTCTCCGAGCGCAGCGCGCGGCGCGTGATCCGGACCGAGAGCCCGGCCATCAGCAGCATGATCGCTTCGCGCAGCGGGGCGCGCAGAAAGACCGCTCCGATCACGCCGGCCAGCAGGGCCAGGTTCCAGGCCCCGGCCAGGTGCAGCGGTGCGATGTGGCGCCGGTCGAATCGCCGCGCCGCTTCGCTTTCGCGCCGGTAGGCGCGCCGGTCGAGCAGGTAGAAGATCGCTATCACCAGGGCGTTGACCACCAGCCACTGCGGCAGCAGCCGCAAGGTCCAGCTGAACGGCACGCCGCGCAGGAAGCCGAGAAACAGCGGCGGGTCGCCGAGCGGCGTGAGCAGGCCGGCGCTGTTGCTGACCGTGAAGATGAAGAACACCGGCAGATGGCGCACGTGGCGCCGCTCCGAGTTGGTGCGCAGCAGCGGGCGGATCAACACCATGCTGGCGCCGGTGGTGCCGATCAGATTGGCGAGGACGGCGCCGGCCAGCAGAAACAGGGTGTTGACCCGCGGCGTCGCTTGCAGATCGCCGCGCAGCACCAGGCCTCCGGAGATGGTGAACAGCGCCCCGAGCAGGATCACGAACGCGAGATATTCGTGCAAACTGTGCTCCAGCTGGTGCCGGCCGGCCGCGCCGAAGCCGAACAGATAGGTCACGCAGGGCAAGGCGAACCCGGCCGCGATCAGCGCCTTGTTGCGGTTGGGCTCCCACCAGTGCGGCGCGAACAACGGCAGCAACGCGATCGCGAGCAGCAGGCCGGCGAACGGCAGCACGCTCCACCACGGCAGCAGGTAACCCAAGGATTCGATTTCGCTCATCGCTTCAGGGTGGGGCGGTTCCAGGCGACCGACTCGCTTCGCATCAGCCCGAGGCGGCCGCGGTACTCGAGCACCCGGCCCTCGGCGTCGCGCAAGGTCCGCGGCGGGTCGACGCGGGCGCTGAGCAAGCTGGCCGCGACCAGCGCCATGCCGCTGGCGCAGGCGGCCCACAGGTCGGCCGGCAGATCGGGCCAGAGCCGCTGGAACACGACGTAGCCGGCCGCGCCGACCACGATGCTCGCGATCGCGCCGGTGCGATTGGCGCGCCGCCAGTAGAGCCCGGCGTGGAACGATGCGAACAGCAGCGCCAGCATCACCGAAAACGATCCGACCATCAACTGGTAGACAGTCTGGAACTTGAGCGCGACCAGCAGCGCGACCGTGCCCACCACCGGCACCGCGATCCGGTTGGCCTGCAGCACCGCGTGATCGCTGGCTCCCGGGCGCAGCGCGCGCAGCAGGTTCTTGCCCGCCAGCGAGGCCCCGGCCAGCACCGCGCTGCTCGAGGCGCTGGTGATGCCGCTGACCAGCGCGCCGACCAGCAGCGCCAGCAGCGCCGGCGACAGCGAGCGCTGCAGCAGCTCGAGCACCACCACCTCGGGCTCGGCGAGCTTGGGCAGCAGCACCGCCCCGGCCATGCCGATCAGCACCGGGATCATGCCGAACCCGAAGTAGAGCAGGCCGGCAAGATAGGCCGAGTCCTGGGCGACCTTCTCGCTGCGCGCCGAAAAGGTGCGCTGCAGCAGATCCTGGCCCGGCAGATTGCCGAGCCCGAGGGCGCACCACGCTTCCAGGTACCAGACCCACTCTTTCCAGCCGGCGCCGTGCGGCCGCAGGTGGAAGTGCGATTCGGGCAGCCGCGCCAGCGCGCCGAAGAAGTCGACGGTCGAGGCGAACACCGCGGTCACCACCGAGATGCCGACCAGCAGCACCACCATGTGTAGAAAGTCGTTCCAGGCGGCCGACAGCATCCCGCCCATCGAGGTGTAGGCCAGAATCACGACCGCCGCGATCACGGTGGCGAGCACGGTGTCGACCCCGGTCAAGAAGTTGAGGATGAAGCCGAGCGCGACCACCTGACTGCCGCACCAGCCGATGTAGACCACCACCATGGTCAGGGCGGCGAGCACGCCGGCGGCCCGACCGTAGCGCGCTTCGTAGAAATCGACCGAGGTCTGGTAGCCGGCGCGGCGCAGCAGCCGCACGTAGAACAGGCCGGCCAGGATCAAGGTCAGGGCGCTGCCGAACGGATCCGCGATCACGCCCAGAAAGCCGCGCTCGTAGGCGGCGCCGGCCGCACCCATCACGGTCGCCGCGCCATACCAGGCGGCGAGCAGCGCGAAGGTGGAGAACGAAAGCGAGAGCTTTCCGCCGGCGATCAGAAAGTCTTTGGTGGTGGTGACTCGGCGCGCGGCGGCGGCGCCGATCCCGAGCATGACCAGGAGATAAAGGCCAACCCCGGCGACCAGAATGCTCCGGGCATCCATGCGTAGGGAGGCACGGAGGACGACTCGGCCCGCCGCGCGGCGCCGGCCGCCTCCGTGCCCGATGCGGCGCTTACATCAGGTGAAAATCGTGGGCCCGGACCGTCTTGCGGCCGTTCGCGGCGGCGCGCTTGCAAGCCTGGTCGACGTAGTAGAACACCACGCCGTTGAGACCGTCGAGCGCATCGCCGGCGACATTGCAGCCGCCGCTTTTGATCATGGCGCGCACCTTGCTCCCCACGATCAGTGTTTCCATGCTGCCACCCTTCTTGGCCGCCTTCTTCTTGGCCATACCCTGCTTCCTCCTTCTCCCGCGGGCCTCGCAGCCCGCAGCCGCCGCAGCGGCTTAGAGTTCGAACCACATTAGAGGGGGACCTTGAAACCCGCCCCACCCCCAGACGGGGCGACACTATAGCACGGTTCACCCCGGTTGCGGCGTTTCCGCAAATGGACCCTCGGCTCGGCTCCGCAGCGCCCGCGCGAAGCTGGCCACGCCCTCGCGCCAGGGCGGCAGCTCGATCTCAGCACGGTGGATGCTGGTCAGTACCGAGTAGCGCGGCCGCTCGGCTGGACGCGGAAACGCGGCGGAGCCGACCGGGATCACCGGCGTGTCGATGCCGCAGCGGCGAAACAGCTCGCAGGCCAGCTCGTACCAGCTCGCCGCGCCGCTGCCGGCGAGATGGTAGATGCCGGCGGCCCCGCTCTCGATCAAGCGCGCGATCGCCGCGGTCAAATGCGGCGCATAGGTCGGCGAACCGCGCTGGTCGTCGACCACTCGGACCTCGCCGCGGCCGGCGAGCGCGAGCATGGTGGTGGGGAAGTTGTGACCCACGGTGTGGTAGAGCCATGCAGTCCGGACGATCAGATGGCGCGGGTTGTGCTCGCGCACCGCCTGCTCGCCGGCCAGCTTGCTGGCCCCGTACACCGACCGGGGGTTGGCCGGGGCCGACTCGTCGTAGGGACAATTCGCGGTGCCGTCGAAAACGTAGTCGGTCGACATATGCAGCAGCGCGATGCCGCCGGCGGCGCTGGCCTTCGCCAAATGGCGCGGCCCCTCGGCGTTGACGGCGAAGGCGGCCTCCGGTTCGGATTCGGCGCCGTCGACCCGGGTGTAGGCGGCCGCGTTGAGGACCAGCTCGGGCCGGTGCCGGCGCAGCGCCTCGCGCACTGCGGCCGGATCGGTGATGTCGAGCTCGCGACGCTCGAGCGCGATCAGCTGGTGGCGCCCCAGCGCCACTTGGAGCGCGCGGCCGAGCTGCCCGCCGGCGCCGGTCAGAAGGATCCGCATCGGTGCCGGCCGGGGCTCACGCCGGCAGCTGGTCGATCAGCTCGGCGAGCAGCGGCAGATCGCGGTCCTTGGGCGACAGGATCGGATCGCGCAGCGGCCAGGCGATGCCGATCTCGGGATCGTCCCAGCGGATCCCGAGCTCGTCCGCCGGATCGTAGAAGTCGGTGACCTTGTACACCACCTGGGCCACGTCGCTCAGGACGCAGAAGCCGTGCGCGAAACCGGGCGGGACGTAGCACTGGCGGAAGTTCTCGGCCGAGAGCTCGACCGCGACCCAGCGGCCGAAGCGCGGCGAGCCGCGCCGGATGTCGACCGCCACGTCCCAGATCCGGCCTTCCACCGCCCGCACCAACTTGGCTTGGGGCTTTTTGTGCTGGGCGTGGAGACCGCGCAAGGTTCCGCGCAGCGAGCGCGAGTGATTGTCCTGCACGAAGGTATCCGTGATCCCGGCGGCGCCGAACTTGGCGGCGTGGTAGGACTCGAGAAAGAAGCCGCGCGCGTCACGATGCACATCCGGCTCGATGATCAGAACCTCCGGCAGGTCGGTCGCTGAGATGTGCATGGAGAAACTAGATGCGAGACAAGATCTCGGCGCGCTTGGCTTTGTACTCCGCCTCTTGGAGCAGGCCTTTCTTGCGCAGCTCCTCGAGCTGCGCCAGCTGGTCGGCCAAGCGCTGCGGGCCCGGCCGATCGTCCTGCGGCTCGGCCGGCTCGCCGTGCGCCTTCGCGTCCAGCATCGCGCGCTTGAACTTGAGCGGGCGCGGAATCCAATCGAGCCGATTGACCCCGGCCTCGCTGGCGGTGAGGATTTCGATGCTGCCGTAGTTGAGCAGCCGGCCCCAGAACGACTGGGTCAGCAGCACGTCGTTGACCTTGGCGAGATTGGAATCGAGCACCCGCTTACTGAGCACCCCTTCGGCTTGCAGCACGCGGCGATCGGTGACCACATAGAGCTCGCAGTGCCAGCGCAGGTAGGCCGGCAGCGCCAGCCCGAGCCCCAGAATCAGCAGCGCCAAGCCGCTCCACAACCCGGTGCGCGCCGCCGGCTGGTGCGCGGCCCATACGCTGAATCCGACCGCCACGCCGAGGCCGAGCGCCGCCAGCGCCAGCGCCAAACCGCAGGCCCGCAGCAAGACCAGTCGATGGCGCCGGGTGCGGTAAAGCACCCGCTCGCTGGAGGCGATCAGTTGGTCGAGGTAAGCCACCGCGCCGCGATTCTATCCCGGCGCCGGGTCCACCGCCATCCGTTGCTTCGCGACCGGCAACGGTCAACCGGAACAGACTCTTTCCGGGTCCAAATGTCGTCCGTGGGCAGAGCAGAGCTTGCCCACGGCACCCGTGCGCCGCTTCGGACTGCGCGCCGTCACCCGGCGAACATGGGCCTGCAGCGCGGGAAAAATGCCACGGGGCGTGGAAATTATTCACACGCCCCGTGTCCAGTCGACCTTTAGTGCGAGCGGTGCCAGCGTGCTGCCGCGATCGAGCTGCCGAGCAGCGCGGCCCCGGCGCTGAGCAGCACCGGAATGCGCTTGCGGCCGTTGTCGGTCAGCCGAACCACCGCGTCCCGTCCCCGTCCCAGCGGCTCTTTGGCGCGCTCAGCATAGCCCTGAGCGTCTTCGATCAGGTGTTTGCCTGCCAAAGCGACGCGCTCGGCTTCGTGGCGCGCACGGCGCAGCAGGCGCCGAGCCGGTGTGTTGCGCCGCCGCCACAGTGCCACGCCCGCTCCCGCCGCCAGTCCGGTCAGTGCCAGACCGGCGATCCAGCCCATCGGTAAAACCTTCTTTCGCATCAACATAGAATCCTCCTTCGATTCGCACGATCCGGCGCCCTAGCGATGCGGCGTCACTCGATCGGTGCCGCCATCGGGACATCGTGGGCAACAGGCCCGGATCCGACCTGCGAACTAGTCTAACAGCAGCAAGAAACATGCCTAGCAGGGCGGTCCAACTGCAGCGGGCGGCGCGGAGCACGCGCCGGCCCTCGCATCTGGTATAAAAGAGCGGCGCGATCAGCCGCCTCAGCGCGGGAATGAGCTCCAGCGACATCTTGCTGCAGATCGCCACCGGCGTGGCGCTGGCGGCTTGCTGCGGTTTGCGCGCCTGGCTCCCGCTGCTGGCGGTCGGCGCCGCCGGCCGCGTCGGCCTGGTCGAGCTGAACGCCGCCTTCGATTGGATCGCCAGCGATACCAGCCTGATCGCGCTCGGCTTCGCGACCGTGCTGGAGCTGATCGCCGATAAAGTCCCGGCGCTCGATCACGTCTTGGACCTGGCCGGTCTGGTGCTGCGGCCGCTGGCCGGCGCGCTGGCGGTCGCCTGCGTGGCGATCGATCTGCCGCCGCTGGTGGTTCTTGTGATCGCCCTGATTCTGGGCGCCGGCACCGCCGGCGGCGTGCAAGCCAGCAAAGCGCTCGCGCGCTGGAAGAGCTCGCTTTTTTCCGGGACGCTGGCCAACCCGGCGCTTTCGGTGGTCGAAGATGTCGTCGCCGTGATCGGCACCGTCTTGGCGATCGCGGTGCCGCTGATCGCCGTGACGCTTTTGGCTCTCGGGGTCTGGGCTGCGCTCCGGCTGCTGCGCCGCTGGCGGCGCCGCCCGGCGGCGATCTGAAAGCTCCATGGTCCGTCTTCCGATCGTGGTGTTGCTTGGCGCCGCGCTGGCGGCGCAAGGCTCCGCGGCCTTGGCGCAGGATGCAAAGCCACCGCCGCGGGCACCGGCCGGAGACGCCGTCCACGCGCCGCTGCTCGACCTGATGAGCCCTAACCCGATGACCCGCAGCGCCGCCTCCGAGACCCTCAAGCAGCTCGGCCCTCGCTCCGCGATCCCGACCCTGATCGAGCTGCTGCGCTACCGAACTCCCGACAAAGAGCTGGTGATCCGCACGCTGGAGACGATCTCGGGCCAGAGCTATCAAAGCGACTGGGAAGCGTGGGTCTCGTGGCTCGGGCGCACCGAGCTCGAGCCGCATCCCGGCTATGTCGCGATCAAGAGCTGGCTGCTGAGCTTCATCGATCCGCGCTTCGCCGAGTTCATCTACCCGGGCGTGGCGCACACGATTCGGCTCGAAGAAGTGATCTGGGGCGGGGTCAAGGTCGAAGGGATTCCGGCATTGGAGCAGCCGCCGATGATCGGGGCCGAGGAGGCGCTGTACATGCTGGCGCGCGAGCAGGTGTTCGGCCTGTTTCTCGGCGGTGAGGCGCGCGCCTATCCGTACCGCGTGATCGATTGGCACGAGCTGTTCAACGATGTCGTCGGCGGGGTGCCGGTGACCACCGCCTATTGCACCCTGTGCGGCGCGGCGGTCGCTTTCGATCCGCGGGTGGGCGACACCACCTACAGCTTCGCGACCAGCGGCCTTCTGTATCGCAGCAACAAGCTGATGTTCGACCGCCAGACCAAGAGCCTGTGGTCGGCGCTCGAAGGCAAGCCGGTGATCGGCACGCTGGTCGGCTCCGGTGCACAGCTCACGGTGCTGCCCTCGACCACCACCACTTGGGGGCGCTGGAAGCGCGAGCACCCCGCGACCAAGGTGCTGAGCCTGCAGACCGGCCATCAGCGCGAGTACCGCCCCGGCGCGGCCTACGGCAAGTATCAATCGAGCCCCGATCCCATGTTCCCGGTGCCGCGGATCGATCCGGCGCTGCCGGCCAAGGACCGCGTTTACGCGGTGCGGCTCGGCGCCGCGGTGCGGGCCTATCCGGTGTACGAGCTCGAACAGCTCGGCGTGGTCCAGGACCGTCTCGGCGAGGTCGATCTGGTCCTGGTCGCGCCCGGCGAGGGCGAGGAGGTGCGCGCTTATCGCGGGACGGTGGCCGGGCTCGGCTTCACCGAGCGGCGCAAAGAGCTGCGCGACGGCGAGGGGCGGCTCTGGATCGCGACCGACACCGAGCTGGCGCCGGCCGACGGCGGTGCGGCGCTGCCGCGGGTGCCCGGACATCTGGCGTACTGGTTCGGCTGGCACGCGCAGTATCCCGGCGCCGAGCTGTGGCGGGCCGAGCGCGCCGGCTCTTGAGCCGGCACGAAGCGCTTCCCATTCATGATCGAGATCGGTCTAGTCCTGGCCCTGATGGTGGCGGTGATGGTCCTGTTCTCGCTCGAGGCCGTCTCCGTCGATCTGGTGGCGCTGGGCGTGCTCGTGGTCCTGCTGCTGGCCCGCATCCTGACCCCGGCCGAGGCCCTGGCCGGCTTCGGCAGCGAGGTCGTGATCGTGATCGGCGGCCTGTTCGTTCTCACCGCGGGCTTGCGGCGCACCGGGGCGATCGATCAGGTTGGGCGCTGGCTGCTGCGCAAGAGCGGCGGCCAGACCGGCCGCCTGGTGGCGCTGCTGCTGATCACGGTGCTGAGCATCTCCGGGTTCATGAACAACACCACCACCACCGCGGTGTTCCTTCCGGTCGCGATCGGGTTCGCGCGCCGCAGCGGCCTGGCGCCTTCCAAGCTGCTGATGCCGCTCGCCTTCGCATCGATCCTCGGCGGCACGCTCACCCTGATCGGCACCTCGACCAACGTGATCGTGAGCGGCATGCTGCCGCGCTACGGTCTGGCGCCGATCGGGATGTTCGAGCTCAGCCCGGTGGGGCTGCCGCTCGCGCTGTTCGGTCTGGTCTACCTGCTGCTGGCCGCGCGGCGCCTCCTGCCGAGCCATCCCGAGACCGAGCTGGCCCAGGAATACCACATCCGCGACTACACCACCGAGGTGGTCATCCCGTCCGGCTCGCCGCTGGTGGGCCAATCGATCGGGCACGCCGATCTGGGCGGCAGCTACGATCTCAACTTGATCGCGCTGGTGCGCGGCGGCGAGCTGGTGATGCCCTCGCCGCGCGAGCAATTCCGCGGCGGCGACGTGCTGCTGGTCAATGGGGCGCTCGAGAACCTGCTCAAGATCCGCGATGCCAGCGGGATCGAGATCCACTCCGAGGTCAAGGCCGCGGCTGTGCTCGAGCATCCGACCTGGCTGGTGGAAGCGATCGTGATGCCGGGCTCCGAGCTGATCGGCCGCACCTTGCAGGAGGTCCAGTTTCGCCAGCGCTACGGGATCAACGTGATCGCGCTCAACCGGCACGCCGAAGCGCTGCGCGAGAAGGTCGGCAAGACCCGGATCCGGGTCGGCGACGTGCTGCTGATTCAGGGGCGGCAGGAGGCGGTCGATCGCCTGCTGGCGCGGCGCCGCGAGCTGATGCTGCTCAGCTCGGTGCCGCAGCAGACCAGCATGGCGCCACGCCGCGCGCTGATGGCGACCGCGATCTTCGCGCTGGTGATCGCGCTGGCCACCGCCGGCGCGATCTCGATGCCCGGAGCGGTGCTGGCCGGCGCCCTGCTCTTGTTTCTCACCAAGTGCCTCACGCCCGAGGAGGCCTACGCCTCGATCGACTGGCGTATGCTGGTTTTGATCGCCGGCATGATCGGCTACGGCCAGGCGATGGAGAAGACCGGCACCGCGGCGTTTCTGGCCGGGCACGTGCTTACGCTGATGGGCGGATTCGGCCCCACCGCCCTGATCGCCGGCTTCTACGTTCTGACCCTGATGCTGACCCAGCCGATGTCGAATCAGGCCGCGGCCTTGGTGGTGCTGCCGGTCGCGCTGCAGGCGGCGCTCGAGGCCGGCATCGATCCGCGCGCGATGGCGATGACCGTGGCGCTGGCGGCGTCGAGCTCGTTTCTAACCCCGCTCGAGCCGTCCTGCCTGCTGGTCTACGGTCCCGGACGCTACCGCTTCCTCGATTTCGTCCGCTTCGGCAGCGGCCTGACCTTGATCGCGTTCCTGCTCACCTTGCTGCTGGTGCCCCTGCTCTGGCCGCTGTGATCGTGGCGCCAGCGTGTTTGATCGCGGCACCGGTGTTGGCCGTGGCGCCCGCACGTTTGAAAATCAATGTAGGGGAGGGGCTTGTCCCCTCCCGCTCAGCGCAACGAACAGGTTGATCGAAGGCCGAAAACGGCACGGGCGGGGACGAGCCCCGCCCCTACACGGGCTTTGGCATGGCCGCGTTTCCAGTCATGGCGCCGGCACGTGTGATCGTGGCGCCGGCGTGTTTGATCGCGGCACCGGAGTTGGCCGTGGCGCCCGCACGTTTGAAAATCAATGTAGGGGAGGGGCTTGTCCCCTCCCGTCAAGCTCCGCGTTGCCTTCGATGTCATTCGGTTCTTGCACCACGGCTCATTGATTGCCTTGACCCTGCAGAACCGTGCGCACCAAAGGCTCCAATAGATTCGCGATCCTGCGATGCCCTTCAGCGCTGGGGTGCACCGGCGAATCGAACACTTCTCCGGGATCGTAGGACTCAAACGCCGCTGCTAGATCAAAATAAGCACATCCGCAGCGTTCCGCGGCCTTCAAGACGGCCAAGTTGTAAGATGCCATGCGGGCGAATTTTGTTTGACGAACTGCTCTGGCCGCTCTGATGCCTTGCCCCGATGTCATTCCGGCGCAAGTTCTGAAATCAATGTAGGGGAGGGGCTTGTCCCCTCCCGCTCAGCGCAACGAACAGGCTGAT
Organism: Acidobacteriota bacterium; assembly: GCA_036398155.1. Classification (GTDB taxonomy): domain Bacteria; phylum Acidobacteriota; class DASWHO01; order DASWHO01; family DASWHO01; genus DASWHO01. The sequence continues at coordinate 18,511 of DASWHO010000131.1, forward strand.
CGAAGGCCGAAAACGGCACGGGCGGGGACCA
>DASWHO010000132.1:0-7322 GCA_036398155.1 Acidobacteriota bacterium
GCGATCGGCTGGTGCTGAACTAGAATGAAGGTATGTGCCGGAGCATACCGAACTTTGCACAACTTCCATCCTCCCGCGACCTCCGAGGAGGCGCGCGCGGCGGCGCTGCAATATGTGCGCAAGGTCAGCGGCTTCACCAAGCCATCGCTCGCCAACGCGGAGGTGTTCGATCAGGCGGTGGACGCCGTCGCGCGCGCGACCGAGCAGCTCCTGAGCCGGCTGGTGACCACCGCGGCGCCCAAAAGCCGCGAGCGGGAAGCGGCTCGCGCGCGTGAGCGCTGGAAGCAGCGGGCGCGTCGGCTGCGCGCCGCTCGCGCGTAGGGCGGCCGGCTGTTCAAGCGCAGCCCCTCACCCCGGCCCTCTCCTTCAGACCCTGCGGGTCCGGGGGGAGAGGGAGAATTCAGTGCGCCTGCGAGCCCTCATGGCGGTGGGCGGCGATAGATTCCGTCAGCCGCCTCGACCATGGGCTTGCTTCGCACGCCCACGCCACCCGCAATCGCAAAGCATGCCTACAGCACCGCATTAACACGCGATTGCCCCGGAGGCCATCTGACCCTGGACGTGATTCCGAGGCAAGCCGGAATCCAAGCCGTCATCCCGGCGCAAGCCGGAATCCAGGACCGCTGGATCCCAGCTTCCGCTGGCTTGACGCGACTTGTTTCATTCGGAGCCGTCTTGTTCGTCTTCGGTTTCGGTCGCGGCGGAGGGGAGGTCTTCCAGCGGGCGGTAGGAGAGTCCGCGGGTCGGGCGGACGGTGAAGGCGCGCACCGGCATGCGCCGGTGCGACCAGCTCGGCCGGCCGATGCCGCGGACCCGCCACAGCAGGATGATCGCCGGGAGCAGACGCAGCACGGTCGATACCACCATCGCCGCCCCGTAACCCGACCAGCCGAGCCCGCCGAACAGATCGACCGCCGCTCCGCCGAGCAGCGCGCCGCCGATGATCATGCCGCCGTCCACGGTGTTGAACAGCGCCACCTCCTGCTGCCGCCCGTCGGTGACCCGCAGCAGCGACGAGGCCCGCGCCAGCTCGAAGGCGCCCCAGGCCAGGCCCGACACGATCTGGCAGGCCAGAATCCACCAGGGGCTGGCCGAAAGCAGCCACAAGATCGGGATCACGGCGACCTGCCAGCCCGAAAGCCGCAGCAGCGGTCCGGGCCCATAGCGGTCCGCCACTAGGCCCCACCACCGAGCGCTCAAGACCTTGACCAGCGCCGGCACCGCCAGCAGCAACCCGACCCGCGCATAGGAGAAGCGCAAGTCGCTGAGCATGTAGGGCACGAAGAACGGCGTCGCCACGTTGGTTCCGAAGTGCAGGCCCCAGAGGTAGAAGGCCAGCCGGCGCGCTCGGCCCGAGATGCGCATGTCCTTGAGCCGGGGCCGCTCGAGCCCGGGTCCGGCCGCGGCCGGCTGCGGCACCGCCGCCAAGAAAAAGACGCCCGCCACGCGGATCAGGCCGGCGCAGGCGAACAGCAGCGCGAACCCGAGCGCCTCTTGGCCGCGCTCGGTCATGCGCGAGAGCAGCAGGCTTCCGCCCAGAATCGCGCTCAAGACGCCGATCTGCTGCGACATGCCGCGCAGCGCGAAGAACCAGCCGTGTCGCTGGCGCGGCACCCATCCGGCCACCATCGAGGTCCAGGCCGGAATCGCGACCCCGCTCAGGCCCCAGGCGACGAAGGCGCCCAGCACCAGGGCGGCGACCGACCACGGCCAGCTCAGAAACGCGCACAGGCCCAGCGGCGCCAGCGCCAGCGACTGCGCCGACCAGATCCAGGAGAGAAACCGCCGGATCGAACCAGGCCGAACCGGGAGCCCGTGCGCGAACACCTGGGCGATCGCGGCCGCCGCGGTATGGAGCGAGGCGACCAGCGCCAGCGCCATGCCGCCGGCGTTGAGAAACAGTGCGAACGCGGCCAGGTAGGACTCGCCCAGGCCGCGGGCCAGCGATTCGAACACTCCTTCGAGCGCGAGCGCGCGCGCGCCGCGCCGGGCCCGGCGCGGCTCCATCAGGCGCTGCTGGGAGCGCCGGGGACGCGCGGCATCCACACCGAAAAGCGCACCCCTTGCGGCGCGACATCATCGACCTGGATCTCGCCGCCGAGCTCCTGGACCTGGTGGCGGGCGCTGGCCAGCCCGATGCCGCTGCCGGCGGCGGCGCTGGCGAGCTGCTGGTAGAGATCGAAGATGCGCCGCTTGTCGGCGTCGGAGATGCTGGGGCCGTCGTTCTCCACCAGGATGCCGACTCGCTCGCCGGACTCGTCGACCCGAATCTGGATGGTGCTGCTGGCGTATTTGAGCGCGTTGTTGAGGATGTTCTCCAGCGCCCGGTAGATCGCGTTGCTCGGCGCCCGCACCAGCGTGCCGCCGCGCGGCGGATACCAGAGCCGATCGACTTCGGCGCCCTCGACCCGCAGCTCGAGCCCGCGCTTGCCGATCGCCGGGGCGTACGAAAGCGCCAGATCCGAGACCAGATCCCAGACCCGGAACTCGGAGCTCAGCGGCTGATCTTCGTACACCGCGGCGCGCAGCGAGGAGGTGAACGTCTCGACCAGGAAATGCAGCCGTCCGGTCGCCTGGCGAATGGTCTCCAGCGCGCGCTGGCCGGGCGCGAAATCCGAACGCAGCCCCTCCTCGACCAGATCGAGGCTGCCCAGGATCGGCGTCAGCGGATTCTTCAAATCGTGGACCACCATGGCGTAAAATCGGCGCCGCTCTTCGGCCGCCGCGATCAGGGCCTGCGACTGCTCGTCGACGGTGCGCTTCTGCTCTTCCTGCTCGCGGCTGTGCTCGGCCTCGGCGCGCGCCAGACTGCGGCGCAGGGCCTCGAGCCGGTAGCGGTGCAGGCGGTACAACCCGAACGCCAGGGCCGCGAGACCGGCGATCCAAATCAGCGCAAGCGGGCTCATCCCCTAACCGGTCGCTCGCGCCGAGACGCCGCCCGAGCACGAAATCGTAACCGAGCTCCCCGATCCAATCCCCTTCGCCGGGCGGCGCCGGCGCGCGACCGCTCCGAGTATAAACTTTTCCCGCCCGCTATCTCGGGATCAGCTCCGCGGCGGCTTGCCGCTGTCGCGCCAGGCCAAAAGTGGGCGGAGCTCGCCTTCCGTCCGCGCCGGGTCCCAGCCGAGCTCGGCCGCCATCCACGCGGCGCAGCGCTGCAGCGCCGCATCCCCGGGATAGCCGGTGGTGCCGAGCTCGGTGCGCCTCAGCACCACGTCGGCAAGCCGCTGCGCCATCTCCTCGCGCACCGCGTAGGCTACCTCGGCCAAGATCACCGGGCTGGCCGGATCCAGCGCGCGCCCCAGCTCCGGATCGACTTCGATGAGCTGCAGGAGCTGGTCTTGCTCCGAGCCGTAGAGCGACGCCAGATGTCGCGCGCCGGGCTCGGAAAGGCCCGCTGGCCGGCGCCGCGCCGCCTGGGCCACGAAATCGTCGAAGCGGCCGATCGAGCCGCCGGCCAAAGCGATCTGATCGGTGCGGCTGGCGACCGGCGCGCGGCCCAGCTTGCGCAGCGCCAGGTCGATGGCGCGCTCGGCGACCAAGCGGGCGGTGGTGAACTTCACGCCGACCACGCTGATCAGGCCCTCGATGCCGTCGTTTCGCTGGTGGTCCCAGATCCGGTACTGCTTGAGCAGGCGGACATTGGATTGCGAGCCGTCCGCGGCCGGCAGCAGCCCGTTCTGCACCAACAGGACATCCTCGCGCCGCAGCGCCGCCGCCGGATAGGCGTGGCGCAGGTCCGCGAGCAGCGCCTCGATCTCGGCCTCCGACGGCTCCAGCGCATCGGGATCGCCCGCGTAGGGCCCGTGCGTGGTGCCGATCAGCGAGCGCCCGCGCCATGGGGTGATAAAGAACGTCTTGCGCCCGGGCGCGACCCAGGCGTCGCTGTCGCGATAGCGCTCGCGGCCGTAGAGGCCGACCGCGAAGCCGTCGAACAGCTTGGGCACCACCAGGTTCATGGCGCGGGAAAACGGCATCTGCAAGCGCGAGCCCGACCCTTCGAGGACCCGGTTGACCCACGGCCCGGCGGCGTTCAAGACCAGGCGCGCCCGCAGCTCCAGCGCGCCGCCGCCGAGCCGGTCGCGGGCGACCACACCGGCCACCCGACCGCCGCGGTGCAGCAGCGCAGTGGCTTCGAGGTAGTTCGCCGCGACCGCGCCGGCCCGCGTCGCCGAGCGCAGCAAGGCCATGGCCAGACGGTTCGAGCTCGAAAGCTGGCAGTCGTACCAGACCGCCGCGCCACTGACCCGGTCGGGCGCCAGGCCGGGCAGCAGCTCGAGACATTCGCGGGCGCCGATCGTCCGGCTGCGGGGCAGAAAGTGCGCGGGGTCGGCGCAGCGGTTGCGGTCGAAGCTGATCAGGTCGCTCGCCGCCAGATACGCGGCCAGCGCTTCGCGCCCGCGCAGGCCATGGCCGTAGGTCGGCAGGACGAAACGCAGCGGATGGACCAGGTGGGGCGCGATCCGCATCAGGGCGCTGCGCTCGTGGACCGATTCGCGCATCCGCCGCAGGTCGGCGTGCTGCAGGTAGCGCAGGCCGCCATGGATGGTCTTGAGGCTGTTCCAAGAGGTCGCGGCGGCGAAGTCGCCGCGCTCGAGCAGCGCCACCGCCAGGCCGCGCTGAGCCGCGTCCCAGGCGGCCGCCAAGCCGTAGATGCCGCCGCCAATGATCGCCAGGTCGAACTCCCGGGCACTCAGAGCTGCGAGATCGCGCCGCATGGGTGCAACTATATAATCGGGCTTCGCGCGGCCGGCAGTCACGGGTACGCGCGACCCCTTCCGCCATGAGCAACCCGAGCGAATCGTCTTTGCCGTCCGAGGCGCCCGGGCGCGACGAGCCGCTGCTGGAGCCGGGCTCGCTGCTGGCGCAGGTGCGCGACTACTGGAACGCGCACATCCACGACCTCGAGATGACCCGCCATGCGCCCGGCACTCGCGAGTTCTTCCAGGATCTCGACGCCTACCGCTTCGACAAGCTGCGCTATTTGCCGCGACTGGTCGACTTCGCCGGCTACCGCGACCGCCGGCTGCTGGAGGTGGGCTGCGGCATCGGCATCGACCTGGCGCGCTTCGCCCGCGGCGGCGCTCAGGTCACCGGCGTCGATCTATCGCGCACCGCGATCGGCCTGGCGCGCCGCCATCTCGAGCTCGCCGGTCTGAGCGCCAGGCTGCAGGTCGCGAACGGCGAGCAGCTGCCATTCGAAGCCGAGAGCTTCGACCTGGTCTATGCCCACGGCGTGCTCCAGTACACCGCCGATCCTGCCGCCATGGCGCGCGAGTGCCGCCGCGTTCTGGTGCCCGGCGGCGCAGCGATCTTCATGGTCTACAACCGCTACTCCTGGCTCACCGCGATGTCGAAGCTGACCCGGGTCGAGCTCGAGCATCAGGACGCGCCGGTGCTGCGCACCTTTTCGAGCGGCGAGCTGCGCCGCCTGCTGGCGCCGTTCCGCGAGATCCGCATCGTGCCGGAGCGCTTCCCGGTCGCTTCGCGCCTGCACCGCGGCTGGAAAGCGGCGCTTTACAACCAGATGTTCGTCCCCGCTTTCGATTTGCTGCCGCGCGCCGTGGTGCGACCTCTCGGCTGGCACCTGATGGCCTTCTGCCGCTGCTAGGCGGCGGATCGCCGCCATCTGCTTCGTTGCGCTCGCCCGCCTTGCAGCTCACGGCATCTCCGCCGCCCACCATGCCGTGCTGAGACGGCGGATCTGCCACAGTGAAATGTAGGGGAGGGGCTTGTCCCCTCCCGGAGTGCGCCCCGAACCTGCCAGCAGGCCGTGCCTGCTGCTTTCGCGGCCCCCGCGGGCGGGGGCTAGCCCCGCCCCTACATTTCCCTTCGCGCCTTGCAGCAACCAGGAGATCGGAGCGCGGCCTTCGCGGCCGCGCGGGCGGGGGCTAGCCCCGCCCCTACATTTCTAAGGCGCCGGTCTGCCGAAGCCGGGAAGACTACGCGGTGATGCGCGGTTTGATGGTGAAGCGCTTGTCGTCGCTTTTGACCGCTTTGGAGACGATGCAATACTTCTCGGCGAGCTGGAGGGTGCGCTCGACCTTGTCCAGCTCGGACTCCCACAGCGCACGCGGCACCTCGGGGACGATCTGGATCGCAGTCACGCGATAGCCGCCGGCGGGATCTTGGTCGACCTCGCAGTGCACTTCGAGCCGCGGATCGGTCAGCTCGAGCTTGAGCTTCTTGAGAAAGATGGTCCAGGTGACGATGAAGCACCCGGCCAGCGCCGCGGCCAGCAGCTCCTCGGGGTTGACCGCGCCGCCGCCGCCGCCGAGCTCCGCGGCGCCGGCGAAGGAGACCTCGAAGCTCCGAGAGGGATTCTCCAGCCGGCCCTGGCCGGCCTTCGAATCCCACTGGGCCGTTACCGAAAAGCGATTCGGTTCCGACATGGCCAGATCATTCTGAGCCGCCGCGCGCCATCGCGCAACGTTGGACGGTTTTCGGACTGTTATGCAGGCCGAAGCGAGAGTCCTGTTCTCGTTCGTGGCAGGAGCACATCGCCCTCTGGGGCGCGGCCTGGTGGCATGGGCACGCGCAGCGCGCCCATGGACAGCCTCACGCACCCTGCAGAGCTCGTCCATGGGCGGCCTTCGGCCACCCATGCCACCCCACTTCAGGCTCTTGTGACCCCCGGTACCCTACACGGCGGGGGGTCGAGGCCGCGTCCCGGAATCGGACGCTGTCTCGATAAGGACCACGTAGGGCAGCATCTCGAACTCGCGGCTCGGATCGAGCTTCGAGCCGCTCAAACCGGCCAGCGTCCTGAGGACTGAATCGATCCAACCGCCCGCCTGCGCGACGGACCGGTCCGCATCCCGATCGGCGCTGCCGCGCTCGGCCGGTCGATTCCACCACACCGGCACCAACGCGGCGCACATCAGCGCACAGGCCAGCATCGTTCGCATGCGATCGCGAATCCTCCTCTCACGTATGCCTGTCTGCTTAGACGAATGCGGCGCCGCCAGAGTTGCAATCGATGTGAGCGCGGCCAAGTCGGTGCGAGCGCCGCCAATCCACCGCCCCCGCCTCCTGGTGCCTCGCTTTGGATCAGCCGCGGGGAGCGCACGCCGCCCGTCATCCCGGTGCAAGCCGGGATCCAGTCGGGCGCCGATCGACGCGCGGAGGCCTGCCTGGATTCTGGCTTGCGCCGGAATGACGTCGTCGCAGGCCGGTGCCGGAATGAGGTCGAGGTCGTTCGTGGTCCAGGGCCGCCTTCAGCGCAGCAGGATCTCCTCGAAAAAGGCGACCGCGCGCGCGTCCTCCGACTGGCCGAGCCAGAACAGCGCCTGCTTGCGCACCACCGGACTTTTGTTTCCGCG
>DASWHO010000133.1:0-19347 GCA_036398155.1 Acidobacteriota bacterium
ACCGACCCGCAGCTTCAAGACCCGAGCTACGGCGAGCGTCTGCTGCGCTACCAGTTCACCGGGCAGGAGCCGAGCGGCACCTATTACTGGTACGCCGTGATCACGCCGGCCGGCAGCGACGTATTCAACACCGCCAACTGGCTCGACTTTCTGGCCTACTCCTTCACCCTCCCATAGCGGGCGGCCTCGGGGGGCCCCAGGCTTCAGGCCGCGGGTCCTGTGCTTGCATAACGAGCCGAAGCGGGCGACCCTTACGACTTTCTGGGTGCGGACCCGCTCGACGCCGCGGTGACCAGGGCTCCAGCGGGGATCAGGCCCGGGTCGCGATCGAACCACGGGGGTAACTATGGGAGCTCTACAGAAGCCAGCTCGCTGGTGGAGATGCTGGATCGCGCTGGGTGTTCTGATCGTTGCGGGCTGCGGGCGCGATGCGCGGCGATCGATTACGCTGGCTGGGTCCACCGCATTTCAGCCGTTCGCCGAAAAGCTCGCCGAGCAGTACATGGCGACTCGTTCGGATGTTCAGATACTGGTTCAGGGCGGCGGATCGGCGGTCGGCATCCAAGCGGCGCTTTCCGGAACGGCCGAAATCGGGATGGCCGACCTGCTCGAGGTGCCGGACGAAGCCAAGGCGCTCACTGCAACCGTGGTGGCCCGCGACGGCATTGCGATAGTGGTGAACCCGCAAAACCCGGTTGCGGCTTTGAGCGCGGAGGAGGCTCAAGGCATCTTCTCCGGCCGGATCACCAACTGGAAGCAAGTCGGTGGGCCGGACGGCCCGATCCGGGTGATGTCCCGCGAGGAAGGCAGCGGCACGCGGCGTTCGTTCGACCAGCTCGTACTCGCCGGCGCGCGGCTCGCGCCCGACGCCCTGTTCCAAAACTCCAACGGCACCGTCCGCGAAGCCGTGGCCAGCGACCCGAATGCGATCGGCTATGTCTCGATCGGCTTGGTCAACGACAAGGTCAAGGCGCTGCAATACGGCGGCGTCGAACCGACCAACGCCAATGTCCAGCGCGGCACCTATCGCCTCGCGCGGCCGGTTTTTTTCTTCACCCGCGGGGCGCCGGCGCCGCAAGTTCAGGAGTTCATCGACTACGTTCTCTCGGGCCCGGCGCAGGAAACGCTGGAACAAGAGGGACTGATCCGCGCGAACTGATCGATGGACCGCTGGATCTCCAGACTGTTGTTTTTAGCCGCGTGCTCCTCGGCCGCGGTGCTGGCGGCGATCGCGCTCTTCATCTTCCTGGAGGGCGTCCCGATCATGGTGAAAACCGGGGTCGGGCAGTTCTTGTTCGGCCGGGTCTGGGCGCCCCTGGATGGCGAGTTCGGAATCCTGCCGTTCATAATCGGCTCGCTGTGGGTGACCGCCGGCGCGCTGATTCTGGGTGTGCCGCTCGGTGTCGCCTGCGCGTTCTACCTGGCGGAGTTCGCGCCGCGCCGGTGGGTGAATGTGCTCAAGCCCGCCATCGAGCTGCTGGCCGGGATTCCTTCGGTGGTGTACGGATTCCTAGGCGTCATGTGGTTGGCTCCGCTGATCCGCAGCAACCTGGGCGGCCCGGGCCTCTCGATCCTGGCGGCGTCGTGCGTGCTCGCGGTGATGATCCTCCCTACGATCGTCGGAGTTTCGGTCGACGCGGTCCAAGCGATTCCGAAGAGCTACAAGGAGGGCGCGCTGGCGTTGGGGGCGACCGATTGGCAGAGCATGTGGCGGGTCCAATGGCCGGCGTCCCGCTCCGGCATCCTGGCGGGCGTCATCTTGGGCATGGGGCGCGCGGTGGGCGAGACCATGGCGGTGATCATGATCTCCGGCAACGCCATTCACATCCCGACTTCGGCGTTGGATTCGGTGCGCACGCTCACCGCCAACATCGCCATTGAAATGGGCTACGCGGTCGGTGAGCATCGCGAAGCGCTCTTCGCTACCGGCGTGGTGTTGTTCTTTTTCATCATGATCCTGAACACGGTGGCGCTGCGGGTCGCGCGGCGCAGGTTCTGATCATGCGGATGGCTCCCGCGATAACCGAGCGGATCGCAAAATTCGTTCTGATGATGTCGTGCGCCACGGCGGTGTTGGCGCTGATCTTTGTGATTGGCTTCGTGCTCGCCGGCGGATTGATGCACCTCTCGTGGGCTTTCTTGACCGAGCCGATCCTGGACATGGGCCGCGCCGGCGGGATCTTGCCGGCAATCGTCGGCACCTTGCTGATGGTGTTTGTGGCGGTCGGGATCGCGGCGCCGCTCGGCGTCGCCAGCGCGATCTACTTGTCGGAATACACCATCGAGGGCTGGGTGACGCAGGCGATCCGCTTCGGCATCAACTGCCTGGCCGGGGTTCCCTCCATCATCTTCGGGCTGTTCGGCTTCATCCTCTTTGTCGTTCTGCTCGGGTTCGGCTGGTCGATTCTCTCGGGGGGGCTGTCGCTGGCCGCGATGATCCTGCCGACCATCATCCGCACCGCCGAGGAGGCGCTGCGCTCGGTACCGAGCCAGTACCGCGATGTGGCCGCTTCGCTCGGTGCTTCGCGCTGGCAGGTGGTGACCAAGTCGGTGCTGCCTTACGCGCTGCCCGGGATCCTGACCGGCATCATCCTCGGCATCGGCCGCTCGATCGAGGAGACCGCGGTGGTCATCTTCACCGCCGGCTCCGCGGTGCAAATGCCGAAGTCGCTGTTCGACTCGGCACGGACCATGTCGGTGCATTTCTATATCCTGGCCCGCGAGGGGGTCTCCAACCAAAACGCCTACGCCACCGCTGCGGTCCTGATCTGCACGATCCTGATCATCAACATTCTGGCGTACACCATCATGCACCAGATGATGCGCGGGAAACGCGCGGTCTAGGTACGGAGGCGACCAGCGTGGACCGCGCCGCAGCCAGCGCCAAGATCGAGGTCGCGGGCCTCACGGTTCGCTTCGGCCCGACGGTCGCGCTCCAGCATGTTTCCCTGCAAGTGCTGCGCAACGAGATCCTGGCCATTATCGGACCGGCCAACTCGGGCAAGTCGAGCCTGCTGTTGGCGCTCAATCGGATGGTGGACCGCGTGCCCGGGGTCTCGGTCGAGGGGCGGATCCTGCTGGACGGCACCGACATCGCTTCGATCCCAGACGTGCAAGAGCTGCGCCGGCGCGTGGGGATGGTCTTCGCGCTGCCGATTCCGCTGCCGATGAGCATCCGCGACAACATTCTGTTTGGTCCCCAGCTGATCCGCAGGCTGCGCAAGGCCGAAGCCGACCGCCTGATCGAATCGTCTTTGCGCGCCGCGTTCTTGTGGGATGAGGTCAAGGATCGGCTCGAGGATTCGGCGCTGCGGCTCTCGGGCGGCCAGCAGCAGCGACTGTGCATCGCGCGGACGCTGGCGGTCGAGCCCGAGGTGATCCTGTTCGACGAGCCGTGCTCCGGCCTCGACCCGATTTCGACCGCCAAGGTGGAGGAGGCGCTGCTAGTGCTCAAACGCGAGCGAACCCTGGTCCTGGTGACCAACAACACCAAGCAGGCCGCCCGGGTCGGGGATCGGACCGCGTTCCTGCTGATGGGCGAGTTGATTGAAGTGGACCGGACCGACAAGATCTTCACCAATCCGTCCCACCGCCGAACGGAGGACTACGTCACCGGCCGGTTCGGCTGAGCTCCGCCGCGACCGGACCGCCCGCCGCACGGCCTCGACCATGGACGCCATCCGCAGCCGCGACCTGAATCTGTTCTACGGCGCATTCCACGCGCTCAAGAACATCAACCTCGCGATTGGGCCGCGCAAGATCACCGCGATGATCGGGCCCTCGGGTTGCGGGAAGTCGACCCTGCTGCGGGTGTTCAATCGGATGAACGACCTGATCAGCGGGGTCCGGATCAGCGGGGCGGTCGAAGTCTTCGGGGCGTCGATCTTCCAGCGCGACGTCCGCGCCTTGCGCAAGTCGGTCGGCATGGTCTTTCAGCGCCCCAATCCATTTCCGCTCAGCATTCTGGAGAACATCGCGTTCGGCCACCGGGTCCACGGCACGCGCGAGCGCAACCTGATTCAGGAGACCGTGCGGGCGAGCCTCGAGGCGGTCGGCCTGTGGGACGCGCTCAAAGACCGGCTCCAGCACAACGCGCTGGGACTGTCGGTCGAGCAGCAGCAGCGGCTCTGTATCGCGCGCCTCCTGACCGTCAAACCCGACGTGCTGCTGATGGACGAGCCCTGTTCCGCGCTCGACCCGATCGCGACCGCGCGGATCGAGGAGCTGATGCAAGATCTCAAGCGCAACTACACCATCGTGATCGTGACCCACAACATGCAGCAAGCGGCGCGCGTGTCGGAAGACTGCGGTTTCATGCTGCTCGGCGAGCTGGTGGAGTTCGGCTCGACCAGCGCGATCTTCACCACCCCCCGGGATCAGAGGACCGAGGATTACATCTCGGGGCGCTATGGCTAGGAGGAACGACCGTGGACCGTCACATCGATCACCATTTTGATGAGGCGCTGGCCGCTCTCAAACAGCAGATTCTGCTGATGAGCTCGAAAGTCGAGAGCATGGTGGAGGACTGCTTCCGCGCCCTGGCGGCCCGCAGCGACCTGCTGGCCCGACAGGTCACAGAACGCGACCACGCGGTCGATGCTCTCGAGGTCTCGATCGACGAGCAGTGCATCGAGCTGCTCGCGCGCTATCAGCCGGCCGCCCGCGATCTGCGCTTCATCACCCGCGGGCTCAAGATCGTGACCGACCTGGAGCGGGTCGGCGACCTGGCCTGCAACGTCGCCAGCCGGGTTTTGGACCTGATCGCCGAGGAGCACGCGCCGCTCGATCTGCTGCCGATGGCTGAGATCGTCCAGCGCATGCTCAAAGAAAGCATCGACGCGTTCATCGAAGGCGACGCGGCCAAAGCCGAGGCGGTGCTGAAGCAGGACGACATCGTGGACCAGCTGACCACCAAGCACGTGCACTACCTGATCGAGCTGGCGGTGCGGGAGCCCCAGGGGATCCGGCGCATCTTCCCGGCCTCTTCGATCGTGCGGCATTTGGAGCGGATGGCGGATCACTCCACCAATATCGCCGAGCTGGCGATCTTCATGGTCAAGGGTCGCGACGTGCGCCACAAGCGCGGCATCTAACCCGCAGCGCCGGCGTCCGCCTGTTATCCTGCGCAGGTCTCCATGGCCCCGATGCACGACCGGAAGCCCGCCGACCGTGTGCTGCAGATTCGCGACGACAGCGAGCTGCTGGAGCTCTACTATCGCGAGTGCCAGGGGGACTTTTACGGCGCCGACTACTACGAGGGTACGCCGGGCGCGGACCGCAGCGCGATCCTCTACCTCGACGACCTCGACAAGATTACGGTGGCGCAGCTGTTTCGCACCTGCCTGGGACCGGGCCGGGTGCTCGAGGTCGGCTGCGCCTCGGGCCTCTTGGTGCGGCAGCTGGTGGCGTTCGGCGTCGACGCGCACGGCGTCGATTTCAGCGAGTATTGCATCCGCCGTGCCCCCGCGGAGGTGGCCGGCCGGGTTCAGCAGATGGATTTGCTCGAGCTGCGCTTCGAGCCGGCCGCATTCGACTGCCTGCTGGTGCTCGACGTCTTGGAGCATCTCCCGCCGCAGCTTGTGCCCCAGGCGCTCGCGGGTCTGAGCCGGATCCTCAAGCCGGGCGGAATTCTGTTCTGCGTCGTGCCGGCCTACGGCGACAACGCGTTCGGACCGACCGTGTTTCCGTTTCGCGGCAACCCGGCGTGGGAGCGCGACGCCGCGCTGGGCCGGCCGTTCCGCGAGCTGCCGGCCGACCGCGAGGGCCGCCCGCATCTGGGCCATCTGACCCACGCCACCGTCTGGTGGTGGGAGCGCGCCTTCGCTCAAACCGGGCTGATGCGCCAGGGGCGCACCGAAGTGGAGATCCATCGCCTGTTCGATGGATTCTTGGAACCCGCGCGGCGCTCGTTTTTCGTTTTCCGCCGCCTGCCGCGCTGGCGCCGCGCGTGGGCCGACCGTTCGCGGCGCCGCGCGCTGGCGCGCATCCCGCAAGCACCGCACGGGTTTTTCTATTGGGAGCGCTGGGGTGAGCAGTGGGTGCGCTGGACCCAGCGGGTAGCGCTGGACTTTCTCGACCACCCGCCGCCGCGGATCGCGCTGCCGCTGCTGGCCGAGCATCCAGACCTTGAGCTGCATCCGGTCGAAGTGGAGGTCAGCGTGGATGGGCGGCCGGCGGCGCAGGTCAGGCTCGAGCGCCGCGGCTGGCAGCACGTCGAGCTGGAGCTGCCGCCGCGGCGGCGGGTGTTCTATGGGCTCGAGGTCAGCCGGATGTGGGTGCCGGCGCAGAGCCTGCCGGGCAGCCGCGACGAGCGCGAGCTCGGCATCGCCGTCGGCGCTCCCCAGCTGCCGGGCTAGCCCGGAGGCCACTGGTAGCGGTGGCCCTTGCGCGAGAGCTCGGCGGCGCTGTGGCGCAGCTCTTGGGCTATGACCTCCAAGTCGGAGAGGTGGTGGGCAAGCAGCTCGAAGAGTTCCCGGGGAGTGACCTCGTCGTAGAAGTGGGTCAGACGATTGCGAAAGCCAGCGATCCGCTCGAAGCGCGCAGCGAGCTGTCCATCTTTGATTAGGCCTCGCTCGCCGGCTTGGCGGGCGACTTGGCGGTACTCCATGGTTCCGAGGCCGTGTGCCTTGGCCAGCAAGTGCCGGGCGGTGTCCAGCAACCCCTCGATGGCCCGGCGCAGGAACGACTCTGCGGCTGCTGGATTGCGCGGATCGGAGCTGAATTCGGCGAGGGACTTCAGGGGAAGGGAGCGGAGATCCTCGAGCCGGCTCTGGAAATAGCCGAGGCGCTCTCCAACCAGCTTGAGATTGACCTCGCCGGGGCTCATGGAGTGGTCACCCCGAAGAGGTCGAGCTCGAGGCGCCGCACCCTGGGAAGGAGCTCAGAGGCCTGGCTCATGACGGCAAGCTCGTAGTAGTCGGCCCGATTGGGATCGGTGGCAGCGATGCGGTGGCCGTCGATGGCAGCGAAGGCGAATACGGGGTCGACCCTCTGGATCGGAACCAGATCCACGCGCAGGGGCTCAAAGAAGTCTTCGAAGGCGACTTGCAAGTCCGAGAGGACCAGGGGGTCGAAGTCCTCCCGATCAAAGACCAGTGCTACGTCGAGGTCCGAGCCCTCCGGCGGGACAGCTTGGTCTTGCAGCACACGCAGACCGTCCTCCGCCCGAGAACCGAACAAGTAAACGGCGAGCAGGCCGAAGCGAATGCAAATCTGGTCCAATTGTGCGTTGCGATTCATCCCGTCGAGTATAACCCTGCGGCGTTGGAAGCTGCTGGCAAACCTCAGGCCGGCAGAAATGCCACGCCGGAGTACGATCGGATCAAGGGATCGCGGGTGACCAGGGTCAGACCTTCGATCCGCGCCTGAGCCACCAGGAGGCGGTCGAACGGATCGCGATGCAAGGGAGGCAGCTCAAAGGTGGCTTCGGCGTGCTCGAATGTAACTGGCAGGCGACTGATGCCGAGCCGCCCCACGACCGATGAAGGCGGCTCCGGCAGATCCAGCCGGCCGAGCGACTGCTTGATCCCCATCTCCCAGACCGAGGCCGCGCTCAAGAACACGTCGTTAGTGCCATCCCGGATCGCGCGGCGTTCGAGATCAGCCAAGCGACGGTCATCGGCACACCACCAGAGGAACACATGGGTATCGAGCAACAGCCTCAAGAACGCCCTTCGAAGGCTGCGAGAATGTCTTCGGGAAGCGGAGCGTCGAAATCCGAGCGGATCACCACCCGGCCCTTCCAGGCGCCCGGCTTGCGCGGCCGCCGCGGCTGGCCAAACGGCACCAGCCGGGCCTTGGGCTCGCCGGCCTTAGCGATCACGACTTCTTCGCCGCGCGCGGCTCGTTCCACGAGCTCGGACAGATGAGTTTTGGCCTCATAGATATTGACCGTCTTCGCCATCTTGACCAACCTTGACCAATAGTAGCACCGGCGCCGAGGGAATCAAGGGGGTGCCGTGGGCAAGCTTCGCTTTGCCCACGGACAACGCTTCGAACTGGGAATGCGCTTATGATTGGTTCAAGTCTCGACCGTGGGCAGAGCAGAGCTTGCCCACGGCACCCATGATCCGCCGCCGAGCTCGGCTAGAGCAGGGCGTGGTCTCTGTACCAGGCGGCGGTGCGGCGCAGGCCTTCGTCGAGCCCGACCTTGGGCTCGTAGCCGAGCTCGCGGCGCGCGCGCTCGAAGGTGAAAGCGCGTGACTTGCGGAAGAAGTCCACTCGGCGCCGGTAGATCGGCGGGTCGATCCCGAGCGGCCGGCAGACCAGCTCGCAGGCCGCTCCGGCGAGCCACAGCGGCGCGGCCGGGAGCTTGATTCGCGGCGGCGCGACCTCGAGCACCGCCGCGATCCGGCGGCACAGCTCGGCCAAGGTGGTGTACTCCGGGCCCGCCAGGATGTAGGTCCGGCCAGGGGCCTTTGGATGCGTGCCGCAGAGCAGGATGCCGCGGCACAGATCGTCGATGTAGGTCAGGTGATAGAGCGCGCGGCCGCCGTCGAACAGGATGAAGCGCCCGCGCCGAATCCAGCGGAACAGCTTGAGAAAGCGCCGGTCGCCGGGCCCGTGGATCCCGACCGGGCGGAACACCGCGACCGGCAGTCCGCGCTCGCGGCCGAAGGCGGCGGCGACTCTTTCACCTTCGAGTTTGCTCGCTTGGTAATCGTCACCCGGGCTCAAAGGAGCGTCTTCGTCGGCCGGCGGATTCTCGACATGGCCGTGCACCCCGACGGTCGAGCAGTGGATGAAGCGGCTCACGCTGGCGGCCTCGGCCGCTTCCAGCAGCCGGCGCGTCCCTTCGACGTTGACCTCCCAGAACTCGGCGCGTCCGCTGCCGCCTTCGCGATAGAGCGCCGCGATGTGATAAACGGCATGGACTCCCGCGCAGGCCGCGGCCAACGACTCGGGATCGCGCAGGTCGCCTTCGGCCGGTTCGACCGCAAGGCCCTGGAGCAGGGCGCGCGAGCTGTTGGGGCGGATCAAAGCGCGCACCCGAAAGCCGGCTTGGGCCAGGTGGCGGCACAGATGGCTGCCGGTAAAACCGGTCGCCCCGGTCACCAGAACGGGATGGCTCACGCGCTGAGATGCCTGCCGAAGCGTTCGAGCCAGCGCTCGACCAAAAGCAGCGCCCACAGCCGGTGGGCATGGTCGGCCTGACCCGCGAGGTGTTCGCGCTGCAGCCGCTCGACCGCCGGCCAGGCGAACCAGCCGCGGCGGCGCACCCGCGCTTCACTCAGAGTGTCGAGCAGCATCGGCTTGAGCTCGCCGCGCAGCCAGTTCTTCATTGGGATCGAAAAGCCCTGCTTGCCGCGCGCCAAGGTCTCCGGCGGCAGCAGACCGGACAGCGCCTGGCGCAGCAGCCGCTTCGTGCTCAGGCCGCGGAGCTTGGCGGCGAGCTCGAGGCTGGCGGCGTACTCGACCACCCGATGGTCGAGAAACGGAACCCGCGCTTCGAGCGACACCGCCATGCTCATCCGGTCAACCTTGACCAGAATGTCGTCGGCCAGATAGGTCTTGAGATCGATGTACAGCGCGCCGGTGATCGGATCGGGAGCGCCCGACTGCTCGGCATGGCGGCGGAACGGCTCGAGCGTCTCCGCCGGATCGACCGCGCCGAGCAGGCCGCCGCCATAGAGCTCGGCGCGCTGAGCCGCGTCGAGAAACAGCATCCAGCGCAGGTGGCCCAAGCTGGTGTCCATCCGCGCGCCCTCGGCGAAGCGGCGCAGGCGGTTGAAGAGGCCCTTCTTGCGCGCGGTCGGCGGCAAGGCGGCGAGGGCCGAGAGGCCCAGCCGGTGCAGCGCGGCAGGGAGCTTGCGCGCGATCCGGTCGGCGCGCTCGGCGAGGTAGGTGTCGTAGCCGGCGAACAGCTCGTCGCCGCCGTCGCCCGACAGCGCCACCGTGACCCGCTCGCGCGCCAGCTCGGAGACCAGGAAGGTCGGAAAGATCGAGAAGTCCGCGATCGGGTCGTCCAGGTGGGGCAGCAGGCGCTCGACCAGCGCCACCGCTTCGGGCCGAATAACGCGCTCGCTGTGATCGGTGCGGAAGGCGCGCGCGATCCGGCGCGCGTGCGCCAGCTCGTCGTAGCTCGGATCGTCGAAGCCGATCGAGAAGGTCTGGACCGGTTGATCGATCAGACCGGCCATCAGGCCGACCACCGCGCCCGAATCGATCCCGCCGGAGAGAAACGCGCCCAGCGGCACGTCGCTCATGAGCCGCTCCTCGACCGCGGCGCGCAGCTTGGCCAGGAGCTCAACCGGATCGCCGCGGCGATCGGCGCGGTAGCGCACCTGCCAGTAGCGCTGGGTGCGGACGCCGCCGGCGTCGGCGACCAACAGGTGCCCCGGCTCCAGCTTGCGGATCTCGCGAAACGGGGTGCGCGGCGCCGGGATGTACTCGACGCTGAGCAGGCTGTCGAACGCGACCGGATCCGGCGTCAGGCGCAGGCCGCCGTGCGCCAGGATCGCCTTGATCTCGGAGCCGAACAGGAGCCGTTCCGCGTCCTGATAGAGAAACAGTGGCTTGATGCCGATGCGGTCGCGCGCGAGCAGCAGGCGGCGCCGTCCCGCATCCCAGATTGCGACCGCGAACATGCCGTGCAGGCGCTTGGGCAGCTCGAGCCCCCACTCTTCGTAGCCGTGCACCAGCACCTCGGTGTCGGCGCGGGTCTTGAAATGGTGGCCGTGCGCTTCGAGCTCGCGGCGCAGCGCGAGGTGGTTGTAGATCTGGCCGTTGAGCACCACCCAGACGCTGCCATCCTCGTTCGACAGCGGCTGGTCGCCGGTGACCAGGTCGACGATCGCCAGGCGCCGGATGCCGAGCGCCGCCGGGCCGTCCCGGTGGATGCCGCTGGAGTCGGGCCCGCGGTGCACCAGGCTCTCGACCATCCGCTCCAGTCGCTGAGGGTCGAACGGGCGTTCTGGATCGAACAGCAAGCCGCCGCCGATGCCGCACATGACGCCTTATTGTAACCGGGTTCGTTTACCCAAAGTCCCTTCGTCATTGAATCGCCGCCGTTAGCGCTCAGCATGCCGATCGCTCACGCCTCCCGCCATGGGTGCGGTGGGCAAGCTCTGCTCTGCCCACGGACGACATTCAACCAGTAACGCACCATTCCTACGTTCTTGTTGCGTTGTCCGTGGGCAAAGCGAAGCTTGCCCACGACACCCGCGGTTGAATGAGCGTGCTTATGCGGGCGATAATCCCGCCCACTGCGCCGGCGACGCCACGCGGCTCCAAGGAGGAGGTCGAAGCATGCGGCAAGCCTGTTTCCTGTTCATCATGGCGATCGGGGTTCCGGCCGCGGCGATCGATTTCACCGCTCGGATCGAGAGCCCTTTAACCCAGCTTCCCTTGGGTGTCGGGACCATCAACCACTTCTCCGGCGGGGTGTTCGTCGCCGGCGCGATGATTGGTAGCGGCACGGCGCTGCACACGGCTACCATCCTACAGTTGCAAGGGTTGATCGCCTGGCGCGATTTCATCGAGATCACACTGCCCGGCGTTGGGACCTTTTTGATCGTGGGCGAAAAGTTCTCGGCGGCGGAGGCCGGCCCGGCGGTGGTGATCGAAAAAAACAGCGGCGCGGAGCTCCTGCGGGGGACGTTGATCTGGGCTTACAACGCGACCCAGACCGAATTCACCTTCAGCTTCTGAGCCGGAAGATCACCGCAGCGACCGGATAGGGTTGGGCGCGGTTGGACAGATATATGCGTCTGCGCTTGCATTGCGAGCACGGAGCCGTTCGAAAGCGGCCTTCGCCTTCCCGTGCGCCCGATCGCTCGCCACCAGCAGGGCCCGAGCCTCCGCGCCGCCAAGGCGTACAGCTCTACCAGGACGTAGGAGGGCGGTCGCGGAGATCCGGGCTCGGATTGCTCCTCTGTTCGAGGTCCTCTGGGTTGATCGTGAGCTCCACGAGAAGGGACTCGATCTGCTGATCGAACGCGGCGACAGCCGGCTCAGCATCGTCGATGCCGTATCGCTTGTGAGCATTCGCGCCAATCGGGTGGAAGATGTCTTTGCTTACGACCGCCACTTCGAAGCCGAAGGCTTCTCCATGGTTTGATGATCCTTTCCCAGCTCTCGAAGCCGCGCTCCAACGGTGCACGCGAGGCACCGAAGGAGCGCGGCGACGAGCGCCCCGCTGAGCTAGAGTGCCAGGGGCCGGCGGGAGACTAAAGCGCGCCGCCTTACGCTCTCGAGTTCCTGCGCCCGCGCGGCGGCGGCGTCGGCACAGATGCCGGCGTCCGGTGGCTCCGGTGGGACGCTGCCCGCGAAAGCTGGCTGCGATCGCGGCTGCAGTTCCTGCTCGAGATCGTACGCGATTGCGAGACGCTACCGCGCCATGGCCCGGAAAGCTCCGCTCCCGCCGGCCAGCGCAAGAAAACTTGTCAATAAGATCGAGCAGAGAGGCTAGAACGGATTCAACACGCGGAGTCCCGCGAAACGGGTGAAATCCCTGTCACCGGTCAAAAGCTCGGTGACGCCGTGTTCGAGGCACAAGGCGGCGATGTGCGCGTCGTGCACCAGATTGCCGGCAGCTCCCGAATCCTTCAGAGCCTTTTCAGCCAGATCGATGTGCCGCTCGGTTTCTGAGAGCAACACCAGAGACGGGGAGGCGAGAATCCGACGCAGATCCGCCAGGGCTCGTGCCATTGGCACGGGGGGATGAAAGATCCGCGGATGGGTGACGATGCGGAGGAACTCGTAAACGCACGGCCAAGGGATGGCCCAGGGCAGCCCTCCTTCGGTCAGCTCCTTCAAGTGTCTGAGCGCCGCTGCGTGTTGGCTGCTCGAGGTTATTTCCGCATAGACGAGAACGTTGGTATCGACCGCGCGCATCGAATCATCGCTGTTCCATCAGGTCGAAGAGCTGGTCCCGATCCAGCAGGTCGACGCCTGGCTGCTGCTCAGCCTGCCACCCTTGCAGCTCGAGCTTGTAGGGCTTCCGCCGCTGAAGCGGCCCGAGAGCCTGTCGCAGCAGGTCGTTCGCCAGGGACTGCATGGTCCGCCCCTGACGGGCGGCGGTTTCCTTCAGCTTGCGAAGCAGATCGTCGTCGAGGGCGAGTGTGGTCCTCCGCATACATCAAAATGTAGTACATCTTCATCTAGATGTCAAACCCTGGTTGCTTAGCCAACGCGGAGCCGGCCCAGCAAAGTCGACGGGCTCACGGCTCGGACCAGGGAACGGGCGAAGTGGTGGAGATTGCGGGTCACGATGACGTCGGCGCGGCAGGCCAGTGCCGCAGCGACCTGCATCGAGTCCTCGAAATCGGGCAGAGGGAGCTGGCAGGCGATGTTGAGGCTTTCGTTCGTCGTCGGCGCCACCGAGACGAAGCGACCGAGATCCGAAAGGAAGTGACGGGCGGTGCGGCGGCCGCGGCGTGGAGTAACCAAGTAGTAGAAGTTGGACAGGGAATGCCAGGCGACGTAGGCGGTTCCAGGTGTCGTTTCACAATGGTCGATCAAGGCCGCCGCTGCCTGGACGTGAGGCTGCCGATCGAGAGCGAGATCGATCAGCACGTCGGTGTCGAGCAGGACGATCAGAGGTACTTCCCCGCCAACCGGCGATAGCGCTCATCCTTTCGCTCCGCCGGACGAAACACACCCCGCCAGCGGACGGAGAAAGGCTTGGAAGTTTGGCTTTCGAGCCTGCGAAGCGCTCCCTCGATCACGCGGGACAAGGAAAGCCCCCGGCGACCAGCTTCCCGCTTGGCTTTGGGCAGCAGGTCTTGATCGACCGTGATCGTGAGTTTGGTTTTCACCTCAATCTCCAAATACGTATGGCACCGGAGCGGCGGACCGATGAGAAACGATACGTAAAACCTGACGTCGGGTCTTCTAGGCCTTCCCGGGTCCCTTGACAATACGATCACCTCATTATTAACAGCGACCGTGGCGAAGCATAAGAGTCTATCATTGTGCGCCGACGAACGCCTTGCATACGACAAACGGTCCTAGTTTCGGTCGTCCAGCGTGGGGAAGCGGGTCCAGTGGTTGGTGTCGATATCAATCGCCGAAGCCGATTCCGAGATCGCGGGCGGCGCGGACCAGCTCACCGCCCGGGTCGACCCGCCGGATTTGGCTCACCGCCTCGGCCAGCGGGATCGAGGTGACCGAGCGGCCCCGCAGGCAGACCATGCGGCCGTAGGACTTCGCGATCGCGAGCCGCGCGGCCTCGGCGCCGAAACGGCTGGCGAGGATCCGATCGTTGGGTGTGGGAGAGCCGCCGCGCTGCAGGTGCCCCAAGACCGTGGTGCGGACCTCGAGCTGAGTGGCCTGCGAGAGACGCCGCTCGAGCAGGCTGCCGATCCCGCCCAACCGCGGCAGGGCGCCGGGGGCCGGGGGGCCCTGATAGATCTTCTTCTGGCCCTGGAAACGCGCGCCCTCCGCCGCGACCACGATCGAGAACATGCGGCCTTTCTTGCGGCGCCGATCGATCGCCTGGACTACGGATTCGAGTCGAAACGGGATCTCGGGGATCAGGATCACGTCGGCGCCGCCGGCCAGGCCAGCCGAGAGCGCGATCCAGCCGGCGTCGCGCCCCATCAGCTCAAGGATCATCACCCGGTGGTGGCTCTCGGCGGTTGTGTGCAGGCGGTCGATCGCCTCGGTGGCGGTCGCCACCGCGGTGTCGAAGCCGAAGGTGGAATCGGTTCCCATCAAATCGTTGTCGATGGTCTTGGGCACGCCGACGATCTGGGCGCCGAGCTGGCTGAGCTCGCTGGCGATCGACAGGCTGCCGTCGCCTCCGATCACGATCAGCCCTTCGAGCCGGCTGCGCTTGAGATGGGCGAGCACCTTGCCCGAGGCGTCGATCAACTGGACCTTGCCGGCGCGCTGCACCGGGTAGCGGAACGGATTGCCGCGGTTGGTGGTCCCGAGGATGGTGCCGCCGCGCGGCAGCAGGCCGCGCACCTGATCGGGACCGAGTGGCCGCGGGGTCGCGCCGAGCACCAAGCCGTCGAAGCCGTTGCGGATCCCGCAGACCTGCACCGGATCGCTATGCGAGCAGGTCTTGACCACCGCGCGCAGGACCGCGTTGAGGCCCGGACAATCGCCACCTCCGGTGAGCACTCCGATCCGGCGGATCCGACGCGCCATGGTGCACCAGGTTAGTGAATCAGGCCGCGGCTTGTCATGCACCGCCGCCGCAGGCCCAGGGCGGATGTGTTGTGGCCGACCACCTCTCCGCCGATGGGTGCCGTGGGCAAGCTACGCTATGCCCACGGACAGCAAAACGAATGTGGGAAGACGGCATTTTGCATGATCCCGTGTTGCCCGTGGGCAAAGCGAAGCTTGCCCACGGCACCCGAAAGCTTTGCTGTTCCAATCCCAGTCGCCCTTCGCAGCCAAGACAAGTATGCTTACCCGGTGCACGAGCTGATCCTTCATCTGCCGGTAGCCACCACGGTGTTCTCGCTGCTGTTCTCGTGGGCGCTGTGGCGGCGCTACCGCGACAAGGGCAAGGGGGCCCACCTGCTCTGGTGGGCGGCCGGTATCTTGATCTACGGCGTCGGCACCTTCACCGAAGCGTTCGTGACCTTGTTCGGCTGGAATCCCTGGATCTTCCGCGCCTGGTACATTTCGGGCGCGCTCCTGGGCGGCGCGCCGCTGGCCCAGGGGACGGTCTATCTGCTGCTGTCGCGCAAGACTGCCAACCGCCTGACCTCGGTGCTGGTCCCGTTCATTCTGGTAGCGGCGGCTCTGGTGCTGATGACCCCGCTAGACCTGGCCCGAGCCGAGCCCCACCGGCTCTCGGGGAGCGTGATCGGCTGGCAATGGGTGCGGCTCTTCAGCCCGTTCATCAATACCTATGCGCTGATCTTCCTGGTCGGGGGTGCCGCGCTGTCGGCCTACCGGTTTCGCAAGCGCCAGCAGACCCATCACCGTTTCGTCGGCAACGTCTGCATCGCGGTCGGCGCCTTGCTGCCCGGGATCGGCGGAGCGTTCACCCGCTTCGGCTATGTCGAGGTGCTCTACGTCACCGAGTTGATCGGCCTGACCCTGATCTACATCGGTTACCGCTGGAACATCCGCGCGGCGCCGGCCGAGGCCGCGCTCCCCGCGGTGGCGCGGGCCTAATAGGCTCAAGGCTCCATAGCCGACCCGAGGATGTCAGCGGCTGGCCGAAGGAGTCGGGAATGGGCCGGCCGCCTGCTGCTCGCCGCCGCGCCCCTGCTGCTGTTGGAATCGGGCCTGCGGCTGGCGGGGGTTCACTACCAGCCGCGACCGATCGCCTTCGTCGGCCGTCAGGATGAGCATCTCGGCGATCCGCACTACTACCTGAGACCGTCGACGATCTGCCTGTGGGAGCCGCGACCCCGGGCGCGGTTCCCGATTTCAATGCGCGGTCGGGTCAACCGGAATGGCTACCGCGGACCGCACCTGCGGCGGATTCCCAAGCCCGGCACGCTGCGCCTCGCTTTGGCCGGCGACTCGTGCGTCCTGGGGTACAGGCTGCGGCAGGAGGAGTCGATCGCCGATCAGCTGGAGCGCCAACTGGCGCAAAAGCTGGACCGGCCGGTGGAGGTGCTCAACAGCGGCTGCACCGGCCACAGCACGGTGCTCACCTATGAGCGGCTCAAGGCCGGCGTGTTCGACTATCGGCCGCGCTTCGTGGTTCTGTACCTCGGGCAATGGAACGATTACGTGCCGGCGCTCGGATTCACCGACCGCGAGGCGCTGGAAGCCACCCGCCTTCGCCACCGAACCGCCCAGCTACAAGACATGCTCGCGCGGCTGCGGACCTACCAACTGCTGCATTCGGTGCTCGAACCGCTGCTGCGCGGGCGCCGCCCGATCCCGCAAGAACAGCGGGCGATCCTCGATTTTCGAGCCGGCAGGGAGCCGTCCCTGCGCCGCGTGCCGCTCGCGGACTTCCGGGCCACGGTGGCCGACATGATCCGGCTGTGTCGCCAGCATGGTGCGATCGAGGTCGGCCTGATCCCGCCGGTTCCGCGCGCCACGCTGGCCCGGATCCCCGCCGGCCGGATGTATCGAGACGCATTGATCGAGGTCTACCGGCGCCAGCGGGTGCCGCTGGTCGATGCGCGGCCGCTGGACGAGCATCCGGAGGCATTCATCGACTGGATCCATCCCAGCGCCTTGGGTGCCGCCCTGATCGCCCAAGGTTTGAGCCAGAAGCTCGCCGAGCTGGCGCTGGCGGACGATTCCACCCATCCATCTCCCTAGTCGGACTCTGTTCGTTTTTGGGACGGGCGATCCCGGCATTGAACAGCCACCAGCCCCCGAGGGGAGCGCAAAGCGTTTGGAACAAATAGTTTACTCCCTTCGTTCAGTGTGGCATGCAGTTTGATGTTGCCCTATCCTGAAAATTGGAGCCCAAGCCACGTGTCCATGGACATCCCACGACCGTCTCAGGCCCGCAGCCGCCGGATCCGCCGCATGATCTACATCGGCTCGGGGCTTCTCGCTATCGTGTTGATCAGCCTCGGGCTATCGCGCCTCAAGCCGGCCGCCCCCACCGTCGAGCGCGCCACCGTTTGGATCGACACAGTCAAACGCGGGCCGATGATCCGGCAGGTGCGCGGGCTCGGCACCTTGGTGCCGGAGGAGATCCGCTGGATCCCGGCCGCCAGCGAGGGCCGGGTCGAGCAGATCTTGGTGCTCCCGGGCACCGAGGTGAAGGCCGACACCGTGCTCCTTGAGCTCAGCAATCCGGAGCTCGAGCAGACGGCGTTGGAGGCCGAGCTGCAGCTCAAAGCGGCCGAAGCCGGATATACCGATCTCAAAGTACGCCTCCGCAGCCAGCTGCTCGACCAGCAGGCGCTGGTGGCGACCGCCGAGGCCAGACAGAAAGAAGCCCAGCTGCGGGCCGAAGCCGATCGCGAGCTGGCCAAAGACGGCCTCACCTCGATGATGAACCTCAAGATCTCCGAGGCCCAGTCGGAGGAGATGGGGATCCGGCTCAAGATCGAGAAGGAGCGGCTCGAGATCAGCGCCGAATCGTTCGAGGCCCAGCTCGCGGTCAAGCAGGCCGAAGTCGATCAGCAGCGCGCCCTCTACCTGCTCAAGCGCGAGCAGCTCCGGGCGCTTCGGGTCACGCCCGGTCTCAACGGGGTGCTGCAGCAGATGGAGGTGCAGGTGGGCCAACGGGTGACCCCCGGGACCATGCTGGCCAAGGTGGCCCAGCCCGACAAGCTCAAGGCCGAGCTGCGGATCGCCGAGACCCAGGCCAAGGACATCATGCTCGGCCAGCCGGCGATGATCGATACCCGCAACGGAGTGATCGAAGGCAAGGTCACGCGGATCGACCCGGCGGTGCAGAACGGCACCGTGACGGTCGACGCGGCGCTGATCGGCCCGCTGCCCAAGGGCGCGCGGCCGGACCTCAGCGTCGATGGGACCATCGAGCTGGAGAACCTCGCAGATGTGGTGTTCGTCGGCCGGCCGGCCTACGGCCAGTCCGACAGCGTGGTGGGGCTGTTCAAGCTGGAAGCCGAAGGCGACAGCGCCGTGCGCACGCCGGTCAAGCTGGGACGCAGCTCGGTCAACACGATCGAAATCTTGGATGGCTTGCAACCCGGAGACCGGGTCATCCTGTCTGATATGTCGCAGTGGGATTCCGTCGATCGGGTCCGGCTGAATTAATCGGGCCGAGCGGCGCTGGGGCTCCCGAGGGTAGGACAAAAGGAGAGGCCAAGAGGAGAGGCGATGAGCGAAGGGAACGGTAGCAGCAACGGTGTTCTGATCCGCCTGGATGGCGTAACCAAGGTGTTCTATACCGACGAGGTGGAAACGCATGCGCTTTCCGGCGTTCACCTGCAGATCCGCCGCGGCGAGTACATTTCGATCGCCGGACCGTCGGGTTGCGGCAAGTCGACCTTGCTGTCGATTCTGGGCCTGCTCGATTCGCCGACCGACGGCAGCTATACGCTCAACGACAAGCCGGTGCAGGGTCTCAACCACGCCGATCGGGCTCGGATCCGCAATCGCGAGATCGGGTTCATCTTCCAGAGCTTCAACCTGATCGGCGACCTGACCGTGTACGAAAACGTCGAGCTGCCTTTGACCTATCGCGGGATCAGCTCGGGCGAGCGCAAGATCCACGTGCAGGCGGCGCTCGAGAAGGTCGGGATGTCGCACCGCATGAAGCACTATCCGTCGCAGCTCTCCGGCGGCCAGCAGCAGCGCGTCGCGGTGGCGCGCGCGCTGGTCGGACACCCCTTGATCCTGCTGGCTGACGAGCCGACCGGAAACCTCGACTCCAAGAACGGCGAGGCGGTGATGGAGCTGCTCGGCGACCTGCATCAGTCCGGCGCCACCATCTGCATGGTGACCCACGACGAGCGCTTCGCGCGCCACGCCGAGCGCGAAATCCACTTGTTCGAC
>DASWHO010000134.1:0-5754 GCA_036398155.1 Acidobacteriota bacterium
CGCCAGCTGGCTCGATTTCACCAACTACGGGATGTTCACCAACCACGATCCGGAAAACGGACGCACGCTCTACGGCGCCGAAGTGATGGTCGATCCGGCCGCGCAGCGCCGCGGCGTCGGCTCCAAGCTCTACCAGGCGCGGCGCGCGCTGGTGCAGCGGCTCGGCCTGCGGCGGATTCGGGCCGCGGCGCGCCTGCGCGGCTACCACCGCCACGCCAAGCGCCTCAGCGCCGAGGAGTACGTCCGCAAGATCGTGCGCGGCGAGCTGCGCGATCCGACGCTGTCGTTTCAGATCAAGCACGGCTTCGAGGTGATCGCGGTGGTGGAGGGCTATCTGCGCCACGACCCCGAGAGTCTGGGCTATGCCGCGGTGATCGAGTGGCTCAACCCCGAGGTCGCCAAACCGGAAGACTCGGCCGGCCGCGATCCGCGCTTTCGGCGCTAGCCCTGTCCTCTTGTGGGACGTCATGGTCCCGTAAGCGGACGGACCAGCGCGCGCTCCGGCCGGCGCCGCCCCGTGGCCCGGGCGCTCGAGCTCCGGACTCTGGCACGAATCTTGTTTACGGGCAGCGGCATGGACGCCTTCCGGTTGGATCTGAGCTACGCGGTTCGGATGCTGCTCAAGAATCCCGGCTTCGCCGCGGTGGCGCTGCTGACCCTGGCGCTCGGCAGCGGCGTGAACACCGCGATGTTCACGGTGGTGAGCGGCGTGCTGCTGCGGCCGCTGCCCTATGCCGATCCCGAGCGTCTGGTCGCGCTGCTGGGTCAGGATGCGGAGCGCGGTTTCTTGACCCTGTCGCCGCTCGACTTTGGCGACCTCGCGACCGATTCGAAGGTGTTCCAGGGCGCCGCCGCGATTCAAAAGAGCGCGCTCAGCCTGACCGGCCGCGGCGAGCCGGAGCGGGTCGTGGCCGCTGCGGTATCGTGGAACTTCTTCGAGCTGCTCGGGGTCGAGCCGGCCTTGGGCCGCTCCTTCCATCGCTCCGAAGGGCGCGCAGGTAACGAAGGAGTGGCGCTGCTCGGCGACGGATTGTGGCGGCGGCGCTTCGGCGCCGACCCCAGCGCCGTCGGCGCCACGATTCGGCTCGACGGCCGCGTCTTCACGGTGATCGGGATCGCGCCTCCCGCGACCGACTTCCCGACCCATGTCGAGCTTTGGATCCCGCTGGTGCTGCGGCCGGAGCAGCTCGATCCCTCCCAGCGCGGCGCTCATTACCTGACCGCGGTGGGGCGGCTCAAGCGCGGGGTGGAGCTGGCCGCGGCCCAGGCCGCGGTCGGCGCGGTCGCGCGGCGGCTGGAACGCGCCTATCCGGATTCCAACACCGGCGTCGGGGCCATCGTGATCCCGCTGCGCGATCTCATGGTGCAAAAGGCGCGGCCGGCGCTGCTGGTGCTCTTGGGCGCGGTCGGTCTGGTGCTGCTGATCGCCTGCGCCAACGTCACCAGCCTGCTCTTGGCCCGCGCGGTCAGCCGCCAGGGCGAGCTCGCGATCCGCGCCGCGCTCGGCGCCGCCAAGCTGCGCCTGATCCGCCAGCATCTGACCGAGGGGCTGCTGCTGGCCGGGCTCGGCGGCGGATTAGGTCTGCTGCTGGCGGTATGGATTACCGATCTGGTGGTCGCCTGGGGGCCGGCCGATCTGCCGCGTCTGGCGCAGGTGGCGATCGATGCGCGGGTGCTGGCCTTCGCGCTCGGCGCGGTCCTGCTCACCACCGTGCTGGTCGGGCTGCTGCCCGCCCTCCAGAGCGGCGCCGCGGATCTGCATCAACGCCTGCAGGCGGGCGGACGCGCCACGCTCGGCGGCGGCCGGCGAATCCGCAACCTGCTGGTGGTCGGCGAGATGGCGTTGGCGCTGCTGCTGCTGGCCGGCGCCGGGCTCTTGATTCGCAGCTTCGCCGCGCTGCAACAGGTTGCCCCCGGCTTCGACCCGCGCCGGATCTTGACCTTCGAGCTGTGGCTGCCGGAGCCGCAGTACGCCGAGCTCGAGCGCAGCGCGGCGTTCTACCAGCAGCTCACCGATCGACTCGCCGCGCTGCCCGGGGTCGAGGCGGCCGCCGGCGTGTTCGGCCTGCCGCTGAGCGGCGGCCCCAGCGCGTACGGCAGCTTCGAGATTCCCGGCCGGCCCGAGCGGGAAGGCGACGAGACCTCCGCCGGAGTGCGGGTCGTGACCCCCGATTACTTCCGCGCCCTGCGCATCCCGCTGCTCGAGGGGCGTCCGTTCGATCGCCGCGACGCGGCCGCGACGCAGCCGGTCGTGATCCTCAATCACGCCGCGGCGCGGCGCTACTGGCCCGGGCGCAGCCCGATCGGCGAGCGGCTGCGCTGCCAGATTTCGATGGTCGAGCGCCGCGAGCAGCCGCGCACCATCGTCGGCGTGGTCGGCGACGTGCACTTCAATGGGCTCGACCGGCCGGCGGAGCCGGAGATCTTCCTGCCGCACGCCCAGCACCCGGTCACCATCATGAGCCTGACGGTGCGCACGCGCTCCGATCCGCGCGCCCTCACCGCGAGCGCGCGCGCAGCGGTGCGCGCCCTCGATCCGGGCGTCCCGCTGGCCGATGTCAGCAGCATGGAACAGGTGCTGGAGGGCTCGATCGCCCAGCGTCGCTTCAGCATGCTGCTGCTGGCGATCTTCGCCGCGCTCGCCGTGCTGCTGGCGGCAGTCGGGATGCACGGCGTGTTGTCCTACGCCGTGGCCCAGCGCACCTCGGAGCTCGGCCTGCGGATGGCGCTGGGAGCCCAGCCCCGCGCGGTATTCGGCATGGTGCTGGGCCAAGGCTTGATGCTGGCCGGCGCCGGCGCCGCTCTCGGGTTGGCCGGCGCCTTGGCGCTGACCCGGCTGCTCGAGTCGCTGCTCTACGGCGTCTCGGCCACCGATGCCGCGACCTTGAGCGCCGTGCTGCTGGGCCTCGCCGCGATCGCGCTGCTCGCGGGCCTGCTTCCGGCACGGCGCGCGGCGCGGATCGATCCGAGCATCGCCCTGCGCTGCGAGTAGAGCTTCGGCAATCTCGCAACGCTGCTGGCAGGAGCATGAGATGCGACTCCAGCGCTGGGGTGCGTCTGGGTGGCATGGGCACGCGCAGCGCGCCCATGGACGACCTCATCCGCGATGCAGAACTCGTCCATGGGCGCCCTTCGGCCGCCCATGCCACCCATTTGCGCCTATCTGGCTATGAGTTATGGACTGCGCTGCTTCGGTTGGGCGCCGCCGCGCAGCTCTTTGAGGTTGTTCTGGAACAGCGCGTTGCCGGGCTCGAGCTCGAGGCCGCGCTCCAGCGCGGCGATCGCCGCCTGGCGATCGCCCATCAGATAGGCGACGTTGGACTGATACTGGTAGACCAGGGTGTAGCGCGGCGCGATCCGCTCGGCCTGGCGCAGCAGCCGCATCGCCTCCGGATAGTTGCCGCGCCGCGCCGCCAGGCTGGCGGACTCGGCGAGCTGCGCCGCTTGGCGCTCGGTGTCGCTCTTCGGGGTGTTGCCCTCCGGCGCCGCGCCCAGCCCCTGCAGCGCCCGCAGCGACGGCTCGTACATCGGGTTGTAGCGCAGCGCGGTGCGGTACTGTTCGATCGCCGCTTCGGGCTGGCCCTTGCGCTCGTAGATCACCCCGCGGTTGTGATAGGCCTCGACGTTGAGCGGCTCGAGCTCGATCGAACGGCTCAGATGCTCGAGCGACTCGTCGTAGCGTCCGACCGCGCCGAGCGCGCCGGCCAGACTGGCGTGCAGGCCGGCGTCCTCGGGATTCTTGGCCACCAGCGCGGTGAAGGCTTGGATCGCCTGGTCGAAGCGTCCGGCTTCGAAGTGCATCGCCGCGATGTTGCGGTCGCCCTGCGGCGAGCTGCTGTCGAGATAACCGAGGCTGCGGAGCCGGGCCAGAATCTCGGCATCGACCTTGGAATCGCCGCCGCCCGGCGTTCCGGGTCGGGCCTCGGTTTCGTAGCTCGCGACCGGCGGTCCCGGGATCTCGAGCTCGAGCGCCTCGGTGAGGACCCGGCCCGGCATGTCGGCCGCTTTGGGCAGGCCCGACAGCGCCAGCAGCGTCGGCGTGATGTCGAGCTGGGTGGTGCGCTGCAGCACCGCGCCGCGCCGCACCCGGTAGCCGTAGAGATAGAGGATGCCCTCGATGCGATGGTATTTCTCGCTGACCCGGCGCATGTCGCGGGTCTTGCTCGGATCGTCCTGCAGCGCCCCGAGCTCGAAGCCGTGATCGGACAGCACCACCAAGGTGGTGCGCTCGTCGAGCGCCTTCAGATACTGTCCGATCAGAGCGTCGGCGTAGCGGTACATCTGCTCGACCGCGCCGCCGAAGCGGCGCTGCTGCTCGGCCAGCTCGCCCGACAGCCCCTCGACCCGGAACAGATGTCCGAACAGGTGGGCGGTCGAATCGGTGCCCTCGATGTAGACCATCAAGAGGTCGGGCTGGCGCTCGCGCCACAGCTTGAGGCCGATGTCGCGATAGCTGCGCGCGGTCGCTAGCGCCCACTTGAAATGGCTCAGGCCGTCGTTGAAGTCGAACGGGCGGTTGAACTCTTCGGCGCTGACCCGCACGAACCGCGCCACGTCCTTGGGGCTCAAGTCGGTCGGCCGTTGAATCAGCGGCTCGATCCGCGCCAGCAGCTCGGGCGGGTAGGTGATGCCGGTCGTGTCCCGCGCCGCTTCCATCCCTTCCGGAAACAGGAAGTGGTAGCAGGTGTGATCGCTCACAACCGCCCCGTGGATCTTCTCGGCCGGCCAAGTCGCCCACCAGCCGACCACCGCCACCGGGCGGCCGGCGTCGGAGAGAATGTCCCACACCGCCTTGACCTTGCGCATCTGGCTGGTGACCGGGAGCTGCTCGCCGGTCTTCGGATTGATGGCGACGAAATGCCCGATGCCGTGCTGATCCGGCGTCTTGCCGGTCGCGATCGTGTTCCACAGGATCGGGCTCAGCATCGGCCGGCTGCTCTCGAGCAGCCCGTAGGCGCCCTCGCGGCGCAGCCGCGCGAAGTTCGGCAGCTTGCCCTCGGCGATCAGCAGGTCGACGGTTTCGGGATCCATGCCGTCGAGCCCGACCAGCAGGATCCGTCCCGGAGCGGGCTTGGAGCCGCAGCCGGCCAGCAGCGGCAACAGCGCCGCCGCCAGCAAGCACCATCGCCCGCCCCGCATGGGCTAACACTAGAGCGGCGCAACTGGAGGCGCAAGCTGACCTTGGGCCGCACTCTCCGAACGGGATGACATGGGCGTGCGCAGCAAGCCCATGTGCGGCGGTTCACGAGTCACAGCATCTCCGAAGCTCGTGGCCGACCACAGGACGCTTCGTCACCATCGGTCTTGGTCCGTACAAGGCATACGGCGAGCATCGCCAAACCATCGACCTGGTCACCCGCGCCACCGCCGACCGGAGAACTCTGCAGATAGCGGTACTTCTCGGCCTCCCGCGCGGCGGCCGGGTGAAAATGAACCTCCGGGTGGCCGAAACCAATGAGCTGATCGGAGAGCTTCGGGGCGGGTGTGCGGGTCTTGCCCCCGGCGTCGCTGCGGGCGAAGGTGCGCAGCCAGGCGCGGAAGATTCTGAGAATCGCGTCGCCTAGGTGATGACCGTCAGGCCCAGGCGGCGGAAGTCCTCGTCGAATGCCAGGCAAGGCATGTTGTCGAGCAGCGTGGTGACGACAACGAACGAGATGGCGTCGCAGAAAGAGAGCCGATGATCCATTCCATAGCGATGAAAGACATCCTCGGCTTCGGTGCGCACGCCGTCGCCGTAGGGCACGATGTGGAGCA
>DASWHO010000135.1:0-3157 GCA_036398155.1 Acidobacteriota bacterium
GACCTTCTTGAGCTTATCACCAGCAAACGGCCAAGCGAGGACGATGCTGTTGAGCGTGAGCGTCTCGGTGCCGGTGTTCCCGATCGTCCATTTGACCTTCTTGTTGTCCAGCGTGAGCCGGTTCTCACCGCTGGCGCTGCAAGAGCCTGACGTCGCCGGAGGAGGAGGGGGAGGAGGGGGGGGAGGGACAGGAGGCGTGGGCGCCGGAACGGCGTCGACCGCGACCGGCCGGTCTTGGTAAACCCGCCGCACCGCTTCGGAGGCGCGCACCGCTTGGAGCTGTTTCGAGGTGAGCTTTGCCCCCACGGCGCGGATGATGTCCAAGCGATGGGTGATCTGGCCGCCAGCCTGAAGCACCGCGAGGGCGGCTCGGGAGCTATCGGCCGCCTGCACGATGTAGCTCGCCGCCTCGGTTCGCGGTCCGGGCTTTCCGGCCCAGCCCAGACCGAGAAGCCAGGTCGCGGTCACCACCAGGAGTGCCGTTACGATTCTCACCGCTTTATCCATGACCAGCTCCACTTTTCTGCCCAGGGTCCGGCGCGCCGCTCGCTCGGATGGATGCGCCATGCTTGGGTCTCATTAAGGATCGTCATTGCTTATCTCTGGAAGAATCCGATGCACCACTGAGCAACGTTCGTGCCAAGCGGCCTGGCGAGCCGACAACTAGTCTGAACACCAGCTGAATCAACGAGTTCCAGATGGAGGCTTTCATCAGGCTCGGAATCGAGCGCCACCATTGGCAACAAAAGTGGTGGACTTTGATCAGAAAAAGTGGTGGGGAGGCCGTGCGACCGAACCGCGAGCCAGCCGGTTTTTCTTCCGAAGCGTGGGCTTGGCTCTATCCCTCTTCGCCGCCGGGATCGCGGCAAGGCGCGCCGCGCCGGTAGCGCTCGAGCGTTCGATCCAGCTCCGGGAACAAACCTCGGTGGCCGGTCTGCTCCGCGCTCTCGCGAGCGCGGAGCAGCCAAGCGGCGGCCTCCTCGCAGCGGCCCAGCTCGGCCAGAGCGCTGGCGACGGTTTGGGCGTGCTCGGCGGCGGGCCGGGCGCGCTGCACCGCGAGCGCCAACTGCAGGGCGCGCTCGCCGTCGCGCTGCTCGAGGTCAGGACCGGCCGCGAGCATGCGCGCCAGGGCATGGGCGATCCGCCCTTGGTCCGGCATTTGATCGTGGGCCTGCTCGAGCCGCGCGCGCGCCTCGGCGTAGCGCCCCAGCTCGACCAAGGCCACCGCCTCGCCCAGCGCTGCCTCCTCGCTGCGCGGCTCGAGCCGGGCCGCGTCGCGGTAGCGCTCCAGCGCCCGTTCCCAGCGGCCGCGCTCGCGATAGAGGCGCGCCAAGCGCTGGTGGACCTCGGCGTCGGCCGGATCGATCGCGAGGACCGCTTCGAAATGCTCGATGGCCTGGTCCTCGGATCCTTGCTCGGCCAAAAGCGCCGCGAGGTTGAAATGGGCGGCCGTGCTGCGGGGCTCGAGCTTGAGCGCTTCGCGGTATTGCAGCATGGCTCCGGCCGGGTCCTCCATGCGGGCCAGCGCGGTGCCCAAATTGACCCGGGCTCCGGCGCTGTCCGGTCGCGCGGCCACGGCTTTGGCGAAGGCCGCGGCCGCTTCGGCGAAGCGCTCGGCGCGGAAGGCCAAGCGCCCGCGCAGCAGATGCACCACTTCTCCGCGGGTCAGCTCGGTCAGCTCGTCGATCAGAGGATCGGGCGGGCGGACGCCGACCATGCCGCGCTGCTCCAGGTGGCGGCGCGCCCGCTCCGGGTTTCCCAATCCCCGATAGGCCTGGGCCAACGAGTAATGGAGGCGGTTGGCCTCGGGCACCTGCTGGAGCGCGGCTTCGAAGTGCCGCACCGCGTCGGCGTAGCGCTGCTCGGCGAGCGCGACCTGTCCCAAGCCCGCCTGCGCAGCGGGGCAGGCCGGATCGGATCGCAAGGCGCGCTCGAACTGAGCGCGGGCCTCGGCCAAGCGGTTCTGGTCGAGGAGCATCTCGCCCAGGTGGACCCTGGGCGCCAGCGAATCGGGCTGAGCCTCCACCACCCGCCGGTAGTACGACGCGGCTTGCTCCGGGCGGCCCATCGATTGGTAGAGCGACGCAAGGTAGTACGGCCAGCGCGGGTCGCCGGGCGCGAATCCGATCGCATTGAGATAGCAGGCCTCGGCCTGCGCGTCGAGCCGGTAGGCGTGATAGATTCGGCCCAGCTCGCCGTATGCTTCGCCGAGCTCGGCCGCGCTACTGCCGCGCTCGGACCGCAGCGCGTCGAGCAGCCGCTGAGTCTCGTGCAGCTGCGTCGCTACGGCCGCTTCCAGCTGTTCCAGCGACACATCCGGCACCGGCAGCGGCTCGAACGTCTCGGTTGACGGCTCCGAGGATTCCGCTTGGGCTGCGAGCATGGGGGACGGCGCTTGCAGCGCCGCCAGGCACACGAGCGCAACTCGAAGCCGCGCGGCCCCGAGCGGTCGCGGGTCACGCGCCGAACTCCAATCTGCCGGCGTGCGAAACATGAGGGCCGGGAATCGGCGCGGCGAGTGCCAACGCCGCGCGCTGCTTAAGTATAGCGAAGCGTTCTGTTAGACTGGATCGGCTCGCGGCGGCGCGCCGGCGATCGTCTTGTTGCCATAAGACGCTCCGATACCCCGCATGTCGATCCTGAAATACCTCGGACTCCAACCGGCGGCCCCGGAAGGACGCGCGGCCGAGACCGAAACGGTACGAAAGATCGTCGAGGCGCTCGATCGCATGGAGCCGGATCAAGCCCGCTACGTGGCCGCTTTCGCTTACATCCTCAGCCGCGTGGCTCACGCCGACCGCCACATCAGCAAGGACGAGACCCGCGCGATGGAGCGGATCGTCATGGACAAAGGTGGGCTCTCCGAGCAGCAAGCGGTGATCGTGGTCCAGATGGCGAAGGCCCAGACCAAGCTGTTCGGCGGCACCGAAAATTTCTTGGTCACTCGGGAGTTCAGCCGGATGGCCGACCGCGAGCAGAAGCTCGGCCTGCTCCACTGCCTGTTTGCGGTCTCCTCCGCCGATCGAACGATCTCGACGCTCGAAGCCAACGAGATCAGCCGGATCGCCGACCAGCTCCTTCTCAGCCACGCCGACTACGCCGCGGTGCGGTCGGAGTACCGCGATCATCTGCAAGTTCTCAAGTAGCCCGGCGCCGG
>DASWHO010000136.1:0-2675 GCA_036398155.1 Acidobacteriota bacterium
CACGTCGGTAAAGCGCATCGCGCCGTCGTTGCGAAACAGGGCGTTGGCGCCGGGCGCCGCCGCGCCGAGTTGGGCCGCGCCGTGAAGCAGATAGAGATCGAGATCGCCGTCGCCATCGTAGTCCAGCAGCGCGACGCCGGATCCGGTGCTTTCGAGGATGATGCTCTTGTCGGCTGCGCCGCTGCGATTGGAGAACGCGAAACCGTGCTCGGCGGCGAGCGGGCTCCAGCGCGGCGTCGCGTTCGCCGCTCCGGCGAGCCCGAGCAGCGCGATCCAAGTCGCCCGGCGAAGATTCACGGTGCCCTATAATACTCAGCATGCAGGCGCTGCTGCTGCTGACGCTGTTGGCGCTGCGGTCGGCGGAGCTCCCCGAGCGCTATCGCTCCTGGCTCGAGGAGCAAGTCCGCTATGTGATCACCCAGCCCGAGCGCGACGCGTTCTTGAAGCTCGCGAGCGATCAGCAGCGCGAGCGGTTCGTCGAGCTGTTCTGGGAGCATCGCGATCCGACCCCCGGCACCCCGGCCAATGAGGCCCGCGAGGAGCATGCGCGGCGCTGGGAGCACGTGCGGACCTTCGGCCGCGGCACCTATAAAAAGGGTTGGCGGACCGACCGCGGCCGCATCTATATGCTGCTCGGCGAACCAGTTCACGTCAAACACTACACCGAGGCCGGTTCGTTTCGGCCCATGGAGCTGTGGTTCTACGACGCCCCGCCGCAGGCGCTCGGCGAGCTTCCGGCGCAGTTCTATCTGCTGTTTTTCAAGCAGGGCGCCAGCGATTATCGACTCTACGATCCGTTCACCGACGGCCCGCGGGCCTTGGCGACCGGGCCGACCTTGGCCCACGCCCCGCTGTCCCGAGTGCTCGACCTGCTGCGCCAAGAAGTCGATTACGAGGTGGCCCACGCCAGCCTCAGCTTCGATCCGGGGGACGCGGTCAGCTTCAGCAATCCGCAGGCCTCGTTGGCGAACGCCCTGATTCTGGCCGGGATCGAGAAGCTGCCGCTGAAAATCGAGCCGCCCGACTACGCCGAAGCCTTGGTGCAAGGCCGCGAGCTGATCCGCACCGAGTACAGCTTCACCAGCTTGCGCGCCCGAACTCACTTCGCGGTCCTCTACGACCGCGCGGCCCAGCCCTTTCTTCACTTCGCCTGGCAGATGGCTCCCGAGAGCGTGACCATGGGGCAGCACGACGGGCGTTACTATTTCGCCTATGACGTGAACCTGCAGCTGCTCGACCCGCAGGGTCGGGTGGTGGACACTTTCAACGATCTGGTCACCAGCACCATGAGCGCGGAGGAGTACGAGCGGCGCAAGGCCGGTCCAATCGGGTACGAGAATCGCGTGCCGATGATCCCGGGGCGCTACCGCGCGACCCTGACCCTGCGCGATCGAATCCAGAAGACCTTCAGCAGCGTCGACGCCGAGGTCGCGACCTGGGAGGCCTCCGCGCTGGGCGCCAGCGAGCTGGAGCAGGCGTTTCAGCTCGGTAAGCCCGAGGCCGGCAAGGAGTTCCCGTTCGAGCTCGCCGGGGTCAAGTTCCTGCCCAACTTGACCCGAGAGTACCTGCCCGGTGGGCAACTGTGGCTGCTGTATCAGCTGCTGCGACCGGCTTCAGGAACCAGCGGGACGGAGCCGCGCCGCGCGGTCTATCGGATCCTGCAAGACCAGCGGGTCGTGCTCGAGGAGAGCAACCAGGTCGAGCCGATGACCGAGCGCACCCATGCGGTGGTGAAGAACTTGGTCCTGCCGGCCGAGCTGCGCGGCGGGTTTCAAATCGAGTTGCAGCTGCTCGATGAAGACGGGGGGACTCTGGTCACCCGCGGCGCGACCGCCAGCGTGGCGGCTGGGCCGGTGATTCTCCGGCCCCAGTTCCTGATTCGGCCGGTACTGGGCGCGGGGCACTACGCCTACGACCTGCGCCGGGCTCAGCAGCTGCTCCGCGGCGGCAGCCCGGAGTCGGCGATCGCGCTGCTGCGCCGGGGACTGCTCAAAAGCAGCGACAGCGGGGACCTGCGGCGGCTCCTCGGCCGGCTTTTGATCCAACAGCGGCAGGACGCGGAGGCGATCGAAGTGTTGGAGCCGCGATTCCGCCAGGCGCCTAACGACGTCGAGGCGCTGCGTCTCCTGGCGGTGGCCAGCGAGCGCTCGGGGCGGCTCCGGGATGCGCTGCGCTATGGGCGGATTCTACTCGAGCAGGAAGAGACACCGGAGACGCTCAACGCGCTGTCCCGGATATATCTGACGCTGGGGCAGGGCAGTGAAGCGCGGGCCTTGCTCGAGCGCAGCCTGGTTCTGCGCCCCGATCAGGAGGGCGCGAGGGCCGCCCTCGAACGTCTGGAGTCAAGCGGCGGATAGGACGCAGATGGCGGTAGATCCGCCGAGAAAATGTAGGGGCGGGGCTCGACCTCGCCCGGGCGGGCGCACTAATGCGGGCGCATGCCTCTCGCGCGTTTGCGCGAACGTCTGCCGTGGAGGAAGGAGCCGTCGAGCGGATAGACCCGCGGGTCGAAGATGACCGAATAGAAATGCCCGAACAGGATCGCCAGGACCGCCAGCCAGGCCTCGTAGTAGTGGATCACGCGGCAGACGTCCCAAACCCAGGCCGCAATCACCACCAGGGCCTCGCGTTCGAACCAGAGCACCAAGCCGGTGACCGCCATCACCACGGTGCCC
>DASWHO010000137.1:0-10215 GCA_036398155.1 Acidobacteriota bacterium
TTGCCGCACCTGCGCGAGCTGCGCGACCGCGGCGCCTGGGCGCGCGGTCTGGTCGGGGTGCTGCCGGCCACGACCTATCCGACCCACACCACCTTCATCACCGGTGTCTACCCGGACCGCCACGGCATCGCCGACAATCGCATCTTCGATCCCACCGGAGTGCATCGCGACGCCTGGTATTGGTACGCCGAGGACATTCGGGTGCCGACTCTGCTCGACGCGGCGCGCCGCGCCGGGCTGAGCAGCGCCTCCATCGACTGGCCGGCCAGCGTCGGAGCCGCGGCCGACTGGCTGATGCCGGAATACTGGCGCGACCACACGCCGCTCGATTTCAAGC
Organism: Acidobacteriota bacterium; assembly: GCA_036398155.1. Taxonomy (GTDB): domain Bacteria; phylum Acidobacteriota; class DASWHO01; order DASWHO01; family DASWHO01; genus DASWHO01. The sequence continues at coordinate 338 of DASWHO010000137.1, forward strand.
TGCTGCGCGCGCTGTCGACCGCCGGTCTGGTCGAGGCAGCCGCGGCCCGGCTCGGGGCCGAGGGCGCATCCGAATCCTTCGATCCGAAAATCCTCGCGGTGGCGCTCGAAGTCCTGGAGCGCGCCGACCCGGCGCTGACGCTGGTGCACCTGGTGGATCTCGATCACGCGCAGCACCATCTGGGTCCCGGCTCCGCTGCCGCGCGGCGCGCGGCCGAGTACGCCGATCAGGGGCTCGGCCGGCTGCTCGAAGCGCTGCGCGCCGCCGGCCGCCTGGATTCGACCGCGGTGGTGGTGGTCTCGGATCACGGCTTCAAACCGGTCCAGAAATCGATTCGTCCGGCGATCCGACTGCGCGAGGCCGGCCTGCTCGAGGTCGATGACGCCAACCGGGTCCAGCGCTGGCGCGCCGCGGCTCACCCCGCCGGCGGGGTGTGCCTGTTCTATCTGTTCGACCCGAGCGACTCGGAAGCGGCGGGCGCGCTCGAGCGGCTGCTCGGCGGCCTTGCGGCCGAACCGAGCAGCGGGATTCGGCGCGTCCTGACCGCCGCCGAGCTGCGCGCGCAGCGCGCCGATCCACGCGCCGCGCTCGGCCTATTGGCCCAAGACGGCTACGCTTTCGCCCACGCGCTTTCTGGTCCCTTGGTGGTGAAAGCATCCCGTCCCGGCGAGCACGGCTACGATCCGGCCGATCCGGACATGTTCGGAGTTTTCGTCGCAGCCGGCGCCGGGGTCCGTCCCGGAGCGCGGCTCGAACAGGTACGCGCGATCCAAGTGGCGCCCACCATCGCCCGCCTGCTCGGCCTCGCCTTGTCCGATGCGGAGGGCGCGCCGATCCAAGCGATTCTGCCGCCGCCCTAGGAGCCTGCCGCGCAGGCTCCTAGCCCGGCCGGAGCTTGCGGCTGAGCAGCTGGCGCACGTCTTCGGGCGCCGCTTCGGCCCAGGGATCGGATTCGACCACGTCCTCGAAGTAGCGCATCCGGATCCGCGCCGCCAGATCGACCACCCGCGCCGGCTCGGCGACCGTAAGGTATCCGGTCAGCAGCAGCTTCGCGGTCGGACTGTCGAGCTCGCGGACCATCGCAGCGAAGCTCGGGCCTACGCCGCGGCGACCTGTTTGCGCCGGCGCAGATAGCCCGGCAGCCAGATCACCAAGGTGGACCAGACGATGCACCAGAACGAGCCGCCGAGGGCGGTCAGGGCGGCGACCGTCAGGCCGGTGCCGATTTTGCCGCCGGCGGTCGGCGCGATCGGAGCCGATTGCGTCTGGGGCGCGAACCGGCCGTGGCTCCAACCTTGGAACTGCGCGGTGGTGTAGGCGATCGCATTGGGCACGAACCAGACCAGCACGCCCAACAGGACCATGCTCAGAGCCAGGCGCGGCCAAGCAACGTGCTCGAGCTTGTGCTGCACCCCGAAGTAGATCAGGGCGATCGGCATCAGCCAGTAGACGCCGAAAAACCAGGCTTGCTGCGGCGCCACGAACTCGAGCGCGAACCGAATCGCCGCCACCACCCAGCCGAAGAAGACCAGCGGTTTGATGTCGTTCCAGAGGCTCCCGACTGTGCCACCCATGACCAGCACCCCCTTTGGCTTCGAAATCGAGGATCCTCGACCGAGCCGTTCCAGCGCCGGTTTACAGCATCTGGTTTGCGGGCGCAAGAGCCCACCTCTCCGAGAGAGGGCAGGGTGAGGGACGGCGCACCTGGGATTGCTTATGATGAAGAACGGCGCGGAGCAACGATCGCAAAGGACACGTTGGCCGATCCAAGAAACCTGCAGAATCCGGACCCGATCGAACTGCCGGAATCGGTGCGTTGGCTGGCCCAGAAGCTGGTCGCGCTGCCGGAGGTCGCGATGCGACATGCGGTTTTATCCGAGCTGGCCCTCGAGTCGGCTCCGCTCGAGCTGGCTCCGGTGTTGGAAGCGATCTTGGCGGGGGCCGCCGGCGCCTTCGAGATCCCACCGGAAGCCCGGCTGGCGGTGATCTCTTTCTTGGCCTCCGATAAATTGGACCCGGCGCAGCGCGAAGAGCTGCTGCTGGTGGCGCTGTCGCAGCGGCTGCCGGCTCTGGCGCGGGCGCTGCATCCCGGCGAGGAGGCCGCCCTCGCGCCGGCGCTGGCCCGCGCGCTGCGGGAGGGGCGCCGGCCGCTGACGCTCGGGGAGCGCCGCAGCCTGGCGGCGGGGTGGGACCGCCGCAAGCTGCAGCGCCTGCTGTCGGACCTCGATCCGCTGGTGGTCGAGCGGCTGCTGGTCAATCCACGGCTGCGGGAGGAAGACGTGCTGGAGCTGGCCAGCCGCCGGCCCAACCGGCCCGAGGTGTTGCGCTTGATCTTCGACTCGCGCCGCTGGGGCTCGCACTACGCGGTGCAGGTGGCCTTGGTGCTCAATCCCCATACGCCGCCCAGCATCGCGATGACCCTCTTGACTCGGCTGCACCGCGCCGACCTGCGCCTGGTGGTCTCCAACTTCAAGCTTCCGGAACGCATCCGCGCCGCCGCCGCCGAGCTTCTGCGCCGGCCTTGAACCCGCTCGGGCGGGGGACAAGCCCCACCCCTACATGGAAGGACGGGCGGCCGACACAGACGGGCGGGGGCAAGCCCCGCCCCTACATCCAAAAAAGGAGACCCATGCCTGAGATCAGAGCGGTCCGTTCCACATCAGCAAGCCGCGGAGCCTGAATCCAAGGTTGGGCCTGGCGCGCCGGTCACGGGCGCGCTGCCGCCCGCGCGGCTCAAGAAGACCCCGAGCACCACGCCGGCCGCGCCCAGGGTTTGAATCGCGGTCCAGGTCTCGCCCAACAGCGCCCAACCGATCAGCGCGGCCAGGATCGGCGTGAGGTTCGAGTAGACCGCGGTGCGCGCGCCGCCGACGCGTTGCACCGCCAGGTTCCAGATCAGGTAGGAGGCGGCGATCGCCAGGACGCCCGAATAGGTCACCGCGAGCCAGGCGCTGAACGGAATCCGACTCCAAGGCACCGACCAGACTCCCGGCAGCGCGATCAAGATCAGCAGCGGCGTGCCCGCGAACAGGGTCGCCATGGTGACGTGGTTCGAGGAATAGCGCGCCATCAGCGGCACGATCAGCACCGTATACGCTCCCCACAGGATGGTGGCCGCCAGCACCAGCAGATCGCCGACCAAGGTGCCGGCGCCGAGCTGCACGCCGTGCTTGCCGAACACGACGGCGGCGAGGCCGGCGCAGCTGAGAAAGACGCCGAGCATGCCGACGCGGTTCAGGCTGCGCCGGCCCGCCATCCATTCGCCGGCAATCACCACCACGGGGGTCAGCGCCAAGATGAAGGCGCAGTTGCCGGCGGTGGTGCGGCTGATGCCGAGAATGAAGAGCACCTGATAGAGCGTGTTGCCCATCAGACCCAGGCCGAGCAGGCGCCAGCGATCGCGGCGCTGGAATCCCGGTCTCCAACCGCGCAGACGGCGCGCCGCCAGCACGATCGAGCTGGCGATCAGGAAACGTATGGCGTTGAACGGCAGCGGCGGGATCGCTTCGACGCCCCACTTGACCACGCTGAAGTTGATCGCCCAGATCGCGACCATCGCCAGCAGCAACGCGTCGGTCGAACGCAAGAGGGTGCCGAGCACCTTCATAGTTTGGGGTCCACGATCGCGCAGCCGTCTGGCAGCTCGCGTTCCAGGAGCTGGGGCAGATCGGCCAGCGCAAACATGCGGACTCCGGCGCGGCTGGGTTTTTCGAGCGCCTGGCACAGCAAGGCCAGGTGTGCAGCCGGCGGATGCAGAGGCTCCGCTCCACCCGTCAACTCGCAACCGCCCGTGGCCGCGAAGTCGACCAGTGGCGCCAGCTCGCGCAAATCGAAGACCGGCGGAGCGTCCTCGACCCGGATCAGGCAGCAGGCCGGCACGCTCATGTGGGTGGCGAAGCCGCCGGGCAGATCGCAGCCCAGCCGCTGCGGCGCGGCGCACTCCAGCGGATGGTCGCCGCGGCAAGCCGGGCAGGCTCCGCACGGCACTCGGGCCGGGACCAGCACCGGCCGGCCGACCAGATGGCCGAAGCGTTCCCAGGCGAGCAGCACCCGTCCGATCGTCTGGTGGCCCAAGACCAGCGGCAGCGGGTGTCCGGCTTGGGTGGTGCCGGCATACAGTCCGCGGTCGGTCGGACACAGGGCGCAGCCGAGCACCTCCACCACCGCGCGATCGCGCGGCGGCGGCGGGAGGGTTTGCTCGCGGAGCTCGACCGTGCGCGGCCCGATCAGATAGAGAGCTCGGCCCTTGAAGTTCATGACTCAACCGAAAGGTGGCGCGTGAGAGTTGCAACCTGCATGGGTGGCATGGGCACGCCCAGCGCGCCCATGGACGACGTCACTCGTCATACAGCGCTCGACCATGGGCGCCCTTCGGCCGCCCATGCCACCCGATTAGGTCACTCTACTCCCGTTTTCGAGCATGGCTTCGACCTGGGTCATGCTTCCTCCTTTGGGTTGGGGGCCTTTGGGGCGCGGCCGTAAAGCTCGATCAGCTCCGCGAGCCGCTTCTGGTCGGCCTCGGCCAGCATCGCCTCGGTGAGCCGAAATCTCCAGTTGCCGGCGGACACGCCGGGCGTGTTCATCCGCCCCTCCGAGCCGACGCCGGCGATGTCTTGGTGCGGAATTACCGCCAGCCGGGCGACCGAAGCCAGTGCGGCCCGGATCAGGTCCCAGTGGATCTGGTGGCCGTCGGTCGCCAGGTAGCGGCGCAGGAAGTGGCGCTCTTCTTCGGAGGCTTCGTTGCGGTACCAACCGACGGTGGTGTTGTTGTCGTGGGTGCCGGTGTAGACCACTTGGTGGGGCTCGTGCAGATAGGGGATGAACTGGCTGCGCGGCTGAGGCGCGAACGCGAACTGCAGGATCGCCATCCCCGGCAGATCGAGCCACTCGCGCAGCGCGATCACGTCCGGCGTGATGTCGCCCAGGTCCTCGGCCACCAGCGGCAGGCCGCCGAGCTCGGCGCGCAGGACGTCGAACAGCCGGTGGCCGGGCCCGGGCCGCCAGCGGCCCGCGGTCGCGGAGCTGGAGCCCGCCGGCACTTCCCAGTAAGCCATGAAACCGCGGAAATGGTCGAGCCGGATCCGATCGACCGACTCGAGCAGATGGCGCAGGCGATCGATCCACCAGGCGTAGCGGCTGCGCTCGAGCGCCTTCCAGTCGTAGAGCGGATTGCCCCATAGCTGGCCCTGCGCGCTGAAGTAGTCCGGCGGCACGCCGGCGACCACCGGCGGCCGGCCGCGCTCGTCGAGCTGGAACAGCTCGCGGTGGGCCCAAACCTCGGCGCTGTCGTAGGCCATGAACAGCGGCAGATCGCCGAGAATCTGGATCCCGAGTTGGTGGGCGTAGTCGGCCAGCGCGCGCCACTGGCGGGCGAACAGCAGCTGGCAGAATTCCTGCAGCTCCACCTCCTCGAGGTTGTGCTCGCGCCAAGCCTCGATCGCGCCCGGGCGGCGCAGCGCGAGCTCGACCGGCCATTCGTACCACGGCGCGCCCAGGTGCGCCTGGCGCAGCGCCGCGTACAGCCCGTAGTCCGCCAGCCACGGACTGCGCCGGCGGAACGAGCTCAGCTCGACCGTGAGCCGATCGTCGGGCCGGCGCCGGAAGCGGCGCCAGGCGCGGCGCAGGATGGCGCGCTTGAACGGAATCGCCTTTTCGTAGTCGACTCGAGCGGGGCTGAAGTTGGGCAGCTCGGCGAGATCGGCCGGCTCGAGCAGCCCTTCCGCCAGTAGCAGGTCGGGGCTGATCAGATAGCGGTTGCCGGCGAAGGTGGAACGCGCCGAGTACGGCGAGAACTCCGGGCCCGGCACATGCAGCGGCAGGATCTGCCACCAGCGCACGCCGGCATCGGCCAGCCAGTGCATATAGCGGTGCGCCGCCGGTCCGAAGTCGCCGATGCCGTAGCGGCTCGGGAGCGAGGTCGGGTGAAGCAAGACACCCGCGGCTCGATCCAAACGCATGATCGGCTCAATCTACCAGCGCTCGCCCCCATAATGTAGGGGCGGGGCTCGTCCCCGCCCGAATTGCGCAACAACGCCGATCAACCTGGCCGGAGACTTCGACGGCCGCGCGGGAGGGGACAAGCCCCTCCCCTACATGTATGCTGATAAGAAATCGCGGCCGAACAACTGGCGTTGCCAGCGGAGCGTGACTTTCACGAAGGAGCTTTGATGCCGGTTCAGGTTGGACTCATGGGCTTTGGGCGCATCGGAAGAAACATCTTCCGCTTGCTGTATCGCAGCGAGAACTTCCGGGTCGCTGCGGTCAGCGACACCGCCGATCCCGAGGCGCTGATCTATCTCTTGCGCTACGACACCGTTCTGGGGCGCTTTCCCGATCTGGTGACCTACAAGAACGGCCGGATCTATGTCTGGGGACGCGAAATCCCGCTGCTGGCGGGCAAGGATCCCGGCGACGTGCCGTGGTCGGAGCTCGGCGTCGATTACGTGATCGAAGCCACCGGCCGCGATCGGAGCCGCGAGGAGATCGAACGCCATCTGGAGGCCGGCGCGAAACGCGTGATTCTGTGCGTGCCGCCGCGCCAGAAGCCCGACATTTCGGTAGTTTTCGGGGTCAACGACGATCGACTGAAAGCCGAGCACCGCATCGTCAGCAACGCCTCCTGCACCGCCCACAGCGCCGCCCCGGTGCTGGCCGCGCTCGACGGCGCGTTCGGGATCGAGCGCGCCCATCTGACCTCGGTGCACGCCTACACCAGCGTCCAGCGCCTGGCCGACGTCCCGGCCGAGGATCTGCGCCTGTCGCGCGCCGCGGCCCAGAACATCGTGCCCTCTTCGACCAACGCCGCGGCGGTGCTCGACGAGGTGCTGCCGCAGCTGGCGGGCAAGATCTGGGCCGCGGCGCTGCGGGTGCCGGTTCCGAACGGTTCGATCGTGGACATGACCTTGTGGACCGGCCGCGCGGTGAGCCGCGACGGCATCAACGAAGTGGTGCGCACCGCGGCGGCCGGACCCTACAAAAAGATCCTCGAGTTCCAGGAAGACCCGATCGTATCGAGCGATGTGGAACGCAGCCCCTACTCCTCGGTGTTCGATTCGCTCGCCACCTTGGTGCTCGGCACCAACTTTGCCAAGGTGATCACCTGGTTCGACAACGGCTGGGGCTATTCGCACCGGGTGGTGGACCTGCTGGAGCGCTTCCAATCTCTCGACGGCCGCGGCGCGGAGACGCGGTCATGAAGACCCAGGTCGCGATCAACGGATTCGGCCGGATCGGCCGCGCCATCTTCCGCATCATCAGCGAGCGCAAGGACATGGAGGTGGTGGCGATCAACGATCTCTACCCCGCCAAGGACCTGGCCTACCTGCTGCGCTACGACACGGTGATGAAAACCTTCGCGCGCAAGATCGAGTCGGACCAGGATAGTCTGCAGCTCGACGGACGCCGCATCCCGCTCAGCAGCGAGCGCGATCCGGCGCGGCTGCCGTGGGCCAAGCTCGGGGCCGCAGTCGTGATCGAGTCGACCGGCGTGTTCCGCAAACGCGCCGAGCTCGAAGCGCATCTGAAAGCCGGCGCCAAGAAGGTCGTGCTCACGGTGCCGCCCAAGGACGAGGTCGACGCGCTGGTGGTGCTGGGGGTCAACGATCACGTTTTGACCGCTAAGCACGACATCGTCTCGAACGCTTCCTGCACCACCAACTGCCTGGCTCCGGTCGCCAAGGTGCTGCACGAACAGTTCGAGATCGTGCGCGGTTTCATGACCACGGTGCATGCCTACACCAACGATCAGCGGCTGGCCGACGTGCCGCACAAGGATTTCCGCCGCGCCCGCGCCGCCGCCCGCAACCTGATCCCGACCACCACCGGCGCGGCGCGCGCGGTCGGCAAGGTAATGCCCGAGCTCGAGGGCCGGCTCGACGGCCATGCGGTGCGGGTTCCGGTTCCGGACGGCTCGGTGGTCGATCTGGTGTGCGAGCTCGGACGCGAGACCAGCGCCGACGAGGTCAATCGCTGCATGAAGGCGGCGGCCGGCGGCGCGCTCAAGCGGGTGCTGCAATACTGCGAGGATCCGATCGTCTCCTCCGACATCATCGGCAACCCGCACAGCTCGATCTTCGATGCGCTCTCGACCCAAATGGTCGGGTCGCGTCAGCTGCGGGTGCTGTCGTGGTACGACAACGAGTGGGGCTACTCCCACCGGGTGGTCGATCTGGTCGCCCGCTTGGTCGAGCTGATGCGCTAAGGTCGCATGGCGCGTCGAGTCGCGGTTCTGACCGGTGGCGGAGACGTTCCCGGCCTCAATGTGGTCATCAAGACGCTGACTTTCCGGCTCGAGGACGAGGGCTGGGAGGTGCTCGGGCTGCGGCGCGGCTGGGCCGCCCTGCTCCAGCTCGGCCCCGGCAGCCCGGTCCCCGAGGCGGATTGGGTGGTGCGCCTGACCCGCCAGAACACGCGCACCATCGATCGCACCGGCGGAACCATTCTGCACACCTCGCGGACCAATCCGATGGCGGTCCGCCCGGACGAGCTGCCGGCACACCTCCAGGGCGAGGCGCCGGAGCCGGGTGCGAAGGGCAAGGTCGACATGACCCGGTGGGCGCTGCGGGCGATCGAAGATCTGCGGCTCGACGCGCTGATCGCGATCGGCGGCGATGACACCTTGTCGTTCGCGCGCCGCCTGCACCAGGAGGGTGCCGCGGTGATCGGGATTCCCAAGACCATGGACAACGATGTCTACGGCACCGATTACTGCATCGGCTTTTCCACCGCGGTGAGCCGTTCGGTCAACATGATCGGGGATCTGCGCAGCCCTTCGGGCTCGCACGAGCGCTACCTGGTGGTCGAGCTGTTCGGCCGCAACTCGGGCGAGACCTCTTTGATGGTGGCGCTGCTGGCCGCGGTCGACCGCGCGCTCATCAGCGAAGTGCCGTTCGAGCCCGAGCGGGTGCTCGCACATCTGGCCCACGACCGCCGTACCAACCCGAGCCACTACTCGGTGCTGACCATCTCGGAGGGCGCCAGCATCGCGGGGCAGGAGCCGGTCGAGTGGGGCGAGCCGGACGCCTTCGGCCACAAGAAGCTGGGCGGCATCGGCTTGCTGCTGGGCGACTACATCCGACACAAGACCCGCGAGCACGTCATCTACCAGAACCTCGGTTACCTGATGCGCTCCGGCCCGCCGGATTCGCTCGACCGGATGGTGGCGATCAACTTCGCGCGTACCGCCGCCGAGCTGGTGCTCCAGCACAACACCGGCAAGCTGGTGTCGATCCAAGGCGGTTGCTACGCGCTGCAGCCGATCACCGTGGTCGGCGAAGGCCACCGCCGGGTCGACGTGGAGCGCTACTACGACGCCAAGGAGTACCGCCCCAAGCTAGACTCCGTCATCGGCCTGCCCATGTTTCTGCAATAGGCGGCGGACAGGGCGCCGGCAACGGGGACTGGTACGAATTTCCGGCACCGCCATCGTAGAAGTTCGGCGCCGCTGGAAATTCGTTACCTGTCCCCGTTGCTGGCGTGGCCGGGTGGCATGGGGGCCGAATGATGCCCGGGTCAACAAATCGGGTGGCATGGGCGGCCGGAGGGCGCCCATGGTCGAGCTCGGAACGGTCATTTCGATGGTCAATGGGGAGTTGCGTGGTTCTTGTGAGCCGCCTTGACCATGGGCTTGCTTCGCACGCCCATGCCACCCAATGCGGGCTTGCTTCGCACGCCCATGCCACCCAATGCGGGCTTGCTTCGCACGCCCATGCCACCCAATGCCCAGTTACGCGCGTTGCAGGAGCAGGTAGAGGTTCAATGCGCCGCTGCGGCCGTCGGCGGCGAAGGTCTCGAGGCAGCGCAGCCTGGCGCCGCGGACCAGGCGGCGGGCTTCGCTTGGGTCGATGCTGTGACAGAAGCGCAGCGCTCGGGGCGCGCGG
>DASWHO010000138.1:0-2420 GCA_036398155.1 Acidobacteriota bacterium
TGGGGAGCTCGTCCATGGCCGCCCTTCGGCCGGCCATGCCACCCGGTTTAGGGGACGCCTGCTCATGACGGGGCGCTCGGCTGATTAGATCCTGCCCAGTACGACGGCGGCGCCAATCCAACTGAATCATGAATGGTCAGAACCAGGAACCGATCACGCTCGGGGTCGAGCTGGAGAGCTACACGATTCTGGCGCCGGATCACCAGATCAGCCGCCAGATGGCGTTTCCGCGCAAAGGCGTCGGTGAGCGCGGCGAGCGCTTCGGGCGCGACGCCAGCGTCGGCACCGAGTACAATGGGCGCCCGTTCAGCACCATCCGCGAAGGCTTCTTCCTGCTCAAGGCCGGCTTGCGCAAGTACAGCCTCAAGCTCTACCGCACCAAGTCGCAGAGCCGCAAACGCCGCCAGCTGCTGCTGGTCGGCGGCTGGCGCGACCGCTTCGCCGGCGCGCACGTCCACATCGGCATGGCCGATCCGGAGCTGACCCAGGAGCGCGCCCAGCACCTCGCCTATCACTTGCACGATCACATCCCCCTGCTGGTCGCGGTGATGGCCAACTCTCCGGTGTGGGGCGACGAGCTGACCGCGATCGCCTCCAACCGGGTCGAGCGCGCCAGCAAGATCTACTTCCATCCGACCTCGCGGCGCCTTTTGACCGCGCGCGAGATGGACGAGATCACTTACAGCCGCGCGCGCAAGACCAAACCGGCGACGCTCGAGCTCAGGGTGATGGATTCCAACATCCCCGAGTTCGTCATGGTCGCGGCCTGCATCATCAAGGCGGCGGCGCTGGCCTGGCGCGCCGGGCGCAAGGCCTCCAACGTGATTCCGCACGGCCCCTACCTCAAGGCCCGCGGCGACGCGGCGCGGCGCGGCATGAAGGCGCGGCTGTGCTGGAACGGCGAGTGGCTCACGGTGCGCAGCTACCTGGACCGCTTCGTCTGGGTGCACCGCGACCAGTTCGAGCAGATGGATGTTCCGCAGGATGTTTGGACCGCTTTCAAGCTGCTCAAGCGCGGGCTCAACGGCAGCGCGATCCTGACCCAAGCGGTGCTGCGCGCGCACGCCGAGCACCCCCAGACCTGGCAGCGCCGCTTCGCCAAGCGCTATGTCGAGGCGATCGACTACCTGCTGGCGGGCCACTCGATTCTGGATTTCATCGCCCGGCTCGGGGTCGAGGTGCCGGATCTCGACGACGTCTGGTTGGGGCGGCGCCGCATGCGGCTGGCATGAAGTCGAAAGAGCCTTTCATCGGCGTCACCTGCGATATTCACATTCCCAAGGAGGGACCCGAGGCCTACGAGCTGCTCTGCGACCACCGCTATCCCGAGGCGGTGCGACGCGCCGGAGGCTATCCGGTGCTCTTGCCGATCGCGCGCCGCCAAGCGGTGATCCGCCGCTACCTGCACGGCATCGACGGACTGATCATCGTCGGCGGCGACGACGTCGATCCGCGGCTCTACGGCGAGGAACCGCGCGAGGGCACCGGCACCGTGTTCGCGCCGCGGCTGCGCTTCGAACGCAAGCTGTACACCGGCGCGCGCCGGTTGGAGATGCCGATCCTCGGCATCTGCTACGGCATGCAGCTGATCAACGTGCTCGAGGGCGGGGCGCTGTTTCAGGATATCCGGCGCGACGCCAAGTCGCGGCGCAACCATCAGAATCGCAAGCGTCCTTATCATCGGGTCCAGCTCGAGCCGGGCACCCGGCTGCGGCGCATCGTCGGGCGCGACATGATCACGGTCGAAAGCGATCACCATCAGGCGGTCTCGCGGGTGGCGCCCGGGTTCCGCCCGGCCGCGCTCGCGCCCGACGGGGTCATCGAGGCGATCGAAGGCGATTCGGAGCGGATTCTGGCGGTGCAATGGCATCCGGAGCGTGCCCCGGCGCACCCGGCCTCGCGCCGGCTGTTTCGCGCTTTCATACAGACCTGCATGGGATGAAGGAGGGCGAGGTGACACTGAGACGAGGATCTTGTGCCCGCTCCTGGCACAGGCACAGGATGGCAGTCGGCCGCCGAGGGGCGCATGGGTGGCATGGGCACGCGCAGCGCGCCCATGGACGATGCTCTCGATGCCCAGCTTGTCCATGGGCGGCCTTCGGCCACCCATGCCACCCAATTCGAGATTCTGCGGATGGAAATCGAGGGTGAAGCCCTTGGCTAAGCTCATGCGAGCAGGTGTAGCTTTGTGCTCAGCGGTGCTGGTGCTCGGCGCAGCGCTGGCCGCCGGTGCGCCGGCTCCCGAAGCGACCTCGCTGCTCGGCGAGCCGCTGTATCGGCCGGCGCTGGCGGCCGAGCAGCGCGCCGAGTACGAATCCAAGCTGGCCGCGGCGCGGGCGCGCTACGGACAGGCGCCGGACCAGCTCGAGTCGATCGTCTGGCTCGGCCGGCGCACCGCGTACTTGGGCCGCTTCCGGGAG
>DASWHO010000139.1:0-4755 GCA_036398155.1 Acidobacteriota bacterium
GCGGCGGCGCAATCGCTACGTGGATCGGATGGTGGTGCTGAGCGAGCGCTCGGGCGCGGCGCTGGTCGACGGCTTCGCGGCCCTCGAGCCGCACCGCGGCGACTGGCTGTTTCACGATTACATCCACCCGACCGGCGAAGGCCATCGGATCTTGGGCGACGCTTTGGCGCAGACCTTACGCGCTTTGCGCCCAACAGCTCCGTCTGGATTCCGGCTTGCGCCGGAATGACGAGCACCACAGCACGGCGCGTTGGGCGGCCGAACGCCGGCAAGCGGAGACGAGCGAAGCGAAGTCGACCCGAACGAGCAACACGTCCCGCCTGAGCACCAGTGCACGGCGCGTAGGGCGGTGGAGCTGCCGTCAGCTGCGAGGCGCGCGCCAGGGGGTGCGGGGGAGTCCCCCGCTTACAAAGCAGGCGACGGAAGCGAGATAGGGGGACAGGTATCGAATTTCCTGAGAGCCTGAGTTCCAAGTTCGGACATGCCGGAAATTCGTACCAGTCCCCCTATCTCGGAGGAGCCCGACCGAGCCCAACGAAGCAGATGGCGGCAGCTCCGCCGCCTAGACTCTGCCGAGTGCTGCGGGGGCGCGGCTGTACCGCAGCGCCCCAAGCATGGCGATCAGGGTCATGACATAGGGCACCATCAGCAGCAGCTGATAGGGGATCGCCGCCCCGAGTGCCTGGAACAGGAATTGGAGCGCGTTGAAGGCGCCGAACAACAGGGCGCCAAGCAGCGCGCCGCCTGGACGCCAGCGGCCCAGCACCACGATTGCGATCGCAATGAAACCGCGGCCGGCGCTCATTTTCTCGCTGAAGGTCCCAACGTGCGCCAGCACCAGATAGGCGCCGGCCAGGCCGGCGAGCGCGCCGCCCCACAGCGTGCAAGCGGCGCGCGTCGCGACCACGGAAACGCCGGCCGCGCGGGCGGCCTCGGGTGCTTCGCCGCAGGCTTGAAGGTTCAGACCGCGCGCGGTGTGGAACAAAAACCAGGCGGTCAACGGACACAGCAGCAGCGCGCCGTACGCGGCCGGCGGCAGGTTGAACAGGGCCGGGCCCAACACCGGGATCTGCGCCAGCAGCGGCAGCTCGACCGGCGCCACGGTCGGCAGCGTGAGGCCGGCCCCCTCGATTCCGAATGCTTCGCGATAGACCGCTCCGGTGACCCCAATCGCCAAGAGATTGAGCGCGGTCCCGATGATGATCGGATCGGCCCGGAGCCACACGCTGGTGAGCGCGAACAGCGCGGCCAAGGCCAAGCCGGCGAGCGCGCCGGCCAGCAAACCCAAGCCGCTGCCGCCGGCGCGGGCTCCCAGCGCGGCCGCCAGCGCGCCGCAAAGGATGGCGCCTTCGATGCCCAGATGCAGCACGCCGCTGCGCTCGGCGACCAGCTCGCCCAGCGCCGCCAACAGAAGCGGAATCGCGGTGCGCACCGCGGCCGCGGCGAACACGGTCAGGGCCACCAGGAGCGCGTCCTCGTTCATGCGAGCTCCCGGCGCCAGAGTCGATCGGAGAGCAGCACCCCCAGAATCAGCAGCGCCTCGACGCTGTAAACCACCACCGCGGGGACCCCGCTCTCGCGCTGCATCGCGCTGGCGCCGCCCTCCAGGACGCCGAAAAAGACCGCGCTACCTGCCACCGCCAGCGGGTTGAGGCGCGCCAGAAGGGCGACCGCGATCGCGGTGTAGCCGTAGCCGGGCGAGAACTTCTCGTAGAGCGCCTGGGTGAGCCCGAGCAGCTCGATGCCGCCGCCGAGGCCGGCCAGCGCCCCTGAAAGCAGGAAGGCCCGGGTTTGAACCCGCGCCGCATCGAAGCGACCCGCGAAGCGGGCCGCGATCGGATTGTGCCCGGTCGCCCGCAGCCGGAAGCCGAACACCGTCGACCGCAGCAGCCACCCGATCAGCGGCGCGATCAGCAGCGCGAGCAGGACCCCCGCATGAAGCCGGCTCGGCGGCAGCAGCAGCGGGAGCCGCGCGCTGGCCGCGACCGGATCGGTCTGGGGATAGGTGCCGCGGCGCTCCATCAGCGGGCCGTGCACGGCGTAGCTGACCAGCAGCTCGGCGACGAAGTTGAGCATGAGCGTCGAGATCACTTCGGGGACCCGGAACCTGCGGCGCAGCCCGGCGGCGATCGCGGCCCAGCCGGCGCCGGCCAGCGCCGCAGCTGTCAGAAGCAGCGGCGCGCCCAATACTCCCAGCAGGCCGGCGCGAGCTCCGCCGGCCGCGGCCGCCAGCGCGCCCAAATAGAATTGCCCGTCGGCGCCGATGTTGAAGATCCCGGCGCGAAAGGCCACCGCCACACCCAAACCGGTCAGCAGCAGGGGGCAAGCGCGTACCAGCGTGACCGAGAGGAAACGCTCCCAGCTTCCGACGGTACCGCGCAGCAGCGCCGCCAGCGCGGCGATCGGATCGTAGCCCAAGCCGGCCAGCACGGCGGCGGCCAGCAAGAGCGGCGCGCCGAGCGCGAACGCCGCCGCCGCAAGCCGGCGCATGGCTGGGGCGCGAAAGTGCATCAACACACGTGGCGTCCGGGTCGAGCGCGAGCGATTCTTTTCCGCTCCCGATGCCAGCGCAAGCGGCTGAGTCGCCGCACCACCCTAGAGGCGGTGGAAGACCTGGGGTAGGAAACGAGCGAAGCGAAGTCGACGACGAAGGGCGACCCGGCCCCCGCCCGAGCACCAGAGCACGGCGCAGAGGGCGGCGGAGATGCCGTCAGCTGCGAGGCGGGCGAAGTGAGGCCGACGCAGGCGTACTGAAAGGTACGCCGGAGGAGGCCGAACGAGCCCAACGAAGCAGATGGCGGCAGATCCGCCGCCGAGCACTAGAAGCGGTAGTTGATGTAGCCCAGTGCCCTCCGCCCCAGCAGGTCGCCGCCGAACGACTCCCAGTGCTCGTTGTCGAACAGGTTGGCGGCGCTGACGCCCACCGCGAGCTGATCGGTGATCGCGTATTTGGCGTCGAGATCCACGGTGGTGTAGGACTCGACGTCGCCCTGGAACGGCCCCACCGCCCAACGGAACTCGTCGACCCAGCGCATCCCGAGCAGACCCTCGAAACGGTGGGCGTTGTAGCCGATGCCGGCGCTGAACTTGTTCTCCGGGGTGTTGGGCACCAGCAGCGACGCGAATCCGGGCAGATCTTGCTTGATGTCGAAGTCGAACCAGGAGTAGGTGAAGAACAGCTTGACGTCGCTGGCGTAGTAGTTGAGGCCGAAGTCGATCCCTTGGGTGTCGACCTCGCCGAAGTTGGCGTAAGAGGCCGCCACCAGGATGTTGGAGCCGTCGAAGTTGTTGCTCAGAAGCGGCACCGCGGCGCGGATCCCGTCGACCACCGGCTGCGGCAGCCCGGCCGGGCCCTGCCAGGGGCCGAAGTTGGGGTTGACGCGTCCCAAGGCGGTTCCGAGCTGCGGCAACAGGTCGGTGATGAAGTTGTCGGCGTTGCTGATGTAGTAGTCGAGCGTGAGGTAGGCGCGGTCGGCCAGGATTCCGCTGTAGCCGATCTCGTAGGTGCGGATCTCCTCCAGCTCCAAATCCTCGTTGCCGACCGCCAGCACCGGCGTGACCCCGAGCCCGCAGTCGATTCCGAACTGGAGGCAGAGGCCGTTGACCTGGCTCAAGTTGACCGGCGGCGCCACCGGGGCCTGGAGGAAAAACTCGGAGTAGTTGGCGACCTGGAACGCCTCGTTGTAGGTCAAGCGCAGGCTATGGTCGGGATGGAAGCCGAAGACCAGAGCCGCTTTGGGGGAGAACTGCGCGTCGTGCAGGCTGCTGTCATCGAAGCGGCCGGCCAACACCAGCTTGACCTTGTCGTGCAAGCTCCAATCGAGCTGGCCGAAGACCGCGCCGAAATCGGCATCGATCGGCTCGAACATCAAGGTCTGCCGGTTGCGCTCCGGGTCGAAGCTGTCGATCTCCTCGTGGGTGGCGGAGGCGCCGGCCACGATCCGGACCCGGTCCTCCGCGGCGCTCCAGTTGGTCAGCCCCTCGAAGTGGTAGCGGTCGGTGTTGAGCGCCAGGTTGGCGCCCGAAGCCAGCGCCAGCTGCTTGGGCGCATCGCGGCCGGTGTAGTCGGCCAGAAAATTGAAGTGCTCCATGTTGTAGTTGAAGCGCGCCCACGGCCGCTGCACGTCGAGCAGCTGGACGCGTCCGATGCCGGTCTGAAACAGCGGCCCTTCGATGTCCGCGATGCCGCCTTCGACTGTGAAGGCCGAGCCGTTCTCGAGGTACTTATCGAGCCGAATCGAGCCGAACCAGATATCGTCGTCGTCGGTCCGTGCCAGCGGCACCGCCTCCTGCGGCAGGCAGTTGCCGGTCCGGCCCGGCGCGCACGGCACCGAGTATTCAGCGGCGCCGCGGCGCGAGACGCTGAAGTCGCCGCTGTTGCGCAGGCCGCCGGTGACCTTGAGATACCAGTCGCTGCCCAGGTGCCCGGCCCAACGGCCGTCCAAATTGAAGGTGTCGAGCTCGCCGCCGCTCAGGCGGAACTCGCCGCCCTCGCTGTAGCGCGGCTGCTTGGTGGTGATGTTGAGCACCCCGCTCGAGGCGTTCTTGCCGTAGAGCGCGGCGCTCGGACCGCGGATCAACTCCAAGCTGGCGATATCGTCGAGCGGGAACGAAATCGCCGCCCACTCCTGGGCGCCGAGAAACGGAACCGAAGGATCGCGGCCGTCGATCAAGGTCGCGACCCGGCGATTGAGCGAGCTGTTGAAGCCGCGGGTGTTGAAGTTGTAGTCGTACAGGCCGCTCTGAGTCACCTCG
>DASWHO010000140.1:0-13451 GCA_036398155.1 Acidobacteriota bacterium
CGCGGGCGCGAGGCCTGGCGCGCAGAATCCTCGGCAGCGCGGCGTATCTACGCGGCGACATGAAGGCGGCCGCGTCCCAGCTTCGCGCCGCCGAGCGGTTGTTCGAGAATCTGGGCGATCGGGATCAGCTGGCTCGTATCCGTCTGGCCGCGACCGAAGTCGCATCGCTGCTGGGCCGCAGCGGCCAGGCGCGCCAGTGCGGGCGCCTCGCGCTGCGGGGTTTCGCACAACTCAAGGACCGCAGGCGAGCCGCCCGCGCGCGGGTCAATCTCGGCAACCTCGAGTACCGTCTGGGTCGCTCGGCCGCGGCGCGCCGGCATTTTCGCGCCGCGGGGCGCAGCTTCGAGCGGCTCGGCGATGGAGTGTCTCTGGGAGTCGTGCAGCTCAATCTGGCCAACCTGGAGAAATCGCTGGACCGCCGCGGCCCGGCCCGGCGCCTCTATGGTCTGGCGCGCGCGAACCCGGCCCTGCGGCGGCGCCCGCGGGAGCGCGCGCACATCGACTATGGCGAGGCCCAGCTGCTGGCGCAGGAGGGCGCGTATCGCGCCGCGCTCGGCATGCTCGAATCGGCCGGCCGCTGGGCTGGGGCGGCCGGGGAGACCAGCCTGGCGGCGGCCTGCGATCTGGATCATTCGGAGCTGCTGATGCGGCTCAACCTGACGAAGGAGGCCCGTCGCCTCGCGGAGCGCAGCGCGCGCGGATTTCGCGCCTGCGGGATGGGTCTCGAGCTGGCCCAGGCCCAGGCGCTCGCCGGCGCGGCGGCGGTGATCGAAGGCGACGGCGGCATCGAGCTGCTTCACAGCGCGAAAAGGTCGGTCCGAGCGATCGAGAACAAGGTCGTCGCCGCGGACATCGAGGCCTGGTTGGCCCAGGCGCTGGGCGCCGCCGATCGCGACGCAGCCTCGCGCAAGGCCTGGGAGCGCGCGATGCGCGGCTATCGGTCGCAGAATCTCGCTGCCAAGGCCGCCCAGGCGCGGGTCGAGATCGGGTTCTTGCAGCTCAGGGCCGGGCAGCCGAGCGCGGCCCAAGCTCAGCTCCGGTTGGCGGATCCGATTCTGGCTCGTTCCGGGGTCCCGGCCCAGCGGCTGAGAGCGCTGCACCTGCGGGGCAAGCTCGCCGCCGCCGCGGGGCAGGTCGAAGCGGCGACTCGCGCCTTCCGAGCGGCCGAAAGACTGATCGCGCGCTTGCGCTTGGGCTTGCGCGCCGAGCAGCTCAAGCTCTCCTACTTGTCGGACAAGCAAGAGTTCTACGAGGACGCGGTGGCGGCCTGCTTGGCCGGCCGCTCGCTGCGCCACCAGCAGCTCGCGCTCGAGTTCGCCGAGCGCTCCAAATCGCGGGCGCTGTTGGAGCTGCTCGACGCCGATCTGCGCGCCCGCGAGGAGGTTCCCGCGCGCCACCGCAGCCGCTGGCTCGAGCTGCGCGGCCGACTCGATGGCCTTTATCGCCGCCTCCACCAACAGGAGCTGCTCGGCAAGCGCCGCGATCTGGAGCTCGACCAGCGCTTGGTCGCCCGCATCCGGCGGCTCGAAGATCAACTCGACCGTTTGCGCGGCGAAGCGGCGCGGAGCCGGGCTCGGGTGCCGGTGGTCGCCGAGCTGCAGCGCCGTTTGGACCGGGAGGAGATCCTGATCGAGTATTTCGGTTGGGGCGACTCGTTGATCGTATTCGTGGTCATGCGGTCGGAATTCCGCATCCTCACCTTGCCCGCCGCGCTCGAGCGCGCCCGCGAGCTCGAGCTGGCGCTGCGCTTTCAAATGCAGAAATTCCAATACAACAGCGGCTATGTCGAGCGGCATGAGGCGGCGCTGCGCGCCACCTGCGAGCGGCTGCTGTCGGATCTGCATTCGCTTCTGATCGCGCCGCTCGGTTCGCTGAATGGCCGGCGCCTGCTGTTCGTGCTGCACGGTCCGCTACACTATCTACCGATCCCGGCGCTGCTTGGACCGGAAGGGTATTTATGGGATCGCTACGAGATCGCCGTTGGTCCGTCGGCCGCCTTGTTGCTGGAACCGAGCCGGCGCGCGCCGGCGGCGGGCCCGCCGCTGGTGGTGGGCGCCGACGATGGGACGCTGCCGTTCGTGCGCGAGGAGGCGCTGGCGGTCGCGGCGATGGCGCCGCGCGCGCGGCTGCTGATCGGGCCGGAGGCGCGGCCGGCGGAGTTCTTGCGTCTGGCTCCGGACAGCGAATGGATTCATATCGCCGCGCACGGGATCTATCGCGACGACAACCCGCTGTTTTCGGCGATGGCCTTGAGCGACGGCTGGCTGACCTACCACGATCTGTTGGGGCTGCCGCTCAACGCCGAGCTGGTGGTGCTGTCGGGTTGCGATACCGGGCGCCATCGGATCGACGCCGGCGACGAGGCGCTGGGGTTCGCGCGCGGTTTTCTGCGCGCCGGAGTCGCGAATTTGGTGGTTAGCCTATGGGCGGTGCACGATCGCACGACCGCGGAGCTGATGCGTCATTTTCACGCGCGCTGGCACGCCGGCCTCAGCGTGCCGGCCGCGCTGCGCGAAGCGGCTTTGGAGGTGCGGCAGCAGCACCCGCACCCTTATTTCTGGGCGCCGTTTGTGGCGGTTGGGCGCCCGCGTGGAGGACAAGAATGATTCGAGTGATTGGGCTCTCCATTTGCCTGGGGCTGGTCGCGCCGGCTCCGGCGTTGTTGGGCGCGCAACCATCGACCCCGAGCCCATGGTCGGGAACGGTACAACCGCGCGGGCAATCCAGCCTGTCATCCTTGCCCTGGAGCTCCGAGGCTTCGATTTTCGCCCAAGGTGAAGACGACCCGCCGCCGGGCGATGATGACGACGATGCTCCGATCGACATTCCAGACGATCAGTTCGTGGCCCGCGAGGTGCTGGTGATTCCCGCTGTCGGGGTGTCGATCGATGTGATCCTGGCCACCTACGCGGTCCAGCTGCTGGAGGCGTTCGAGCCGCTGCGCGCTTATCGGATTTCGACTCCGGCCAACTTGACCGACGAGGAATTCGTGCTGCTCCTGGACGGCGATACCAGGATTCAGGAGAGCGAGGTCAATCTGCTGTTCGAGCCGCCCGAAGTCGAGCGGCGCAACTTGGCCTTTCTCGACGGCAGTCCGTCGGCCAACGAGTATGTCGATCAAAGCGCGGTCGGGCGATTGCGCCTGGAAAGCGCGAACCTGTTCAGCACCGGCGCCGGGGTCGCCGTCGCCGTGATCGATACCGGCCTCGACCTGACTCATCCGCTGTTCGCCGGGCGCACGGTGCCCGGGTTCGACTTTCTCGACAACGACTCCGATCCGAGCGAGGTGGCCGACGGGGTGGATGAAAACCAGGACGGATTGGTCGATCCTTCGTTCGGCCACGGTACCCATGTCGCCGGCTTGGTGGTGCTGGCCGCCCCCCAAGCTCGGATCATGCCGCTGCGCTGTTTTTCGGCCGAGGGCGAGGGCGACGCCTACGCGATCGCCAAGGCGATCTGGTTCGCGGTCGAAACCGGGGCGCGGGTGATCAACATGAGCTTCGGTCTGACCTATCGCTCCGCGATCTTGAGCACCTCCCTGAGCCGCGCCTTCGAGGCCGGACTGCATTTGGTGGCCTCGGCGGGCAATGGCGGGCTGGCGAACGCCCCGCCGTACCCGGCGCGCAAGCTGGAGGTGATGGCGGTGGCGGCGACCGACGCCGAAGACCGGCGCGCCGATTTCTCCAACTACGGCACCTTCGTCGACATCTCCGCTCCGGGCGTCGATCTCTACAGCGCCTTTCCCAACGGCGGCGCCGCGATTTGGAGCGGCACCTCGATGGCCGCGCCTTTGGTTTCGGGGGCGATCGCCCGTCTGTGCGCGCTGAATCTGCCGCAACCGGCGATCGAGCAAGCCGTGCTCGACGCCGCTTGGCCGATCGCGGCGGTCAACCCGGGACTGGACGGCTTTTTGGGCTCGGGCCGGATCGACGCGCTGGCGGCGGTGGAGCGCGGCCTGGGATGGTCGGAGCAGACGCCGAGCCTGAAACTGGAGGGCACGCCGCCGGCGCCGCTGCTGTCCGCGATCCAGAGCGGTCCCGATTTGACCGCCGACTTCTACTACGGTTTCGTGGACGCATCCGGTGAGTTTCACAGCCTGGGTGCGTCGGGCTTCGAACCCGGCCTGTTCCCGACCGCAAGTGCGGTCGTGCTTTCATCCGGTTTTGCGATCGCGGCTCAGCCGCTCCCGAAGCCTCCGGCCGACGCCCTTCTCGTGTTCGTGGCCTTGACCGATCCCGGCACGCTCAACCCGCGGGCGCTGTCGACCCTCCAACAATAACGACCTAGTTCGCCCCCGCTTCGTATTCAATCGGCTGGTGGGCCGGGAGCAGGCCGAAGCCGGCCTGCTCCACTTGCCGTCGAAACTCCGCCACTTGGATGTCGAACAACGGGTTGAAGTCGGCGAGGAACGTCTCGAGCTTGAGCTCGGCCTGGCCCAGATACTCGAGATGGGTCGGCGACGGCGGATCCCATGACGAGCTCAAATACCAGGAGGCGAAGCTGATCTTCGACAGCACGTCGGTGTCGGCGACTAGCCCCTTGGTTTCGGGCGCTTGCCAGAGTCGCTTTTCGAGCGCGCGCAGCTCGCCTTTGAGCGTTTCGCCGCTGCGCACCAGCGGCAGCTGTTCGAGCTTCTGCTGGTCTTTTTCGCCGCCATCGGCCGCCGCCTGTCGGGCCTTGTTCTGCGCCAGCTCGATATCCTCCAGCGTGCGGCGCAGGCGCCAGATCGCCTCGACCGCGGTATCGTGGAGCTGGCCGGCGCGCAGCACGGTATCCCAACGCCGGCTCCAATCGGCAGCGCTGTTGCTCGAGCGCGGATCGGGAAGGATCTGCAGCGGTTGGCTTTGCTGGTGCCCCTGGTAGGTCAGCGTGACCGTGTAGCTGCCCGGTGGCAGCTCGGGGCCGCTGGGTTCCTCGTCCTCCTCGGCCGGCTCGTCGCGCGGCGGCTGGCGGAACGGATCGCGCTTGAGATCCCACGCCGCGCGATTGAGGCCGAGTTTGGCTGGTCGCTTGAAGCTGCGAACCGTCTTGCCGGAGCTGTCGGCGACCGTAATCGTCACCTTGGGCTCTTCTTCGTCTTTCGTGCTCTCGGGGCCGTCCGCGGCGGCGCTCTCGGCCGGCGCCTTCGATTGGCGCAGCGCTTGCTTTCGTTCGCGCTCCTTTTCGGGATCGTGCAGCGGCAGGCCCGGCAGGTTGAGGCTGTAGGTGAGAATCGCGCCGTAGGGCCGGTTCTCGCCGCGAAACTCGGCGGCACCGAAAGCGAAGCCGCCTTCGGCCTCCTTGCGCCAGTGCTGCTGGGCGGGAGCGATCTCGAACAGGTGCAGCGGCTCGGCCAAGCTGGTCTCGGACAGCGCGCGTAACGGGCGGATGTCGTCGAGCACGAAAACGGCGCGTCCGTGGGTGCCGATGACCAGGTCGTGGTCGCGCGGATGGACCACCAGATCCATCACCGAGGCGGTCGGGATGGCGTCCTTCAAATGCAGCCAATGCGCGCCGCCGTCGACCGACGCGTAGAGACCGAACTCGGTGCCGAGAAACAGCAGGTCCTGCAGCACTGGATCCTGGGCGATCGAAAGACAGTAGCCGCGCAGCTCAGAGGTCGCGAGGCTGTTCCAGGTCTGGCCGTAATCGCGGGTGTGGAATACGTACGGCGTCCAGTCGGAGCGCCGGTGGTTGTCGAGCACCACGAAGGCGCTCGCGGGATCGAACTTGGACGGCTCGAGGTGCGGGATCCAGGTGTGCGCCGGAACCCCGGGAAGGTTGGCTTCGACCGAGCTCCAGGTGGCGCCGCCGTCCCGGGTCACGTGCAGTCGGCCGTCATCACTGCCGACCCAGATCACGCCGCGCTCCAGCGCGCTCGGGGCGACCGCGATGATCGTAGTGTAGTTTTCCGCGTTGGTGACGTCGGGGGTCAGGCCGCCGCTCTGCTCTTGGCGCTGCCACTCGGGGTTGTTGCTGGTCAAGTCCGGGCTGATGATGCTCCAGCTTTCGCCGCGGTCGGTCGAGCGGTGCAGAAACTGGCTGCCGAGGTAGAGGGTGTTGGGCTCGAACGGATCGATCGCGAAGCCGGCGTTCCAGTTGAAACGCAGCTTGACGGCTTCGGGCGGGGCCGGTTTGACCGAGCGCTGCTCGCCGGTCGCGAGGTTCCAGCGCAGCAGGTTGCCGCCCTGCCACATCGAGTAGCCTTGGGTCGAATCGGCCGGATCGGGCCGGGTATCGAAGCCGTCGCCGCCGCCGACCACTTCCCAGTGGTGGTTGCGGATGCCGCCGGATTGCCAGCGGCTCGACGGACCGCGCCACGAACCGTTGTCCTGCAGCCCGCCGTAGACATGATAAGGCTGCTCGCCGTCGACCGCGACGTGGTAGAACTGCGCCAGCGGCAGGTTGCCGACGAACCGAAAGCTGCGCCCGCGATCGCGGCTCTCGGCCATGCCGCCGTCGTCGCCGATGTAGATCTGGGTCGGATCGTTGGGATTGATCCACATGGCGTGATAGTCGCCGTGGATCTGGGCCCAGGTTGCCCCGGACAGGGTCTCGAAGCTCTTGCCGCCGTCGTTGGAGACCCGAATCAGGTAGTCGAGGCTGTAGATCCGATGCGGCCACTGCGGATCGACGCGCAGGTCGGCGAAATAGAACGGACGCCGCACGATGTCGGGTTTTTCATTGATCTTCTTCCAGCTGCGGCCGCCGTCCTCGGAGCGGATCAAGGCGCTTTTCTCGGCTTCGACCAAGGCGTAGACGATTTCCGGGTCGGAATGGAAAATCGCGAGCCCGATCCGACCCAGCTCGCCGGCCGGCAGTCCGTCTTCCGGTTGCAGCCGCTTCCAGCTCCGGCCGCCGTCGTAGGTCTGGTAAAGCCCGGAGCCCGGCCCCCCGGATTGGAAGAAATGCGGCCAGCGGCGGAACTGCCACATCGAAGCGAACAGCTTGTCGGGATTGGAAGGATCCATCACCAAGTCGCCGCAGCCGGTCTTCTCGTCGACGTAGAGGATCTTGCTCCAGGTGCCGCCGCCGTCCTCGGTCCGGAACACGCCGCGCTCCGGGTTCTCGCCCCACTCCTGCCCGGTGGCGCAGACGTAGGCGACCGCGGGATCGGTGGGATGCAAAGCGATGCGGTAGATGTGCTCGGTCGCCTCCAGCCCGAGATGCTTCCAGGTTTTGCCGCCGTCCAAGGACTGGTAGACGCCGTTGCCGACCGAAGCGCTGTTGCGCAGATTGCCTTCGCCGGTGCCGACCCAAACGATGTCGGGGTTGGGCTGAAACACCGCGATCGATCCGATCGCATGGACCGGCTGATCATCGAACAGCGGCTCGAAGCTGACCGCGCCGTTGGTCGACTTCCACACCCCGCCGGTGGCGGCGCCGACATAGACGACATCCGGGTTGGCGGCGAGCGCTTCGACCACCGCGATCCGCCCGCTCATGCCGGCCGGCCCGATCAAGCGGGCCTTGAGTCCGGCGAGCTGGCTAGGATCGATGGCGGCGCTCGCGCTCGAATGGAGCGCCGCGGCAAACACAAGCGAACCGAGAACGGTGCAACGCCATGCCATGGGACAATCCCTCCTCCCGATAACGACCCAAGAGATGAAAGCGCATTGTAAGCGAACGGCGGGGGTGGCAAGAAGTCACGACGCGCGACTGCTCCCGGCTCCGGTAGAGTCCAGCGGCGCCGCGGTCGGGACCGGGGGCCACTGACCAGCGCCGGGGGAGGGAAGGGCAAGGCTCCGAGACCGGTGGTGCTTGGAGACCGGGAAGGACAGGCTTCCCTCCCGGTTTCCCTTCGGTCGCGGGCCGTGGGCTAGCAGGTCGGATTCGGTTGCGCTAGCTTTTGTTGGAGTGCGCTTGTTCTCGAGTCGGGGCTGCGGTTGGCGCTGCGCGGCACCCGCGGTCGGGGTGATGCTCGGCTGCTGGGCGCCAGCGCCGGCAGCTTTCTCCGCGCCGCTGGCGCCGGGAGATCTGCTGGTGGCGAGCCGCCAGCTCGGGGATCCGAATTTCGCTCAAACCGTGGTGCTGGTGATCGAGCATGGCCCCGAAGGCGCGATGGGCCTGGTGCTCAATCGTCCGGTGCAACAAAAGCTCGCCGCGCTGCTGCCCCAGCTCAAGAGTCTGAGGCGCAGCGCGGAGACGCTCTTCTGGGGCGGTCCGGTGGCGCGCCGGCAGCTGCTGATGCTGCTGAGCGCCGACCAGGCGTTCGAGGAGACCCGCCCGGTGGTCGCGGATCTGTATTTGAGCGGCAGCCGTGCGCTGCTGGAGCGGATTCTGACCCGGCGCAGCCGCGCGAGCCAGGTTCGGGTCTATACGGGTTACGCCGGTTGGGGGGCGGGCCAACTCGAACGCGAGCTACTGCAGGGCGATTGGATTGTCGCGCCTTACGAGGGCGCGGCGGTTTTCAGCCCGGAGCCGAGCTCGGTCTGGCGCAAGCTGGTCGATCAGGGCGCGCTGATCTTGGCCGCGGCGCCGGCGGCGGAAGCGCGTGGGAATCGAACCCACCTTCCGCGTCTCGCGACGTCGGAACTACGGTTTTGAAGACCGCGGCGCTCACCAGAGCACGCTCGCTTCCACGCAGCGCATTATATTGCCCGGCGGCGGATCCACCGTCATCTGCTTCCTTGCGCTCGGTCGGCCGGCGCCAACGAGTTTGACCTTGCGAAGCGGCTTTGCTAGCCTCGCGACGTGGAGTCGACTGGTGCAGGTTCGGCGGATGGATTCCAGATCGCGGATAAACTGATCGGGTCGCTACGGGACATCCTCAGCAAGGTCTCGTTCGAGGTCGAGCGCTCCTATCAGGTCAACCGGCTGCGGGTGGAGATCACCGCGGCGCGCCGGCGCCGCGACCGGCTGCTGCGCAGCTTGGGCGAAAAGGTGTATCTGGCGAGCCAGCAGGCGGCCGATCTGCAGCGCAAGTTTCAGAGCGAGGTCACGGCGCTCGACAGTCTCGGAGGCCAGATCGCCGCCAAGGAAGGCGAGATCGACGAGCTCAACGCGCGCGTCGGTCCGGTGGTCGGCGCCAAAGCGGGGCCGAGCCGCGCCGGTTCCTGAGCCGCCGGCCAAGATTTCGGCGCGTGACTTGATTCCGGGCCGGTTTCGAAGTTATCCTGGTGCTTCCGGTAGGCAGCAGCGTGGGGCTGTAGCTCAGTTGGGAGAGCGCATGACTGGCAGTCATGAGGTCGTCGGTTCGATCCCGATCAGCTCCACCATACCTTCATAACCGGTCTCGACTCCCGCAGCTGAAGGCCGGTGCAGTTGCGGCGGTTCCAACAGGCGGAACCGTCGAACGCGATTCGAGTGGCAAACTGCACAGCACTCGAATGGCACCGACTCAAAGCTCACCGCGACGGCTATGACGCGGCCGAGGAGCCGATGCCGCGCATCAACTTCCACTGGCGGCAAAGATCCCCGGCTGCGTCGCTCCAGCTCGGGAATTTGAAACTGAACCCGTGTTCGAGCAGCCGCTGTGGAACGACGCGGCGGCTCTTGAGCACCAGCTCGGTTTCGGTCCGCATGAAGGCCGCGCCAATCTCCAGCATCCAATCTCGGGCAGGCAAGCCGAACGGGACACCGTAAGCTTGGCGAAGGACGCGCATGAAATCTGCGTTCGGCAGCGGGTTGGGTGACGTGATGTTTACGATGCCGTCGATGTCCTGCCGGTCGATCAGCCAGTGCACGGCCGCCGCGAAATCCTCGTAGTGAATCCACGACATGAATTGGCGGCCGTTCCCGGCCCTGCCTCCGAGGCCGCGACGCACAAGCCCCAGCAACGTGTCGAACACTCCGCCCGCATCCGGGCTCAGCGTCATGGCGGACCTGAGCGTAACCTTTCGAGTGGCCGTGGTGATTGCTTCGTCGAACGCGCGCTCCCACGCGCGCGCGACGTCGATACTGAACCGCCATGAGCTCGGCGCGTTCGATTCCGCGCCGCCGAGGATTCCCGAGCGCTCGTCATTCGGGGCGTCGTATCGATGCGCATAGATCGTGGCCGTGCTGGCTTGCAGCCACACGCGCGGGGGCCGGATTGCGCGGTGGATCGCCTCGCCGACCGCGCGGGTAGAGTCAATTCGCGAATGAAGAATCTCTTGTCGATTGGAAGCATTGTAGCGACAGTTGACGCTGCGGCCGGCGAGGTTGATGACCACCTCTGCTCCGTCGATCTCGCGCTGCCATGCGCCGCAGGTCGCGCCGTCCCACCCGACCACGCGCCAAGGCTGGATCTGCGGTCGCCGGCTCAGAACGACGACATCGATGCCATGGCGGTGGAAATCTCGCGCCAGAATCGTTCCGAGTTGTCCCGACCCACCTGGGATCACGATTCGCACGGTCAAATACCGGTCAGGTGATGAAGCGACTTCGAGACTCGGGATCCGGCATCAGGCAGCGGTCATAGCGTCCGAAGAGGCGATATCGAGTTCGCGCCACGAGGTCATACGCTCGGTCGCGAATCCCCTTGGGCACGAAGCGCAGCCAGCGAGCCGCATTCCAGGGCCAGCCGAGCTGCTCGGCGACGAAAAGCGCGGCCTCGCTCCTGGTGAAGGCACGCTCGGCTGCCTTCTGGTAGTCGGCGACCAAATAAAGGGAAGTGAGTTGGCCAGGGTCCCCGCCATTTCGCTGCACGATGGCCTGGCCGACGGTGCTTTGAAGTGACGCAAACCTGAACACGTGACGGTGGTCGTGCCGGAGCAGGAACCGCAGAAGGCGGTTGCACAGGCCGCAGACGCCGTCATACAGGATCAAATGCTCGCCTTCGGGTGCAGAGGGCGGTTGCGCTCCTGAATGATCCATGCTTTAATAATAATGAACATGTTTACTGAAAATGTCAAGCCCCGGGGACGCGGGCGTCCGCCCGGGCAATCGGCGCAAGGCGTGGTGTCGCGCCGCCGCCTGTATGACACGGCGATTGGGATGGTCAACGAGCGGGGCTACGAGGCCACCACGCTGCGCGAGATTGCCAAGGAAGCGGGTGTCAGCGTGGGGCTTCTGTATCGATATTTCCCGAGCAAGCAGGCCGTCATCATCGCCTTGTACGACGAGCTTTCCCAAGATTTTGCCCGCCGCGCGGCCAGCATGAAACCTGGTAAGTGGCGCGATCGATTCCTGTTCGGGCTCCAATCGAGCTTGGGCGTTTTGCAACCGCATCGCACCACCCTGCGCGCGCTGATCCCGATTCTGGTCGGCGACCCGGATGACGGCGTGTTCGCAGCCAACACCGCCTTCTCACGACGGCGGGTCCAGCAGGTCTTCGAGGATGCGGTTGCCGGTTCTACCGACCCGCCGGAGCAGCCAATGGCCGCTGCGCTGGGCCGCCTGCTCTATTTGGTGCATCTCGCGGTGCTCCTCTGGTGGCTTCTTGACCGGACACCGAAACAGCGCGCGACGGAAGCGCTGGTCGGTTTGACGAAGCGGCTGCTGCCCTCGGCGGCTGTGGCCCTTCGGCTGCCGCCCGTTCGGCAATTCGTCGGCGCGCTGGACGAACTCATCCGAGAAGGGCTGTTCGGCAGACCTGCCTTGTCCCCCCCTTCAGCCGCGCTTCCGCCGTGACTCTGTCGCTGCAATAAAACCTATGGCATCTATTGGTGCGTTTGGATCATGAGCATCTACGTTGAGATTCGTGTTCGGGCGCCGATGGACGCAGTGTGGGCGCACACACAGACGCCGGAGCTCCACGAGAGTTGGGATCTCAGGTTCTCAACTATCGAGTACCTCCCGCGAATCGATGACGGTTCCCCACAGCGATTTCGCTATGCCACGCGAATCGGCTTCGGATTCGAAATCAGCGGCGAAGGGGAAGCGATCGGGCACCGAGATTCGCCGGATGGGAGCTCGACATCCGCGCTCAGGTTCTGGTCGGAGGCACCGCTGTCCCTGATTCGTGAGGGCAGTGGCTACTGGAAGTACATCCCGATGCGGGGCGGCGTGCGATTCCTCACCTGGTATGACTACCGGACGAGGTTCGGCGTGGCCGGTGCCGTCTTCGACCGAGTGATTTTCCGGCCGCTGATTGGCTGGGCTACGGCATGGAGCTTCGATCGACTCCGTTTATGGCTCGAAAACCGAGTCGACCCCCGCGTCGCGATCCGGCAGACATTCGTTCACCTCCTGACTCGCGTCGCGCTTGCTGCCGTGTTTGCTTATCAGGGTCTCGTTCCTAAGCTGCTCGCTCGTCACCCCGACGAGATCGCAATGATGGAAGCTGCCGGAATGCCGACAACGCAGAGCGTCGCCGCGGTAGCTGCGTTGGGTCTCGCGGAGCTCGCCCTAGCCGTTACACTCGTGGTCGCGTGGTCTCGCACTTGGCCGCTATGGCTGTGCCTTGTCGCGATGTCGATTGCGACAACTGTTGTCTCGCTTTGCTCGCCAGCATTCTTCGGTGCGGCATTCAATCCGTTCTCGCTGAACCTATCCGCCTCCGCACTCGCCGCGGTCGATCTGTTGGTCATGGCCGGTGTCCCCTCTGCCGGACGGTGTCTTCGGCGTCCGGTTCCGGAGAAGCCATGAACTCGATCTATCAGCGTGCCCTCGGTACCGACTTCAACCGGCTGCATCCACAGATTCAGCGCAGATTTGGCTTCTCAAGTTCCGACGGGATCGCGTCGATCGGCACCGGGATGATGGACGAGATCTGGAAAGGGCCCTTCTACACCGAGCCCTTCCTGCGTGTAGGCACTTGGCGACGGATCATGTTTCCGGAAACCGGCCGAAACATCCAGTTCAGGATCGAGAACTATGCGTTCGTCGATCAGTTTGGACGCGAGACTGTCTCGTGGATCCGAACGTTCGAGGCGCGCCGCACCCGACGGTTCGACGCCTACATGGTCTACAGCGAGGCTCGCGGCCGGATTGTGGATTACCTTGGATCGCACGAACATCTTGCCGTCGACATTGACTTGTCGGTAGATGCTGCGGGTGGTCTGAGACTCCGATCGGGAGGACAGCGGTTTTATGAGGGCGTGATCGGTTTCAGGTTCCCGATGCTGTTCAGTGGGGTCGCGAATGTTCGGGAATCATACGACGACGAGGCTCGCTGCTTCCGAATTGTTGTCGACGTCCGGAATAGCGTATGGGGACCGCTCTTTGGTTATCAGGGCAGCTTTAGTGTGGAGTGGCGGGACGTAAAGCCGGGGGGTGTTCCGAAGCACATCCTCCCGCTGCGCCAGGAGATTCGCGATTAGGGAGCTGCAAGGCACCAGTCAAGGCTCGTCGCCTGGACGCGACTCAGTCATAAGAGGATTGGCTTCCCAATGCCGCTGTTCTGGTCCACAAGTAACTTAATTAGGCGCCCCGCCCAGCTCTAAAGCCAGCCCTTGCGGCGAAAGCCGAGCAGCATCCCGGCGGCAATCGCCGCCATCGCGGTGATCGTGGCCCAGAAGCCGAGCGGCGAGTGCAATCCGGGGATGAACTCGAAGTTCATCCCGTAGATGCCCGCGATCAGCGACAGCGGCAGCAGCACGGTCGCGAAC
>DASWHO010000141.1:0-4948 GCA_036398155.1 Acidobacteriota bacterium
CGCCTACTTGGCGGTGCCGCTGGTCTGGCTGGCGCTGCGCGGCGGCCTGGCGCCGCCCGGCAGCTATGTTCTCGATCCCGGCTTCGACCTCGCCCGGCTGCAACGGATCCCTTATCTGGTCAAGACCGTCCTGGCCGCCGCGACGCTTCCGGTGATCGCACTGGCGCTGTGGGGATCGCCCTATTTGGTGCGCCGCGCCCGGCGCGCGCCGGCGCTCCAAGGCATGGCGCTGTTTTTCGGGCTCTTCCTCGCCGCGCTGGTCGCTTTCGGCCACAGCTACCCGATCGGCTCCCCCCTGATCGTCGATCGCGAAGCGCACCTGCTCTTGGTCGCGATCAGTCTGGCGGCCGGAATCGGCTGGACCCGCCTTCGGATTTGGGCCGCCGCGCGCCCCGGGCGGCGTCCGATCGAGATGGTCGCGGCAACCGTGATCCTGCTCGGCCTCGGACTGCAAACCGCGCGCTATCACGAGCAGCGCAGCGCCGCGCCCCGGCAGCGGCGCGCCCTGGCCGCGGCGAAAGCGTTGGACCGGCTCCTGCCCGCCGGCCGCCGCGCCCTGGTACTGGCGCCGGCGCCACCACCGAAACCGCTCGCGCTCTACCTCGACAAGATGCGCGCCGCCGGCCCGCGCGATCTGCGCGCCGCCCAGGCGATGGTCGAGCGCTATGGCCGCCCCTCCGACCTGCAGCTGTTGGCCTTGCACCTCGATCGCGGTATCGAGCGGCTGGTCTCCTTCGATCAGGCTCCACTCCGCGCCGATCCGATCGGATGGCTGCGCGCGCGCCGGGTCTCGATGGTCGCCATCTTTCCGCTGCTCAGCGACTGGCCGCAGCCGCCTGCCGTTTCGCTCCCGCGCGCCTGGCTGGACCGATTGCGGCCGCGCTTGTCCCTGGTCGATTCGGTCCAGATCGAGGGCGAGAGCGTCGACTTCTTCCGTTTGGCCGAACCGGGAGCCGCGGCCAACTCCAAGCGCCATCCCCCCGCGCGCCGCTTCGCCGAGGTCGCCGTGCGGGCCGGCGTGGCGTTCGCCGCCCGCTCGGAGGGCGCGGCGTGGGGCGATCTGGACCGCGACGGCGACTTCGATCTTCTGGTGACCGCCGACGGGGAGCGCCCGCGGCTCTACCGCAACGACTCGAGCGCCGGCGGCCCGCTGCGGTTCGCAGAGGTCGGCGCGCGCTGGGGGCTTACCTGGTCCGGCCGCACTTTCGGCGCCGCCTGGGCCGACTGGGACGGCGACGGCGATCACGATCTCGCGATCTCGGCCTGGCCGCGGCCGCTGCTCTACCGCAACGACGGCAGCGCCTTTACCGAGGTCGGCGCCGACTATGGAATCGAGGCGAACCTGCGCGCCCAGGGCCTTTCCTGGTTCGATCTCGAAGGCGACTTCCGGCCCGAGCTGCTGATCGCCGGGCTCGACGGAACGCGTCTTTATCGCTTCGCGGGCCGCGGCGTCGAGGAGGTTTCGGCGCACTGGGGGCTCGACCCGGCGCAAGGAGGCGTCGGCGCCGCCTTCGCTCTTGGCCCCGATGGCGGCATCCGTCTCGCCATTGCCGGAGCCGTCCGCAGCCGTTATCTGCGGCTGCGAGGCGGCCGCTTCGAGCCGCTCGCGATCGCCGGCGCGCCGCGCCTGCCCGCCTGGCTGCCGGCGCGCGACGCGTTGGCGGTCGGCGCTTGCTGGGACGGCGCGCGCGGCGCGGAAGGGTTCGATCTCTTCGAGACCCGCTTCCGCCGCGGCAACCGCTTGTTTCGCAGCACCGCCGGCGGGGCGCTCTCCGAGATCAGCGGCTCCTCCGGACTCGGAGCGAGTCGAACCTCGATCGGCTGCGCCTGGGGCGACATCGATCTCGATGGCGACCAGGATGTCTTCATCGCCAACGAGGAGGTCGACGCGCTCTATCTCAATCAATCGGAACGCCGAGCCGGTGCGCCTTCTTTCCGCGAACGCGCGCTCTGGCTCGGGGTCGCCGATCCGGACGAGAACGTCGGCGCCGCCTTCGCCGATGCCGACAACGACGGCGACCTCGACCTGTTCGTCGCCAACTACTCCGGCCCCGACCGCCTGTTCGAGAACCGCGGCCGGGAGCGCGCCTTGCGGGTTCGCGCCTTCACGCCGTCCGGAGCCGCGGCGATCGGGGCGCTAGTGACGGTCCGCTCGCCCGGAGCGACTCCCCAGATGCAACAAGTCGACGGCGGCAGCGGCTTCGCGTCCCAAGCCGCGCCCGAGCTGCTGTTCGCAGTCCCTCCAAGCGCCGAAGCCGAAGTGCTGGTCGCGTTTCCCAATCAAGAGACCGTCATCTTGCATGCCGTCGCGACCACGACACTGAGCGTCAAAGCGGCTGGGTCGCTTCGCCCGACCAAGCCCACAGCGCAGATCCCCTGAATCTCCGGGCCCTGCAGCGCGGCGCCGAAGACGCATCGGTTCTCATCTCTCATCGGGTCACAAGAAACCCACGGTAGCGTCCTTCCCTTAGGCAACATATCGCCTTCGGCCGGGCGTCGACATTTGGCGCCGCAAAACTCACAGAGTTGCCATCTCGTATCCCAGACATTGGCTATCTCTTGAACCTGTACAACTGATTGAGTGGTATTCACCTGGCGATCATGTATATTCGTAAGTGGAATGCCGAAACACCCCCCGCCCGTAAAGCGCGGAATCGCCGGCGCAGCCTTGCAGAATGCTTGTCCAATCCGCCGCAAGTTGTCTCTGCTGGCTGGATTCTTCGTCTTTCCATGCGCTTTCTACCTTGCCTGCTTTTTCATCCTCACCTTTCCACTGGTCACCACATTCTCGACCCACTATTTCTTCAACCTCTATGATGACGGCCCGCAGAACGCCTGGAACATCTGGTGGCTGAACAAGGCGATAACCGAATTGCATCAACTCCCCTTCTACACCACCTACTTGAACTATCCAGGCGGAGTCTCCTTGCTGGGTCACACGCTCACCCCTCTCAATGGCCTGTTCGGCATCGTTCTGCTGCGATTTTTTGAGCTCCAACAGACGTTCAATCTGCTGTTCATATTCACATTTGTGGCCTCGGGTCTGAGCGCCTTCGCATTGGCCTTTTATGTCACCCGCGCCTATTGGCCCAGCATCGTGGGCGGTTATCTGTTCG
Organism: Acidobacteriota bacterium; assembly: GCA_036398155.1. Classification (GTDB taxonomy): domain Bacteria; phylum Acidobacteriota; class DASWHO01; order DASWHO01; family DASWHO01; genus DASWHO01. Next base: position 3,117 of record DASWHO010000141.1, read on the forward strand.
CTTTCTGCAGTTACCGATTCTCGCATGCGGTGAACGGGCACCTGAACCTGCTGTCCACCGAGTGGATTCCGCTGTTCGCGCTCTTCTGGATGATGCTGTTGGAAAGGCCTCGGATTCCCGCCGCGGTGGCGGCAGCGCTGATGCTGTTTCTGTCGCTCTTGTCGGATTATTACTGTTTCATCAACTGCCTGCTGTTCGGCGCACTCTCGGGTCTATGGTGGACAGCCCGCGAGAAAAAGCCGCTGGGTCTGCTTCGGCCGCCGCTTCGCACCCCGCTGTTGGCATTTCTGGCGACCGCGCTGGTGAGCTCGGGGCCGATTCTGTTCGCCCTGCTGAAGGAAGACATGGCGGACCCCTTCCGTCGCGCTCGGCTGGCGGGACAACAGCTGGACCTGATGGACTTGTTCGTGTACGGCGAAACGTTCCGATTCGGGGAATGGGCCCAGGCGCTGCGACGGCAGATTCATCCGGCCGCTTACAATATCGGGCTGAGCGTCTATGTCGGTTGGAGCGTCGTGGTGCTGGTCGCGCTGTTGCTGCTGCTTAGAAAGCAAGCGCGCCCGCAGGAGCGACAGCCGTGGCTGTTGGGGCTGGTGGCTTTCGCCTTGATAAGTCTCGGACGTTCGTTGTGGGTATGGGGAAAAGAGTTTCCGGAACTGCTGATGCCGTATCGGTTGCTCGAGGTGGTTCTTCCTCCTCTACGGATCTCGGGGCGGGCGAATCGGCAGATGATTCTGGTATTCCTGATGGCGGCGGTCCTGTGCGCCGCCAGCTTGAGCATGCTGTGGCGCAGAGGCGTCGCAGGACGGTTGGCAGGCGGCTTTCTGATCGCCCTGCTGGTCGTGGAGTACCTTCCCGCACCTCTGGCCGCGAGTCGGATCGAGGTTCCGGCCTACGTGATCGCGCTGAAGGATGCGCCGCGGGGCGGAGTGCTGGACATGGCGGCTTCGAGCTCGATGGCCTTCGTGTATCAGACGATTCACCAGCAACCCATGGCCTTCGGTTTCGTAGCCAGGTTTAGCCGGAGCGCAACCAGAGAACGCGTTAGGATGAAGGCCAGAATTCGGGCGCGGAAGTTCGGCGTCCTGTCGAATCAGTACCGGATTCGGTATCTGGTCACGCCCAAACAGCGTTTCGTGACTCCATACCCGCGGGGCGGAATTCCACATCTATTGTACGGCCAGGTCGAGGAATCCGACCAGCTGAAGCTGATCCTCGCGGATCAGACGGCCTACCTGTATCAATTGGGCAACCCCACGCTCTAGTTGGAGCGGTCGAGCAATTCGCGCAGCCGGCGCGCCAGCGTGCCGGCGGTGAACGGCTTCTCGATCAGCTCCAGACCTTGGCTGAGGAAGCCCTGCCGATCCAACACGTCGCTGGTGTAGCCCGACATGTAAAGCACCTTGAGGCCCTGGCGTTGCGCGCTGAGCTGCGACGCCAAGGTTAGACCGCTGCTGCCCGGCATCACCACGTCGGTGATCAGCGCATCGATCGGCCCCGCGCAACCGCGCGCGACCGCGAGCGCGTCGTCCGCATCTGCGGCCGCCAGTACCTGGTAACCGAGCCCGCTCAAGTTCTGCCTCAATACCTCGCGCAAGGCTTCCTGGTCTTCGACCAGCAGAATCGTCTCCGATCCTCCGATCGGCTCGGGGGCAGGCTCGTGAGGTTCGGTTGCTTCCGCGTCCGATTTGACCCGCGGCAGGTAGATTTTGAAGCTCGTGCCCCTTCCGACCTCGCTGTAGACGCTGATCGAGCCGCCGCTCTGTTTCACGATTCCGTACACCGTGGCCAAGCCGAGACCGGTCCCCTCCCCGGACGGCTTGGTCGTGAAA
>DASWHO010000142.1:0-4214 GCA_036398155.1 Acidobacteriota bacterium
GCTGGAGCTGGCGCGGGAATGCGGATTCGACCGCGCCGGCGTCGCCGGGATCGAGCCGGGGCCCGAGACCGAGTTTCTGCGGCGCTGGTTGGAGCAGGGTTACCACGGCGCCATGGCCTATCTCGAGCGGCGCGCCGATGAGCGCGTGCATCTCGAACGTCTACTGCCCGGGGTGCGCGCGGCGATCGTGGTGGCGCTGGACTACGACAGCGCCGAGCCGTACTCGACGGACCGGTCGCGTGATCCCGAGCGCGGCTGGATCTCGCGCTACGCCTGGGGCCAGGACTACCACGAGGTGATGCGCCCGCGGCTCGAGCGCTTGCGCGATCGCATCGATCAGCTCGCGCCGGACGGCTCGCGAAGCAAGATCTACGTCGACACCGGACCGGTGCTGGAGCGCGCCCTGGCCGCCCGCGCCGGCCTGGGCTGGTTCGGCAAGAGCACCAATTTGCTGCATCCCGACGCCGGGTCGCTGTTTTTCATCGGCGTGGTCCTGACCACCTTGGAGCTCGAGCCCGACCAGCCGCTGCCGGATCGCTGCGGCAGCTGCACCGCTTGCATCGACGCCTGCCCGACCGCGGCGATCCTGCCCGAGCTCACCCTCGACGCACGGCGCTGCATCAGCTACCTGACCATCGAGCTGCGCGGGCCGATCCCGGAAGCGCTGCGGGCGCCGATCGGCGATCATGTGTTCGGCTGCGACATCTGCCAGGACGTGTGCCCCTGGGTGCGGCGCTTCAGCCCCGCCGGTGATCCCGCTTTCGCGCCGCGCCCGGATCTGCGCCGGCCCGAGCTGGCGCCGCTGCTCGAGCTGACCCGGGAGCAGTTCGCCGCCCGATTCGGCGCCACCGCGGTCGCGCGCGCCAAGTATGCCGGTCTGCTCCGCAACGTGGCGGTGGCGATGGGCAATTCCGGCGACCGCGGTTTCATTCCGGCGCTGCAGCGCGCGCTCGAGCATGCCGAGCCGCTGGTGCGCGAGCACGCCGCCTGGGCGCTCGAGCGGCTGCGGGCTTACAGCGGGGGGTCCACGCCGCCGGAAAACTCCCTTATGTAGGGGAGGGGCTTGTCCCCTCCCGTCTGTTGCACGGCGTCATGTAGGGGAGGGGCTTGTCCCCTCCCGTCTGTTGCATGGCGCCGCGGTTCAAGCCGGGCTTGCCAGCGCCACGACCGGCGACCCGGGATTCGTCATTTCAGTGATGCTGGTGATCGGGCTCGGCGCCGCCGGCCTGCTGCTTCGCCTCCATCATCTGCTTCACCTTGGCGTTGAACACCGCGTACTGCTCGCTGTCGACTTCGAATTCGGTGTACATGTAGTTCGACTGGTTCGAATTCCAGTCCTGCGAAGCGTCGGTGTAGCGGAACGCGGTGGTCTGGCCCTGGCGGAATTCCGCGCGCATCGGATCGGCCCCCGGAGCGTGCATGATTCTGGGCGCGCCACCCAGCAAGCTGTCCATCAGGTGGCCCGCAAAGCTGCCGTGCTGGCCGATCGCCACCCGGTGTTCGTTTCCTTCAATCTGGCGGGTGATGGGTACGTATCGCACCTGCACGTTGCTGGAGGCTTTGGGCTGGATGGTCCAGGCGATGTCTTCCAGGGCCTGGCGTTGCTCGGTGTTGGCCCGCTCATCGATGTAGAGATAGTCGAACACCCAGTTGCCGTACGCATCCATCATGGCCTCGCCGTCGGGGCTCTGCCCCATGCGAGCGTAAGCCAGGCCGTCCAGCGGGATGTCCCCGTAGCTGCCCTTGGTAATGAAATGAACCAGCTGTCCGCCGCAGTTCATGTAAGTCGGCTTGGAGTTGAACCAGCACGGACAGGCGGGCTTGCATTTGCAGGCTTCTTCCAGATGACCCGCGATCTTCCAGTATGGCTGGTTCGCTGGTTTGGGGCTTTCGGCCGCCTGCGGTCCGGCGATTCCAGTTGCGCAGAGGACGACCAAAGAAAGCATCACACTCATCCGCCTCATCTCAACACCTCCTCCTGTTTGACCGTAGTCCTGCGGGGAATTTTATCGCAATGGGATGATCCCCCCAAGAGTCGGGGGAAAATTCCCTCATGTACTCATGTAAATGTAGGGGAGGGGCTTGTCCCCTCCCGTCTGTTGCATGGCGCTGCCGATCAAGCCCGGCTTGCCAGCGCCGCCAGGACCTTGTCCAGCCGCTCGAAGCTCACAGCCACGCCGCTCTCCATCCCGGAGCGGAGCACGCCGTCGCGCGCTTCCTGCGATTCGAACCGCATCGTCTTGCCATCAAGAAATCAGCCCGCTGGCCCGAGACCGGAGCCACAGGGGCTGGGAACCCAGCGGCCCGGCAGCCGCGGGGGCTCGGCCCAGGCGCGGGTCAGAACGACTGAGCCAGCAGCGCCGGATTGAAGCTCTTGAGCAAGCCCTGCGCTTCGGCGCTATCTTTGCAGCCGCTGCAGGTCAGCTTGAGGCTGGCCATCTTGCCGGCATCGGCTTCGATCTGAATCGCGCCGCTTTCGGTCAGGGTCTTGACCGTGGCTTTGCCGGTTCCGAACGCGACCTCGCTCTCGCCGCTCGAGGCCTGCCCTTGGATCATGTTTTTCTGTTGCAGCAAGCGCAAGAAGGGGTTGTCGCGCTGCGGTCCGCGTCCTACGATCAGCTCGACATCGACCTTGCCGCCTTCGCGGGTATAGCTGCGGGTCGCCTTGACCGGCAGCGGTCCGCCGGATTCGGCGAAGCCGGGAACCCGCATCGGCACCAGCTCCGGCGCGGCGGCGGTAAAGCCGGGCAGCTCCTCGGGCAGCGCCCGGCGCGCGAATTCGACCCGAAGCTCCTGCAAGGCGTCGCGCAGCTGTTCCGCGGCGGCGGAGTAGTTGCCGCCGGCATAGGCGTCCTGGGCCGCCTGGATCGCGGCCGGCACGGTGTCGGCGGCGGGCGCCTGCGCGGCGCCGCCGAGGGCAAAGGCGGCGGTCCAAAGCGCGGCCGCCACCTTCTTGTCGGTCCTCATGTCTGTCCTCCTCTAGGCGGGACGGCCCTACCGGCCGGGCCCACTCTGGGGTTGTACTCCGGCTCCACGAGCACGGCCGAACCAAATATCGGGTGCCGCCCTGCAACGCCAGCGAAGTTAGGCCAGGCGCTGGGGGCAACGCAAGGCTACCACCCTAGGGCGAGAGTACACTGGACGGAGACATGTCGCTGCGCTTGGCCATCGACCAGTTCAATCGGGGCGAGTATTTCGAGTGCCACGAGACGATCGAGGATATCTGGGTGGAAGAGGTCGGGCCGCGCAAACAGTTCCTGCAGGGGATTCTCCACGTCGCGGTCGGGTTGCTGCACCTCGAGCGCGGCAACCTCAGCGGCAGCTACAGCCAGTTCGGCAAGGCGCTGGTTAAGCTCGAGCTGCACCGGCCGGGGCGCGATGGGATCGATCTCGAGGCGCTGCTGCCGGCGGTGCGTGAAGCGCGGCGGCACGTGGCCGTGCGGCTGGCCGGCGCGGCGGAGCCGGCGCCAGCGCCGCCGCCGATACGAATTCAGGTCGCTGCGCCGTGACGGCTTGGCTGCGCCGCGCGCCGCGCCGCCTGCGCTCGGTCGCTTGGCTGCGGCGGCACTGGCCCAGCGCGGCGCTGCGGCTGGTCGATCTGCGCTTTCCCGACGAGTACGTCGCGGCGCACATCCCGGGCAGCAGCAGCCCGGACCTGCCGCACAGCCTTCCGGACCAGGCGCGGCTTCAAATACTGCTGGCTGAAATCGACTGGGCCCCGGAAGTCGAGCTGGTGCTTTTGGACGCCCACGCCGGCGTTCTCGCGGCGCGGCTGTTTTGGATGCTGGAGTGCTTCAGGATCCACAACACGGCGCTGCTCGACGGCGGCTTGGACGCCTGGAAGGATGCCGGCCTGGCCCTGGAACCGGGGGAGCGGCCGGCACCTGCAGAAGCGGCCGCGGCCGCTCCGCCTTTCGACCCGAGCCGGGCAGCCGGCGCCGCCGAGCTGCGCGCGGCGTTGAATGATCGCGATGCGATCATTCTCGACGTTCGCAATGCCTCGGAGTACGGCCGCGAGCTCCCGCTCGCGGGCCAGTTCCCGGCCGGGCACATCCCCGGCGCACTGAATCTGCCATGGGAGGAAACCCTGTTCAGCCCGCGCGGGACGATCAAGCTGCTGCAGCCGGCCTGGGCGCTGCGCCGGCGGCTGCGCCGAATGGGGATCACACCGCGCCGCGGCGTTTGCGTTTACTGCGACACCGGGATGCGTTCGG
>DASWHO010000143.1:0-4976 GCA_036398155.1 Acidobacteriota bacterium
GAAGATCCGCCGCTCAAGAACGTGCGTTTCATCTCGGCCCGGGCGGTCGCCGGGCTGCCGGGCCTGCAGGTCGGGCCGCGCCAGCCGGCGGCGGCGCCCAAGCCGACCACCGAGCCGCCGCTGCCCCCCAAACCGGCGCCGGCGGCCGAAAAGCCCGCGCCGCAGGTATTCGAGAAGCAGGTCGAGCGACCCGAGCCGACCCCCAAGAAAAAACCCCGCGAAGAGTCCGAGCCGAGCGCGGCTCGGCCGCCGGACCAGCCCGAGAAATTCCGCGAGCTGCGCTCCGAATCCAGCCAGATCGACGCCCCGACCGCGGGCACCGGACGCGCCAGCTCGGGGCCCAGAAGCGGCAGCTTGGCCGCGATCGGCGCCGGCGGCGGGGTGCTGTTCGGCGGCGAAGGCTGGGACTTCCCCTGGTACGGCAACGATGTGATGAACGCGCTCAGCAGCCACTGGCTCGCCGGCATCGCCGCCCCCCACGAGCGCGGCTTGACGGTCACGATTCGGTTCGTGATCTTGCGCGACGGGACGATCGTGAGGCCCCAAATTCACGAAAGCTGCGGCGTGGCTCGGCTCGATGAAGGGGCGCTGCGCGCGGTGATCAACAGCAATCCCCTGCCGCCGCTGCCCAAGGAGTTCAAGAGCAACAGCGTCGAAGTGGTGGCCAAGTTTCCCTATTGACTTGCCGATTCGACCATCGTTACCAAGCGAGAGGAGTGTTCATGAGATCGTCCTGCACCGCCGTCATCGCCATCCTGCTGCTGTCCGGTGCGCTTTGGGCCCAAGGCGAGCCGGAGATGGATCAGCTCAACATCATGGTGCCGCCGACCATCCAGCGGGTTCAGCTGGCGGTGCCCGACATCACCGTGGTCGGCGGCGGCGACGCCCAGCTGATCGCGGCGGCCCGCACCATCACCGAGGTGCTGTGGTACGACCTACAGTACTGCGGCCTGTTCAACATGGTCAAGAAGGAATGGTACGGCTACATCCCCCAGTCCACCGAGGTCGCGGTCAAGTTCGACGATTGGAAAGGAATCGGCGCGCAGGCGTTGGTGCTCGGCAAGGTCAGTCCCGGCGAGGGCGGCAAGCTGGTGCTCGAAGGCCGGCTCTACGACATCGAATACTCCCGCCAGCGGCTCGGCAAGCGGCTCCAGGCGGGTGTGAATCAGGCACGCCTGCTGGGCCACACCTTGGCCGACGAGATCATCCGCGGCTACACCGGCATTCCCGGCGTCGGCAACACCGAGGTGATCTTCGTCTCGGATCGCGACGGCGCCAAGGACATCTATGTGATGGACTACGACGGCGCCAACCAACGCAAGCTGACCGACGTCCAGTCGATCACGCTGTCGCCGGCGCTGTCGGCCGACGGCCGCTCCTTCGTCTTCAGCTCGGTCAAGCGCGGCGATTGGGACCTGTTCGTCGCGCCGCGTTCGGGCGGCAAGGCGCGCGCCCTGGTCGCCGGCGGAGGAGTCAACGTCTCCGGCGTGTGGTCCCCGGACGACGGCGCGATCGCCTTCGCTTCGACCCGCGACGGCAATTCGGACATCTATACCATGCGGCCCGACGGCAGCGCCCTGCGGCGGCTGACCAACAACGCCGGCATCGACACCAATCCGGCCTGGTCGCCCAAGGGCGATCAGATCGCCTACACCTCGACCCGCCGGACCTCGACCCAGATCTGGGTCATGGACAGCAGCGGCGGCAGCCAGCGCGCTCTGACCAAACGGGGGCGATTCAACGACCAGCCCGATTTCGACCCGAGCGGGGAGCGGCTGACGTTCGCGTCGCGGCTCGGGACCGGCTTCGACATCTTCGTTCAAGATCTGCGCACCGATGAGATCTCGCGCCTGACCGGCGATGCCGGCAGCAACGAATCGCCGCGCTTCTCCCCCGACGGCCGGCATATCGTGTTCGCCAGCAATCGCACCGGCCGCTACCAGATCTATCTCATGGAGCTCGACGGCAGCGGCCAGCGCCCGGTCACCAACGTCGGCAACAATACCTCCCCGCGCTGGTCCAAATGGTATCGGTAGCTCGGCGGCGGATCTGCCGCCATCTGCCCTGTGCTCTGGTGCTGGGGCGGCTTCTGTGCACGTTCGGGTCGGCGTCGCTTCGCTCGCCTCCGGTTGGAGGTGTTCGGCTGCCCTTGGCGTCATTCCGGCGCAAGCCGGAATCGAGGGCGCCTTGCAGCCGCCTGCAGACGGCGCCCTATCCGCCGCCGGGCACCGGGCACGGCATGGTGGGCGGTGGAGAGGGTGCCGGCTGCTAGGCGGGCGCCGCGAGGGCGACGGAAGCGTACTGAAAGGTACGCTGGAGGAGCCCGAGCAAGCCCAACGACGCAGACGGCGCCCTATCCGCCGCCGGGGCACCCAAGGCTTGTGTTGGCCGTGAGGCCTCGGCGACAATGGAACCCTTGAATCGGGCGGAACGCCGCCCCGTGGGAGGAAAAGGATGCTGGCGCGACACTTTCGATGGACTCTGTTGCTCATGGTTGGGGCTGGCCTACTGGGCGGCTGCGGGAAGAAGAAGGCGGCCTACATCAATCCTCCAGATGAAGTGACGTCGCCTCCTGCCTCGAGCTCCACGGTGGATGAGATTCCGACCCTGCCGTCCGACTCGGGCGTGGTCACCAGCCAAGACCTCGAGGGCGACAACGTCATCATCCGCGAAGGCAAGCTGGAGACCATCTACTTCGATTTCGATCGCAGCGAGATCCGTCCCGACATGGAGCCGGTACTGGAAAAGAACGCCGCCTTTCTGAAGCGCCAGCCGCGCTTCGACGTCGAGGTCGAAGGTCACTGCGACGAGCGCGATACGGTCGAGTACAACCTCGCCCTGGGAGAGCGCCGCGCCAACAGCGCCAAGGCTTACCTGGTCGGGCTCGGCGTCGACGCGGGACGCATTCGAGTGGTTTCCTACGGCGAAGAGCGGCCGGCCGATCCGGGCCACAATGAATCGGCCTACGCCAAGAACCGGCGCGCGGAGTTCAACCTGATCAATACCCAGGGTTAGCTATCGCGCTTGCCGGCCCGATCCAAGAGCTTGCTGCTGCTGGCGGCGCTGCCGTGGGTCGCCGCCTGCGCCAACAATCAGGAGCGAATTCGTCTCGAAGCGCAAATCGAGCAGCTGCGCCAGCAGATCGATTCGCTGCGCGAAGCGCAGCAGACCGATCAGGCGGCGCTGCAGGCGCTGCGCGAGACGCTGCCCACCGCGGTCGAGTCGCGCCTGGAGGCGGCCGAGCACAGCAGCCGCCGGCAGAGTGAGCGGCTGGAGGCAAGCGAACAGGCGGCTCAGGCCTTGGTGCGCCGGATCGACGACTTGGATTTCAAGCTGGCGGCGCTGGGCGAGGAGATCCGCTCGCTGCGCCAGACCGTGATCCAAAGCCGGAGCTTGCCGCTGGCGCCGGGCGCCGCCCCAGGCGGCGAGCCGGCGGGCGACGACAGCGACGACTCCCGCAAACCCGACGAAATCTATTCGGCGGCCTACAGCGAGTATCAGCGCGGCAACTATGCGAGCGCGATGCGCGAGTTTCGCATCCTGCTCAACCGCTACCCGCAGGCCGATCTGGCCGAGTACGCGCTCTACTGGCTTGGCGAGTCGCTGTTCGCGCTGCAGCGTTACCCGGAGGCGGTGGCCGAGTTCGATCGGGTGCTGCAGCGCTTCCCGCACGGCGACCGCGCGCCGGCCGCCTTTCTCAGGAAGGGGCTGGCCTACGTCGAAATGAATCAGATCGCCCAAGGGGTGGTGCAGCTGCAGCGCCTGATCGAGGAGTTTCCGCGGACGCGGGAAGCGGAGATCGCCCGTGCCCAGCTCGAGAACCTCGGACTCAAGGGCGGAGGCGGCTAGTGCTCCCAAGCTGCGCAAACAAGAATCTGCCAGGATCCGGTGGCCGATCGCGTCTCTTCCTGGCAGCGCGGCCGCCGCGGACAGCGGACTGAAGGCCGCCCAAGGAGGACGACATGGCCAGTGTCAACAAAGTGATCTTGGTCGGCAACCTCGGCGCCGATCCGGAGCTGCGTTACACCCAGAGCGGCAAAGCGATCGCCAACTTCCGGATCGCCACCAGCCGCAAATTCAAGGGCGCGGACGGCCAGCTCCAGGAACAGACCGAGTGGCATCGGATCGTGGCCTGGGACAAGCTGGCGGAGATCGTCGGCGAGTATCTTTCGAAAGGGCGCAGCGTCTACGTCGAAGGCCGGCTCCAGACCCGCCAGTGGCAGGACAAGGAAGGCCAGAAGCGCTTCACCACCGAGATCGTCGCGGAGAACCTGCAGATGCTCGGCAGCCGCGGTGAAGGTGGCGGCGCCCGTCCGGCGCCGCGCCCGCAGGCGCAGGCGGCGGCTGAGAGCGCCGAGGAAGAGCCCCTGTCCGACGACGAAGAGCTCAAGGACGACGACATCCCCTTCTAGTGCCCGGCGGCCGATAGGCCGCCGTCTGCTTCGTTGGCCTAGTTCGCCCTCCTCCAGCGTACCTTTAGTACGCTTCCGTCGGGCTCACGTCGGCCGCCTCGCATCCGGCACCCTCTCGGCCGCCCACTACGCCGTGCTGCGGTGCTCGAGCGCGCCGGGTTGCCGTTGGGTCGACATCGCTGCGTTCGTCTGGCGCTGACGTTATTCCGGCGCTTGCGTGCCCCGGGCGAGGCTTGGCGCACGTTCGGGTCGACATCGCTGCGCTCGTCTCCGCCTCGCGGCATTCGGAGGCGGTCGGGGATTTGAAAAGGGAGCCGTGGGCAAGCTCTGCTTTGCCCACGCTCAGAACCTGGAATCCGCCCCAGTCCACCGGCCCGAGCACCTGCGCCGCCGAGCGTGGTTCAGGAGCGCTCGCGGTCGAAAAAGCTCAGCCAGTCGTCGACGTCGATCGGGCCGGGGCGGGCGCGTTGTTCTTCCCTCTCCTGGGCCAGCAGCTCGGCCCACGCGGCCCGGCCCAGGCGGCGAATCTTGCGCGCGCGGGCGTAGGCGATCAGCTCGCGATCT
>DASWHO010000144.1:0-3933 GCA_036398155.1 Acidobacteriota bacterium
CGGGAAGGGCGATCCGCGGCCCCCGCCTTTCGATGATGAGCACCCCAAGCGTTCGCATCGGCGAAGAGCTGACCCCGGCGGAGGTCGAGCAGGTGGCGCGGCGCTCGGCCGCGGTGGAGATTTCGCCGGCGGTCCGCGGGCGCATGGAGGCTTCCCACGCCTACGTGCGCCGGGCGGTCCACACCGCTTTGGATCCGCAAGCCGCCCCCGAGCGCAAGCGCGCCCTTTCGATCTATGGGGTCACCACCGGCTTCGGCAGCCTGAAGGAGCGCTCGGTGACGTCGGAAGACGAGGCGGTGGCGCTGCAGCGCAACCTGCTGCTCTCGACCGCCTGCGGCACCGGCCCCCCGCTCCCGACCGAGGTGGTGCGTGCCGCCCTGCTGCTCCGCGCCCATACCCTGGCGGCCGGCTATTCCGGCGTGCGGTTTGCGCTGGTCGAACGCCTGGTCGCGCTGCTCAACCATCAGGTGCACCCGATCGTGCCCGAACAGGGCTCGCTGGGCTGCAGCGGGGATCTCTGTCCGCTGGCGCATCTGGCCCTGGTCCTGCTGGGCCGCGGCGAGGCGGAATTCGACGGCCAGCGCCTGCCGGGGGCCGACGCGCTGCGCCGCGCCGGGCTCGAAAGCGCGCGCGCGCCGCGCTTCGAAATCTCGTTCAAGGAAGGCCTGGCGCTGATCAACGGCACCACGATGATGACGGCGCTCTCGAGCCTGGCGCTGCTCGACGCGGAGCGCATCGCGGCCGCCGCCGATATCATCGCCGCCCTCAGCGCGGAGGCGCTCGGCGCGCGGCTGCGCGCCTTCGACCCGCGCCTGCACCGCGTCCGGCGCCATCCCTGGCAGCAGCGCTGCGCCGCCAACCTGCGCCGGCTGTGGCGCGGCAGCGGCTTGATCGATCAGAACGGCGAGGTCCAGGACAGCTATTCGATCCGCTGCGCGCCGGTGGTTCACGGCGCCAGCCGCGACGCGATCGCTTACGTCCGCGGCACGGTCGAACGCGAGATCAACGCCATCACCGACAACCCGCTGGTATTTCTCGACGACGGCGAGCCGGTGATCGACGACGACCGCGAAGACCGCTCGTTCTCGGGCGGAAACTTCCACGGCCAGCCGCTGGCGCTGGCGGCGGATTTCCTCGCGATCGCGCTGGCCGAGCTGGCAAACATCGCCGAGCGGCGCTGTGCCAAGCTGCTCGATCCGCATCACAACTGTGGGTTGCCCGCCATGTTGAGCCCGTTCCCGGGCCTGCACAGCGGGCTGATGATCGTGCAATACACCGCCGCTGCGCTGGTCTCCGAGAACAAGGTGCTGTGCCATCCAGCCTCGATCGACTCGATCCCCACTTCGGCCAACGCCGAGGACCACAACTCGATGGGCATGGGCGCCGCGCTCAAGCTGCGCCGGGTGGTGGACAACGTCGCCGGCGCATTGGCGGCCGAGCTGTTGTGCGCGATCCAAGCGCTGGATCTGCGCCGCGGCCGGATCCCCGGCGCGCCTCGGGCTCAAATCGGAGCCGCGCTCGGCGCGGGGACCGCGGCGGCGCTGGCAGCCGCGCGGCTCGAGATCGAACCGCTGCACGAAGACCGCGAGCTGGCCCCCGACCTCGAGCGGGCGCGCCGCTTGATCCTGTCCGATCGCCTGCGCCAGGCGGTCGAGCCGGCCGCCGGCGCGCTGGAGTGAAGCCGATGGCCGCCCCGGTCGAACCGCGCTTGTTCAAAGGCACCCGCGACTTCCTGCCGGAAGAGATGCTGCTGCGCGAGCGCTTGGTCGAGACCCTCAAATCGACTTTCCGCACCTACGGGTTCGCGCCGCTCGAAACCCCGGCGCTAGAGTACCTCGAGATCTTGGCCGGCAAATACGGCGCCGAAGGCGACCGCCTGATCTACCGGCTGGCCTACAAAGGCGGCGCGGTGCTGGCGCTGCGCTACGATCTCACGGTGCCGCTGGCGCGGGTGGTGGCGATGTACCCGCAGCTCGGGCGTCCGTTCAAGCGCTACCAGGTCCAGCCGGTCTGGCGCGCCGACACCCCGCAGCCGCACCAAGGCCGGTTCCGCGAATTCTCCCAATGCGATGTCGACACGATCGGCACCGATTCGCGCTTGGCCGACGCCGAGATCATCGCGCTGACGGTCGAATCGCTCGCCGCGATCGGTTTCGAAAACTTCAAAGTCCGGATCAACAGCCGCTTGATCCTGGCCGGCATGGTCGAGCGCGCCGGCCTGCCGCCGGCCCAGCTGCCGGAGATCTGCCGCGCGATCGACAAGCTCGACAAGATCGGGCTCCAGGGGGTCGAGCGCGAGCTCGAAAAGCTCGGCCTCGAGCACCAGCGCCGTCCGATTCTGGAGCTGATCGAGCTGAGCGGAGCACCGCAAGAGCAGCTCGCCGAGCTGCGCCGCCGGGCCGGCGCCGTGCCTCAGCTGCTGGCCGGCGCCGACGAGCTGGAGCAGCTGTTCGAATACCTGGACCTTCTCGGCACCGCCCGCGATCGGCTCACTTTGGACCTCTATCTGGCGCGCGGCCTGGACTACTACACCGGGCCGATCTTCGAAGCGGTCCTGCCCGAGCACCCCCACATCGGCAGTCTGAGCGGCGGCGGCCGCTACGACGGGCTGATCGGAGTTTTTTCCGGCGCGCCGGTGCCGGCGGTGGGCATCTCGCTGGGGCTCGATCGAATCGTGACCGCCCTGCGTCAGCTGGGCCCCGAGCCCACCGATCGCAGTGTGACCCGAGTGCTGGTCACCTATTTCGACGCCGACTGCCTGCCGGATTCGGCGCGGGCGCTGGCCGAGCTGCGCCGGGCCGGGATCCCGGCCGAGCTCTATCTCCAAGCCGACAAGCTCAAGAAGCAGTTCGCGTACGCCGACCGGCGCTCGATCCCCTACGTCTTGGTGCTGGCCCCTGACGAGTTGGCGCGCGGCGAGGTCGCGCTCAAGACCCTGGCCTCGGGTGAGCAGGAGCGGCTGACGCTGCCCGAGGTCATCCGCCGGATCCGCCAAGCCCCGCCCCCGACCGCGGGGCGGGCAAAAAGCTGAAACTCCGGCCCCGTTTTGGTCGTATACGCAGGAGGCGGCATCCATCGGAACAAGGAGAACGACGTGGCAAAGCTCGAATCCTACGCGCTGCTGGAAGATGACCTCAAGAAAATCTATCTCGAATTTTACAAGGAGAGCTATCGCGACCGCGGCGCCCTGACCAAGAAGGACAAGGAGCTGATCGCCATCGGCGTTTCACTCGCGACCGGCTGCAAACACTGCTTGGAAGGCCATCTGCGCAAGGCCCGCAAACACGGCGCCACCCGCCGCGAGATCAGCGAGACCCTGGCGGTCGCGGTCGGGGTGGCCGCGGCCACGATGGTGGATCGCTCGGATATCGCCAATTACAACCTGGCGGCTGAGGAGGAGAAGCGGCGCGCCCATCTGCGCCGCGCCGGCTAACCCGGCGGCGGAGCTGCCGCCATCTGCTTCGTTGCGCTTGGTCGGGCTCCTCCAGCGTACCTATAGTACGCTTCCGGCGCCCTCCCGGCGCGCGCCTCGCAGCTGACGGCATCTCCGCCACCCTACGCGCCCTGCTCTGGTGCTCAGGCGCGGCCCGTTGCACGTTCGGGTCGACTTCGCTTTGCTCGTCTTGCGGTGACGTCATTCCGGCGCCGTCATTCCGGCGCAAGCCGGAATCCAGAGATTCTCCCGGCCTCGGGGTCCACGGGGTGCCGTGGGCAAGCTCTGCTCTGCCCACGGCCGGCGCAAATGCGTGTGGCAGTCTCGCGTCGTGGGCTCACGAAGGCTCGCGGTCGAAGAAGCTCAGCCAGTCGTCGACGTCGATCGGGCCGGGGCGGGCGCGTTGTTCTTCCCTCTCCTGGGCCAGCAGCTCGGCCCACGCGGCCCGGCCCAGGCGGCGAATCTTGCGCGCGCGGGCGTAGGCGATCAGCTCGCGATCT
>DASWHO010000145.1:0-1831 GCA_036398155.1 Acidobacteriota bacterium
GGGGGAAGGGGCAAACCCCAGGGGCGAGTGCATGTTGCATTTAACCCCTGCCGGGTGTAAACCCGCAACCGCTACATCTGGTAGGCGGATAGGGACGAGCCTCTAGACCTTGGAAACGCTGGCCGAATGGCTGCGCCGCAACCGCATCAGCCCCGAGCGCTTCGGGACCGAGCGGCTGGGCGTGAGCAAGTCCTACGTCCGCCGGCTGCTGTTCCCGCCAGGACACTCCTGCCACAAGCGCCCCAACGACGCGATGAAGCAGCGCATCGCCGAGGCGACCGGCGGCGCGGTGCCTCCCGAAGTGTGGTACCGCGACTGGAGCGCGGCGGCAGAATGACTACGGCGTCGCCGCCCAAGGACCTTCCCGCCTATCCCGAGGGGCCGGGCTGGCGCGACAACGAGGCCTCGATCGCCGCCGCCGAGGCGATGGCGGCGGACGCACCGACCATCCGCGCCCGCGTGCTGCGCGCGATCGCCGGCGCCTGGCTGACCGGCGGGCTGACCGCCGACGAGGCGGCGGCGCGGCTGGGGCTGACCCCATTCACGGTGCGCCCGCGGGTGACCGAGCTCAGGATCATGGGCGCGGTGGTCGACTCGGGCCTCAAGCGGGCGAACGAGTCCGGCCTGATGGCGACGGTCTGGTGCGCTGCCGACCAGGCGGGGGCAGCACGCGGAAACGCGGAGAGCGCGGAGAACCAAGCCGCCGCGGGCTCCGCGCCTCCGCGTGAGCCTCTTCCCCGCGATCGCCAGAACGACCTTGCCGCGATCCACGCGGCACAGCGCGACCTCGGCATGGACGACGCGGTCTACCGCGAGCTGCTGCTGCGCGCGAGCGGCCACGCCAGCGCGGCCGATCTCGACGACGCGGGCCGGGCCAAGGTGCTGGCCGAGCTGCGCCGGCTGGGCTGGGGGCAAGGAAAATGAAAGGGGAACCACAGAGGACACAGAGATCACAGAGGATGTTTTCCTTGGCGCTGATGCCTCGGCACCGCCGGCGTTCCTTCTCGGTGTCCGAGCCTGTCCCCGCGCAAGCGGGGATGTCCTCTGTGGTTGATTTCTGATGGCTCAGCGCCACAGCGGGCACGCACGCGCGCACGCCGACTTCTACACCGAGGAGCCGTGGGTGCCCGAGTGGCTGTTCGCGCACGAGCCGTTCGATGGGCCGGTGCTCGACCCGGCCTGCGGCATCGGCACGATCCCGCTGGCCGCGCTCCGGGCCGGGGTCAATTGCCGGGGCAGCGACCTGCACGACCGCGGCTATGGCGATGTCGGCATCGATTGGCTGGAGCACGCGGGACATTTCTGGAGCCCGCCGCCCTTCGAGAACATCGTCTGCAACCCGCCGCACGGCCGGCCGCTGGCGCGCCTGTTCGTCGAGCGGGCGCTCGAGCGCGTGCCTGGACCTTGCAAGGTGGCGATGCTGCTGCCGCTGCAATGGATGGCGGCGCCGGGCCGGGTGGATTGGCTGCTCGGCACGCCGCTGGTGCGGGTGTGGGTGATCACGCGCCGGATCAACTTCCTCGCCAACGGGGTGCCGATCGCGCCGGGCCCGGGCAAGAAGCGCGCCGACCCGTCTGCGCACCACGCCTGGTACGTCTGGCAGGCCGGCGCCGTCCACGATCCGCGCCTCAAGCTGATGGGCGATCCCGGCGAGCGCCGGGATCAAAGAGCTGGCGGACCTGTCCGCCGGAGCGCGGAGCGCGTAGGCGGATGAGCATCCGGGTGACCAGCAAGGTGTGGGAGCACTCGGCTCACAAGGGGACGACGCTGCTGGTGCTGCTCTCTCTCGCCGACCAGGCCAATGACGAGGGCTGGTGCTGGCCGTCGATCG
>DASWHO010000146.1:0-5494 GCA_036398155.1 Acidobacteriota bacterium
GCCTTGCTCGAGATCGAGGAGCAGATCTCGCGCGAGATCTCCGAGCAGCTGCGCTTCCAACTGAGCCAGGAGGAAAAAAGCCGGATCGCCAAGCGCGATACCGAGCACCCCGAGGCCCACCACGCCTACCTGCAGGGGCGCCACGTCTGGAATCGTTGGAAGACGCCCGAGGGGATGCGCACCGCGATCGGCTTGTTCGAGCGCGCCCTGGAGCTCGATCCGCTCTATGCGCGCGCCTTCGCCGGGCTGGCCGACAGCTACAGCATGCTCGGCAACATCAAGGCGCTGCCTCCGGACCAGGCCTATCCGCGGGCCAAGACCGCGGCGCAGCAAGGGCTGGCGATCGACGACCGCCTGGCCGAGCTGCACACCTCGCTGGCCTTCATCCACCGCCATTGGGACTGGGATTGGGCGGCGGCGGAGAAAGAGTATCGCCGCGCCATCGAGCTCAATCCGGGCTACGCGATGGCGCATCGCTGGTACGGACACCTGCTGGCCGGACTCGGGCGCCACGACCAATCGATCGCGGAATCGCGGCGCGCGGTCGAGCTCGAGCCGATGTCCCTGATCATCCGCGGCGCGCTGGGCGACTCGCTGTTCTACGCGCGCCGCTACGACCAGGCGATCGGGCACTACCGCCATACGCTCGAAATCGACCCGCAATTCCTGGCCGGTCACACCGATCTGGCGCGCGCCCTGGAGCTGGCCGGCCGCTACGACGAGGCGCTCGAGGAGTTCCGCATCGCCGAGTCGCTGGCGCCGAAAGGACCGCCGGAGCCGTCGTCGGGCCGGGCGCACGTGTACGCGCAGATGGGCCGGCGCGAGGAGGCGCTCGCGATCGTCGAGCAGCTCAAGGAGCTGAGCAAGCGGCGCTACGTCTCACCCTACGGGATCGGATCGATCTACGCCTGTCTGGGCGAGAACGATCGAGCGCTGGACTGGCTCGACAAGGCCTACGCCGAGCACGATCAGACCTTGGTGTGGGTCAAGGTCCACCCGCGGCTCGATCGCATCCGCTCCGAGCCGCGCTATCAAGATCTCCTGCGCCGCATGAACCTGTTGTAACCCGGCGGCGGATCTGCCGCCATGATAAATGTAGGGGAGGGGCTTGTCCCCTCCCGTGATGCGCCGCAAACGTGACTGGGGCAGCGCGGGCGGGGTCGAGCCCCGCCCCTACATTTCCACAGTGCCCTGCTGCTGTTGATGTAGGGGCGGGGCTTGTCCCCGCCCGCAACATGTGGCGCACCAGTTCGCGCTTCTCGCGGACGGGCACAAGGCCCGCCCCTACATCTCCGGTCGGAAGAGCTCGGCGCCGGGATGGGCCTGGCTCCATTCGATCCAGGTGGCGATGTAGGCGTCCTCGGCCGCCTCGAGCCGGCGCCCGGCCAGCGGCCCGGAGATCGCTTCGCCCCATTCGTTCCACAGCGAGCCCGAATCGTCGACAAGCCGAAACGGAACCGCGGAGCTGAGCCGAAACTGAAGCAATCGGCTTTCGAGCTGGCGCTTGAAAGCGAACCCCCGAGTCGGATCGATCGCGATCAGCAGATACGGCTGGCCACCGAGCTCGACTTCGGCCAAGCCACCGCTCCCGGCCAGCTCGGCCAAGACCCAGGCGGCCGACTCCCGCCCGTCGCCGCTGCCGACCCCCAGCACCAGCTCGTGATCGGGCAGGCGCGTGTCGCGCGCCGCGGCACCGGCGGAGAACGCTCGCTCCGCGCTGGGGTGCATGGAGCGCACGTCGCGATAAAGATCGTCCATCGGGTGCCGGGCGTGGGCCCGGCGGCGCAGTTCTTCGGGGGCGTCGACCACGGTGGTTTGGGGGTGAGCCCGAACCCAGTCTTCCCAGTGATCGATGTAGACCGGCAGGCGCCGCAGCCGCGCACCGGCAAGCGGGCCGCTCATGGCGCGGCCGGTGAACGGGTGCCAACGGCTCCGGGTATCCAGATCACAAATGGTATAGGTGCCGACCGCGTTGTAGTCGCCCGGCGCGCCGTAGCTGCGCACCTGGTGAAACACCAGCGGCCGGCCGTGCGGCCCCATCGGCACATAGGCCGAAGCTCCGGCGCAGACCTCGCAGAGCGTGAGCAGGAGCGGCAGATAGGCGTCGTGTCCCAGGCCCTCCCACGTATCGGTCGGCCGATAGGTGACCGCGTCGGCGGTGACCCGAGCCTCGTCGAGCGACATCGTGAGCGTGTCGTTGACCACGTGATAGTTGCGCAGAACCCACCAAGGGTAGGCTCGGGCTCGGCCCTGAACCAACACGCCGACGATCAGATCCCGCGGGCGCATGTGCGCGGCCGAAGCGGCCGGCACCATCCCCGGGTTGTTGAGCGGCAATGAGAACGGTCGCTCGCGCGGAGAGAGGCCCGGCTCGGATCGCCGCTCGGCGAGCGAGCCGACCGGCCGAGCGGCGCGGCCCAGCGGGAGCACGCCGCGGCCGATCCATCCGATTCCGAAAGCCAGCAGGATCAGGGCCAAAAGAACCGCTGCGCGCCGGCCGGATCCGGCCGCTCGAGGGAGCTTGGATCCCAGGCTCACGGTTTTCCACCCCCCTGGAGCGGGCGGGCGCGGTAAATCTCGGTATCCGGGTTGGCGGCCGCCCACTGATACCACTCCTCCACCCCTGATGGCACGTAGGCGAGCCGGCGGCCCGCGAGCGGACCGGAGCCGGCGACCCCATCCAGACCCCAGGCGCTGCCGCTTTGGCGGTCGACGAACAGCCGGCCGCGGAGCTCGAATGCCAGCGGCTGGTTGTCGAGCCGGCGCCGAAACGCCGCCGCCAGCAAGGTTCCGCGCCGATGCAGGATCACGATCGGCTCGCCGCCGAGCGAGTCCTGGAGCACGCCGCCGCTGCGCCCGAGATCTTCCAGCGCATAGGCGCGCGCATGCCTTCCGACTCGAACCCCGAGGACCAGGTCCGAGGCCGGCAGGCGATCGTCCCATCGCACCAGCGTTTCGCGCATCTCGCGGTCGATGAACGACAAGCCCGGGCGGTCGACCGAGCTGTGGCCCCCGCGCAGCCTTTCCGCGGCGAAGGCGACCAGCGATTCGGGATGCCAGGCGCGCCAGTCCTTCCAATGGGCCTGGTAGGCCGGAAGGCGTCTCAGACGGATCCCGACCAGCCGGCCCGAGACCGCTTCCCCGACGAAGGGAGTCCAAAGCGTACCGCTCTGGTCATCGCCCAAGATGTGCGTGCCGTTGTACATGCCGACGATTCTAAAGCTCAGCCGGCGGCCGCGAACACGCGGATCGAAAGCGGCGGCGCTGCTGCAGCGTTCGCACAACGTGACCAGGAGCGGCTGGCCCGCGAGCGTGAGGTTGGCGACATGGTGGTTCTTGAAAATCCACCAGGGGATCGCCCAGCTGTTTCCATTCAATACAAAACCCACGACCGGATCCTCCGGCCGCATGTGGTCTGCCGCCGCCGCCGGGCGCCAGATCGGCTGATCGAGCGGCACGCTGAAGCGGGGCGAGTATCCGGGTTGGAACAGTTTCAGATGTTGGGGCGAAAACCTCGGAGCGCCGCCCTTGCCAGGTGCAACGAAGCGATCCGGCGGCCCGCAGCTCACCGCCGCCAGCAGCGCAGGCCACCAGCCGAATCGGATTCGGCGGCTGCGGCATTTTCCCTCTTCCGTCGGACCCGTGCGGCCGGTACGGAGAGGGTCGCGGACCATGACCGTTTTCATGGGTTTGGCGCCGGCGGGTTCGGGCCGCGAGCTTCGGAATCCGTTGTCGTCAGACTGCGCGCCAGCAGCAGCAGCGCGGGGTTTTCCGGATGCGCCGCGAGCGCTTGGTCCAGCGCGCGGTGCGCCTGCGCGTCGCGTCCCAGGGCATGGAGCGCGGCGACCTGCCAATAGCGCGCGTCGCTGTCGAGCGGGTCGAGCTCCACCGCGCGCGCATAGTGCTGCGCCGCTTCGGCCAGCCGACCCGAAGAGCGCAGCAGGCCGGCAAGCTGCAGGTGGGTGCCTTTGTCGCGCGGATCCTTAAGCAGGCAAGTTAGGAGCTCGCGCTCCGCCGCTCGAAGCTGTCCCAGGCGGCGCAGCGCCTCGGCCAGGAGGCGCCGGGCTCTGCGGGCGTCGGGCTGGCGCCGCAGAATGCCGCGCAGCTCGACGATCGCCTCCGATTCGCGCCCGGCCTTGATCAACGTTTCGGCCAGGTCGGCGACCGAATCGGTCCGTTCGGGATTGGCGCGGATGGCCTGGCGCAACAGCTCGATCGCCGCTTCGATCCGGCCGGCTTCTAGAGCCGAGTGGGCGCGGAGCTTGAGCATGCGCGCGCTGACGTCCATCGCGCCGAGCTCGGCCCGCATCGGATCGCGCATCGGGAGCGCGCTGGTGGACGCTTCCAAACCGGCGAGCGGCTCGAGGTAGCGCCGCGCCCGCTCCGGATCGCCGGCCGCGCGGTGCGCGGTTCCGATCTGGTAGCTGATGAAGAGCGACTCCGGTTGCAGCCGCAGCGCCCGCTCCAGGATCGGGATCGCTTCCTGCGACCGGTGGCAGGCATTGAGGGCCAGCCCCAAGTTGGCGAGCGCACGGATGCAGAGCGGGTCGATCGAAAGCGCGCTCCGGAAACGCGCCTCCGCGGCCCTGCAGCGCCCGCGCTCGAGCTCGAGCTCGCCGAGCGTCACCAGAATGCCGAGCTGTTGGGGTCGCAGCGCGTTGGCCTGGTCGAGCGCCGCCGCCGCCGCGGTCAAGTGGCCCAGCTCGCGCTCCGTCAGCCCGAGGAAGTAGAACCAACGCGCGTCGCGCGGGTCGAGGCGTCGGGCCGCGAAGTAGCACGGCCGCGCCAGCTCATGGAGCCGATAGATCAAGTGCCAGTTGCCGAGCGCCCCGAACGCTTGGCCGACGGCCTCAGGCGCGGCCGATTCGTCGTTGAGACTATCGACCAGCCGCGCCCGCAGCTCGGTATACTGCTCGCGCACGGCGATATCCATTTCGCCGAAACGACTCGGCTCGCGGACGATCGAAACGCCGAGCTCGCGGGCGCGACGTTCAGCGCGCGCGGTTCGGCCGGTGCCGCACCCGTTCGCCGCCAGGGCCGCAAACGCCAGCAGGACCGCAAGGCGCTTCGGGGTCGGCCGGGCCGGCCGCAGCCCGGTCATGGGCGCTCGCCCTCGCCTTGGCGCAGGGTCTGATAGCGATCGATCTGGAGCCCGCGCCAAGTTTCGGTGTCGCCGTCCGGCCAATCGACCCGGACCCAGGGCACGCGGTCCTGGCTCGCGAGCCCGACCAAGACTCGAGGATCGCTGCTCGACAGGTAGCTGCCGTCGGCCTGGACCCGGCGCCGCAGCGGCGGCGCGCCTTCCCGCGCGACCGTTACCAGGGCGCCGTAGGCGTCGCGGCCTTGACGGCCGAGCAATCGGAGCCCGAGCCAGTGGTGGTTGTTCTGGTGCACGTTGAGCAGCACGCGCGCCGGGCCCGAGTTGTTGCACAGAATCGCGTCGGAATCGCCGTCGTTGTCCAGATCCCCGATCGCGAGGCCGCGGCTGACCTCG
>DASWHO010000147.1:0-13865 GCA_036398155.1 Acidobacteriota bacterium
TTGACCTGGCGCGCCGCGCCGGCGCCGCCGAGCGCGTCGAGCGCCGCCTGCACCGGCGGATGCAGCGGATCGTCCTCGGTCGAAACGAACAGCACCGCGACCTCCGGGTGGGCGCGGTAGTAGGCCGCGATCGGCTCGGGCACGCGCGCCGACGCGATCACGACCACGGCGCGGACCAACGGGCGCTCGCTGCCGGCGCGCAGCGCCGGAATGCCGCTGAAAGAAGCGCCGGCGACCCCCAGGCGCGCCGGATCGATGCCCGCCCGCGAGCGCAGAAAGTCCAACCCGGCGGCGATGTCGAGCCACAGGTTGCCCTGCTGCGCCTTGCTCAGCAGCTCTTTGCGCGCGACCTCGGCGGTCGAGCCGCCGCGGCCGCGCAGATCGACCGCCAGCGCGGCGATGCCGGCCTCGACCAGCTCGGGCACCAGCGGATCGTACGAGCCGCGGGTGTAGCGAAACCCGTGCGCCAGCACCACCGCCGGCGCCGCGCCCTCCGCCGCCGGCCGCGTCAGCTCCGCTTCCAGCGTGAACCCGTCGGCGCTCTTGAAATGCACCACCTCGGCCGGCGCCGCGCGCGCCGCCAGCATCAGGATCATCAACGCCAAGCCTGCCTTGCTCATCATGCGATCCTCCCAGCGATCAAATCCGCATCTGGTCGAGCAGCCAGCCGTCGCGGCGCCAATGCTCTTTGACCTTGACCCACAGCTTGAGCACCACTTTGCAGCCCAGCAGCTGCTCGAGCTCGAGCCGCGCCGCGGTGCCGGCGTCGCGCAGCAGGCTGCCGCCGGCGCCGATCACGATCCCTTTCTGACCCTCGCGCTCGACCAGGATGGTGGCGTCGATTCGAATCCCCCGCTCGCTTTCGGCCCACTGCTCGACGATCACGCCGAGCGCGTACGGCAGCTCCTCGTGGGTGCGATGCAGGAGCTGCTCGCGCACCAGCTCGGCGGCCAGGTGGCGCTCGGGCTGGTCGGTGACCTGGTCGGGGTCGAACAGCGGCTGGCCCTCGGGCATGCGCGCGAGCACGGCGTTCATCAGCGCCTCGACGTTGTCGCCGCTCAGCGCCGAAAGCGGGAAGAACTCCTCGAACGGATAGAGCTTCTGGTAATGCTCCAGCATCGGCAGCAGCTTGGGCTTGGCGACCCGGTCGATCTTGTTGAGCAGCAGAAAGGCGCTCGAGCGGGCGCGCTGCAGCAGCTCGAGCACGAAGGCGTCGCCGCGCCCGAACGGCTGGGTGGCGTCGGCCATCAGCAGCACCAGGTCGATGTTGGCCAGCGCGTCCTGCGCCACCCGCACCATGCGCTCGTTCATCGGGTGCAGCGGCTTGTGGATTCCGGGCGTATCGACGAACACCACCTGCCCCTCGGGATGGTGGACCACGCCGATGATCCGGTTGCGGGTGGTCTGCGGCTTGTTGGAGACGATCGCCACCTTCTGCCCCACCAGCCGGTTGAGCAAAGTGGACTTGCCGACGTTGGGGCGCCCGACGATCGAAGCGAAACCGGATTTCACGCTCGGACGCCTCCGCTACTTGAGCCGGTAGCCCTTGGCCTCGGTGTACAGGATCCAGGCCGCCACCGCGCCGATCCGGATCTTGTCGAACAGATAGGTGTCGAGCCCGATCGCCGCGCTGTCGCGGCCGCGCGACGAGACCTGCCCGCGGAGCATGGCGCGGAAGCGCTGCTTCCACAGCTCGAAGTTTTCGGGCCGCAGGTCGATCCAACCCTTGGCGGCGCACTGCTCGATGCCGTCGCCGTCCAGGCTCACCGCCGACTCGCCCTTGTACTCGGGGATGTTGATCTTGGGCCCGCGCAGCAAGGTCTTGCCGTCGGGCAACAGGATCGGCACCCCGAGGGAGACGATGGTGTGCCGGATCGGGCGGCGCCGCAGCGAGGCGGTCAGCGCCTGGCTGATCGCGGCCGCCGGCGTGTCGATCACTTCCTGCAGGGTCCCGTAGCGCTCGGCCAGCAAGTGCGCTTCCCACAGCAGCTTCGACAGCTCCGGCGGGCCGAGCGCGCCGAGTGCGACGCTGGCCGACTTGGTGCGCTGCTCGAGCCAGCGCAGCTCGGACAGCACCTGCGGCCGCAGGTAGCCGGCGCGGTAGCTCGGATCGAGGATCGCGCCGTCGATCGCCGCGATCACGTCCTTGCCGGTGTTCGAGCCGCTGACCTCCAGCACCACGATGTGCGCGATCTCTTCCGGGGTGACGAACTCCATCTGACCCAGCGAGGTGATGGCCTCGAACTCGCCGCGGGTGAACTGGCCGTTCTCGCCGGTGTCGACGTAGACGGTCTTGAGCTCGCCGCGGCGCCGGAAGTTGGGCTCGGGGATGTGCAGCGGCAGCGGCTGGGCGCCCAAGCTGGCCGGCTTGGCCTCGTATTCCTGCAGCACCTGGCCGCCGCGGCGGACCGCGCCGAAATCGACCTTGCGGTAGCCGATCATCGCGCCCGGCTTGATCTCCTTGACCACCGGACCGCCGGGGGTGCGGGCCAGCAGAAACAACAGGCCGGTGTGAGCGAAGGCGATCGCGGTCTTGGACATCAGCTTGGCGCTGGGCTTGTCCTCACCGTGGGTGTAGGGGATGTTGAGCCCCATGCCGCCGGTGCCGGTGGTGCCGACCTTGAGATAGAGGCGGGTGCCGCACTCGCGCATCGCATCGTGCAAGAGCACCACGTGGCGCACCAGCTGCGGCACCGCCTCCGACACCAGCAAGGTGGCGAGCTGGCGCAGGTCGCGCTTGGTCAGGCCCTCGATCACCTGATCGCCTTCGTAGTCGGCCAGCATGCGCTTGAGGATCGCGTCGACCTCGAGCGCGTTGGTGTAGATGTCCTGATAGGACAGGCCGGTCGCGGTGTTGACGCAGTCGACGATCACCTGGGGGCGATAGCGGCGGATGGTCGCGACCATCTGCGAGCGGTCGAACGCCTCGGCGCGGGACTTGAACACGTCGTCGAACAGGCGCCCGAGCCGGTCGGCCGACTGCAGGATCCAGTCGCGCTCCTTGTGGGCGTAGTCGGTGCGGACGAACAGGTTGCCCCACTCGCCTTTGACGGCGATCCGCGGGAACTCGCGCTTGAGCTCTTTGACCAGCAGGCGCACTTCGCGCTGAAACAGCGCGGCGATCACGACCTCGCTGGGTCCCAGCTCGCGGGCGATCTGGCGCGCGCACTGCGCGCCGACCAGCCCGGCGCCGCCGAAGATCAGAAACCGCTCGCCCATCGCCGACAGGTTATTCAAACCCGGACACCCGGGCAATCCGGTCGTCATTTCGGTGCTGGCAGGAAACCGGGCGGGGGCAAGCCCCGCCCCTACATCGGCAGAGCCGAATCCGATTCTTGATGTAGGGGCGGGGCTTGTCCCCGCCCTTACTGTTTGAGCGATTCGAGGAACTCCGCGATCACGCGGCGATAGTCGGCTTCGGCGGCGAACGGGAGATCGTTGTGGCCGGCGCGCGGCAGCGCCGCGAAGCGCTTGGGCTCGCGGGCGCGCTCGTAGAGGCGGCGGCCGAAGCTCAGCGGCACCACTTCGTCTTCGGCGGCATGGAGAAACAGCGCCGGGCAGCCGGCGCGTTCGATCCGCGCGGCGGAATCGAATCGGTCCAACAGAAACCAGCGCACCGGAAGGATCGGATAGTGGTGTCGCGCCAAGTCGGCCGCCGAAGGGAAGGATCCTTCCAGAATGAGAAACGCGGGCTCGGCGGCGCCGGCGGCGATCTCCACCGCCACCGCGCTGCCGATCGACTCGCCGTAGAGGCCGACCCGACGCGCGCGCCGGCGCGCCGCGGCGAACGCGGCCTCCCCGGCTCGCACCAGCGAGGCTCGGCTCGGTGCGCCTGCGCTGCAGCCGTAGCCGGGATAGTCGAACAGCAGCACGTCCAAGCCCAGGTCGGCGAGCACCCTGGCCTTGGGCGCGCGATAGCCGATATGGCCGGCGTTGCCGTTGCACAGCACCACCGCGAGGTCGCGGCGCTGCGCCTCGGGCGCGCGCAGCCACCAGCCGCACAGGCCGGGCTCCACGGTCAGCCGCTCGGCCTGCGGCAGGCCCCAGGCCGCGGGCTGCAGGTCGGGGCTGCGGATCGGGAAGTACATCAGCTTGCGCTGCAGCAGAAAAGCCAACAGGCAAATCGCCAAATAGGCGCCCAGCAGCCCGATCACAAATCGCAGCACTCGGTTCACCTGCCCGGATACGGCGGGCCGGGGTGCTGGCGCACGTACCATTCGATCTGGGTCGCCATGCCGATCAGGATCTTGGCCTCGGTTTCGGTCAGCGCGGCGCGGCCCAGCACCTGGCGCAAGGCCCAGTGCAGATGCTCGGGGTTGTCGCGATGCAGAAACCCGACCGCGAGCAGCGCGGATTTGAGCTTGGCAAATAGAATCTCCAACAGCTCGGCTCGCGCGCGCTGCGGCTGCGCTGCGGCAGGGTGAACCCCCGCCGCCAACATCAGCTCGTATCCCAGGATCAAGACTGCCTGCGCCAGATTGAGCGAGGGATAGTCCGGGCTCGATGGGATCGTCACCACTCGATGGCAGCAGCGCAGCTCGCCGGCGCTCAGGCCGGTGCGCTCCGGTCCGAATACCAAAGCGACCGGACCGCCGCGCAGAGCTTCGAGCAGATCCGGCGCGATCGCGCGCGGCGCGATTGCAGGGCGGCGCTGGCGGCCGGCGCGCCGGGTGGTGGCGACCACCAGCACGCAATCGGCCACCGCGTCGGGCAAGGTCGGGGCGCGTTCGACCCGGCGCAGCACATCCTGGGCCTTGGCGGCCAGGTTCCGCGCCGCGTCCGCTTGCGGGTCGGCGGCGCCGCCCACCACCCGCACCGCGCCAAGGCCGGTGTTCTTGACTGCGCGGCAGACGGCCCCCAGGTTGCCGCTCTCCTGGGGACGAACCAATACGACCCTTGCCTGCTTCAGCAGACCCTTGTCAGCGAGGAGCACAGAATGCGCGCACCTGGGTGGCATGGGCACGCGCAGCGCGCCCATGGACGACGTCACTCAGGGTGCGGACCTCGCTCATGGGCGCCGCTGGTCTGCCCTTGCCACCCCATTCGGGACGATGCGGCCGGGAAAATCAAGCCCGAACTGCTCGGCTCGTCAGGGCAGCAAAGCGGACATTCCGACGTGCAGCAGCTCCCCCGCGAGCGCGAGCCAGATCATCACGCCCAGCATCCTCCGGAGCCTGACCGTCTTCTTCGAGCCCAGGTCTGCCATCCGGTCCATGCTACGATGCACTGATCAGAAAGTCAATAATTATCGTTACTTATATTATGACCTTTAAAGTACAGTCTAAATCAATATGCCGCCAGGTCCCGCAGCGCGGCGACCACGTCCGCCGTTTGGGGCAGGACCACTTCCTCCAGAAACCAGTTGTAGGGGCAGGGCACGTCCTTGGCGGCAACCCGCCGAATCGGTGCGTCCAGCCACTCGAACGCTTGATCGGCGATCAGCGCCGCCAGGTCGGCGCCGAAACCGCCGGTGAGCGTATCCTCGTGCGCGATCACCACGCGCCCGGTCTTGCGCACCGAGCGCAGCACCGCCTCGAGATCGAGTGGATTGAGGGTTCGCAAGTCGATCACCTCGACCTCGACGCCCTCCTCCGCCAGCTTCTGCGCGGCTTCCAGTGATTTCTGCACCAGCGTCCCGTAGGTGATCAAGCTGATGTCGTCGCCGGTTCGCTTGATCGACGCCAGCCCCAACGGCAGCACGTAGTCGGGCCCGGGCTCGGGCGCGCGCGCGTAGCCCTGGCGATAGAGCCCCTTGGGCTCGAGAAACAGCACCGGCTCGTTGCCGCGGATCGCCGCTTTCAGCAGCCCTTTGGCGTCGGCGGCATTCGAGGGCAGCACCACCCTGAGCCCCGGCACGTGGCAGAAAAACCCTTCGATCGACTGGCTGTGGTAGGGCGCGCCGTGGATGTAGCCCGCAACCGGCACCCGCACCACCACCGGACAGCTCCACGCCCCGCTGCTGCGATAGCACATCATGGCCAGCTCGTTTCGGAGCTGCATCATCGCGGTCCAGATGTAATCGCCGAACTGGATCTCGACCACCGGCTTGAGCCCGCGCAATGCCATCCCGATCGCGACCCCGATGATGCTCGACTCGGCCAGCGGCGCGTTGAAGCAGCGCTCCTCGCCGAACTTGGCGGTCAGCCCGCGGGTGGCGGTGAACACGCCGCCCTTGCTGCCGGCGACATCCTGGCCGAACACATAGATCGAGCCGTCGCGTTCCATCTCCTCCATCAGCGCGTGGTTGATGGCGTCGACCATCACCACCGGCTCGGCCTCCGGATCGGGCGCCGCTGGCGGCGTGAGCTTCGGACTCGGTGGATAGAGATGATCGAGCGCGGTCTCGGGCTTGGGGTGGGGTCTGGAGTCCGCCCATTCGACGGCGGCTTCGACCTTTTCGGTGGTCTCACGCTGGATCCGCTCGAGCGCCGCTCGATCGAGGACTCCGGCTTCGAGCAGGCGCCGCTCGAGCCGCGCGATCGGATCGCGCTGGCGATCCTGCTCGAGCTCCTCGGACGCGCGGTACTTGCGCTGGTCGTCGGAGGACGAATGCGGCAGCAAGCGCACCACATCGGCCACGATCAGGCTCGGCCCCGCGCCGGAGCGCGCCCGCGCGACCGCGCGCTGCATGGCCGCGAAGCTGGCTTCGAGATCGGTGCCGTCGACCTGGACGCGCTCCAGACCGCTGTAGCCGCGCACCAGCTCGTAGACCGAGGCGCCGGCGAGCTGCTGCGTGATCGGCACCGAGATCGCGTACTTGTTGTCCTCGATGAAGAAGATCACCGGGGCGCGCTCGCGGGCCGCCCAATTGATCGCCTCGTGAAAATCGCCCTGGGCGCAGGTGCCCTCGCCGGCGGAGACGAACACCACCTCGTCCTTGCCTTCCTTGAGCGCTCCGAGCCCGCAGCCGGTCGCCTGCAGAAACTGGGTGCCGGTCGGGCTGGACTGCGAGACGATGCGGAGCTTCTTGTGCCCGTAGTGAGCCGGCATCTGGCGGCCGCCGGAATTGGGATCTTCGGCGCGGGCCAGGAAGCACAACATCGTCTCCTCGGCGGTCATGCCGAGCTGGAGCACGAACGCGAGATCGCGGTAATAGGGATAGGACCAGTCGTGGCCGGGACGCAGGCAGGCGGCGGCGGCCACCTGGCAGGCCTCGTGACCCGAAGCACCGATGTGAAAGAAGCTCTTGCCTTGACGCAGCAGCACCAGCATCTTCTCATCGAGCCGGCGGGTCAGCAGCATGGTGCGGTACAGCGAGACCAGCTGCTCGCTGGACAGGTTGGCTGGCTGGCTCACGCTCTTTCCTCGGGCCGAAGCGTCCGCATGCATGGAGCCGGGCACGCGCGAATTCCGTCGCTTGCGTTTTTCAGTCTAATCAAGCGACTCCGAAACGGTCAACGATCCTATTCGGCGCCAATCCAGGTTCAGGAGGCTCCCCTCGCGCATCCCCCTCGCCCTAGCCCGCTTTTCTCACGAGGCATCGTCGCGAGGCGACGTAAGGTGCGGTGGATGCAAGGCATGCGCAGCCCGGCCGACGCAGGCATACTGGACAGTATGTCGAGGAGGCCGGGCAAGCATAACGCCGCAGACACCGTGCATTACGTCGCCGCAGTAGATGCCTTGTGAGAAATGCGGGCTAGAATCGATGGTTGGATGATCGCGGTCATGGAGAGAGTGCGCGCGCGCGCGGCACTGCGGCGAAGCGCGGCGCTGAGTCTACCGCTGCTGCTGGCGGGTCTGGCGCCGGCGTTGCCTCCGCGCCAGGGTGGCGGCGGCGCGCCGCGCCAGCCTTGGAACCTGGTGCTGATCACGCTCGATACGCTGCGCACCGATCATGTCGGCGCCTACGGTTCGAAGCGCGTGGCGACCCCGGCGCTCGATCGACTGGCGCGCGAAGGCGTGCTGTTCACCGGCGCGCACTGCTCGACGCCGCTGACCTTGCCGTCGCATACCACCTTGATGACCGGTTTGTATCCGGCGGCTCATGGCGTGCACGACAACGGCGGCTTCTTCGTCCAAGCCTCGCAGACCTTGCTGGCCGAGCGTTTGCAGCAGCACGGCTACCACACCCTGGCGGTCGTCGGCTCGTTCGTGCTGCACTCGCGCTGGGGCATCGCGCAGGGATTCGATGTCTTCCGCGACGACTTCGAACAGCCGGCCGACAGCGCGCGCTTCGTCGATCCACTCTGGCTGCACAAACGCGGCGATCGGGTCCTGGACGAGGCGCTCAACGCGCTCGGCCAGGCGCCGCGCGAGCCGTTCTTTCTCTGGGTTCACTTCTATGACCCGCACTATCCGTATCTGGCGCCGGAGCCGTACGCCAGCGAGTACGGCTCTTCCAGCTACGAGGCCGAAGTCGCGTTCACCGATACGTTGGTCGGCGAGCTGACCGAGCAGCTGCGCCGGCGCGGGCTCGAGCGCCGCACCTTGCTGGTGGCGGCCGCCGATCACGGCGAAGGGCTCAGCGATCATGTCGAATCGACGCATTCAGTGCTGATCTATCAGGAGATCATGCACGTGCCTTTGATCGTGCGGCTGCCCGACGGCCGCTTCCACGGCCGGAGGGTGGACGATGTGGTGCGGCTCGCCGACGTGGTGCCGACCGTGCTCGAGCTGCTCGGCCTCGAGCCTCCGGCCGGGCTCCACGGTCGCAGCCTGGTGCCGCTGATGCGCGGCCAGTCGCTCGGCGCGGTGCCGGCTTACATGGAGAGCCTCTACGGCCGCTATCACTACGGATGGTCGGAGCTGTTGAGTCTGCGCACCGCGCGTTACAAGTTGATTCGGACTACCAAGCCCGAGCTCTACGATCTGGCCGACGATCCCGGCGAGACCCGCAACCTCTACGGCGAGCGTCCCCAGGTGGCGCGCGATCTCGAAGCGCACCTGGACCGGGTTCGCCAGCGCATCGGGGCGAGCGAAACGCCGGCCGAGCCGGCCGAGCTGGATCCGGAAACCCTGGCCCAGCTCCGGGCCTTGGGCTACGCCGGTGGAACCGTGCAGGTCGAAGCCGGGAAACCGTTGCCGGATCCGAAAGACCACATCGCCAAGCTCGACCGCGTGCTGGTGCAGACGCAAAACGCCTGGCAGGCGGTGCACGATCAGGACTGGAACCGGGCCGCGGCGGTGGCCCGGCAAGTCTTGGAGCTCCAGTCGAGCTTCACCGACGCCTATCACATTCTCGGCATCGCCGAGTTGGCGCTGGGCCGCTACCCGGAGGCGATTCGGACGCTCGAGCGCGGCATCGGCGGCGGCGAGGCGCCGCCGGCGATGAAGCTGGCGCTGAGTCGGGCCTATGTTTCGAACCGCGAGCCGGATGCGGCGGAGCGGGTGTTGCGCGATCTGATGCTCAGCGATCCGTCCTATCATCCCGCCCAGCTCGCGCTCGCGACTCTGCTGGCGGAGCGCAAACAGCTCAATGCGGCGCGCGCGCTGCTGGAGCCGCTACTCGAGATCGAGGACGCGGCCGGCGCCGCGGCCGCTCAGCTCGGCCTGATCGAGCTGGAGCAGGGACGGATCGAGCCGGCCGAGCGCCTGCTGCGCCGCGCCGCGGCCAGCGGCGATGCGGTGCCGGACGTGCACTTCAACTTGGCGCTGATCGCCGAGGGCCGTGGCCGGCAGGAAGCGGCGGCCGCGGCCTACCGCGCGGAGCTCGAGCGCTTTCCGCAGAATGATCGCGCCTGGCAGAATCTCGGCCTCTCGCTCAAGGGCCGCGGCGATCTTGCCGGCGCGGCCGCGGCTTTCGAGCAGGTCACCAAGCTGCGCCCGCAGGATCCCGCCGGTTATTACCTGCTGGCCACGGTGCGGGCCCAGCAGGGCGCCGACCGGCAGCAGGTCGAAAGTCTGCTGCGCCGCTGCCTCGAGCTCCAACCGGACTATGAACCAGCGCTCAAGCTGCTACAACCCGGCGGTGGATAGGAGAGCGGCAGAGCCGCAGCCGGTTTTTGATGCAAGTGGCGGGGCTTGCCCCCGCCTCAGCACGGCCGGCGAATGGCTCCGCGTCCTGCGAAAATCCCGCGGCCTTCGGCGTTCGCGTAGAGGGATTCGCATTCATGCGCTGTGCTCAGGCGGGGACAAGTTGGGTGTAGGTGAAGTCGAGCGTGGCCTTCGTGGGATCCCTTGCGCAGCGCCGCGGTTGTCCATGGGCGCCCTTCGGCCGCCCATGCCACCCGACCAGGAAGCGCCCTGCAGCCACGATCGGGTGCGCGCAGTGTCGCCTTCTCCAGGCCGGAGCGCGAGCAATCATTGCAGCGCTCGATTCCCAGCCCGGTCGGTGGCATCCTGGGGCGCCATGAACAGCGCGACCGACCCAACCGGCGCGGACGCCACCTTGCAGCTCGACGATGTTCTGGCGGCGCGCGAGCGCATCCGCCCGGTGCTGCGCGCGACGCCGGTGATCGAGTCGTACACCCTCTCGGATCTGGTCGGGGCCGAGATCTATCTCAAGTTGGAAAACCTGCAGCGCACCGGCTCGTTCAAGCCGCGCGGCGCGTACGTCCATCTGACCCGCCGCCGCGAGCAGGGCGAGCGCGGCGGGGTGGTGTGCGCCTCGGCCGGCAACCACGCTCAAGGCGTGGCCTTCGCGGCGCGGCTCTTAGGGATGGAAGCGACCGTGGTGATGCCCCACAACTCGCCGCTGACCAAGATCGAGCGCTGCCGCGGCTACGGCGCGCAAGTGGTGCTGGAAGGCGAGAATCTGGAGGAGGCGCTGGCACACGCGCGCACGATCCAAGCTCGTGAAGGATTAGGTTTCGTGCACCCGTTTGCCGATCCGTGGGTGATCGCGGGCCAGGGCAGCGTGGGGCTCGAGCTGCTCGAGGAGCTGCCCGAGGTCTCGACCGTGGTGGTGCCGGTCGGCGGCGGCGGGCTGCTGGCCGGCATGCTGGTCGCGATCAAAAGCCAGCGCCCGCAGATCCGCGTGATCGGCGTGCAGGCCGAGAGCGCCTCGACCATGGTGCGCTCCTGGCGCGCCGGCCGGCCGCTGCCGGCCGAGCGGCCGCGGACCATCGCCGACGGCATCAAGGTGGCCGAGGTCCATCCGCTGCCGTTCTCGATCCTGCAGCGCTACGTCGACGACATGGTGACCGTGCCCGAAGGCGAGATCGTGCGCGCGATGGTGGTGCTGCTGGAGCGCTCGCGGGTGGTGGTGGAAGGGGCCGGAGCCGCGGGGGTCGCGGCGCTGCTGGCGGGCCGAATTCCCAACCGCGGTCCCAAGACCTGCGTGGTGCTGTCGGGCGGCAACATCGACACCAACCTGATCGCCCACGCGATCGAGCGCGGCCTGACCGCGGACGGACGCTACCTGTGCCTGCGCACCCGGGTCGCGGATCGGCCCGGCCAGCTCAATCGCATCCTGCTGCTGCTGACCGAGCTCAAGGTCAACATTCTGGAGATCCGGCATCACCGCGAGGGTTGGGAGATTCCGGTCGGCGACGTCGGCGTCGAGCTTCTGCTCGAGACCCGCAATCAAGCGCACTCGCACGAGGTCGTCGACCGCCTGTCGGCCGCGGGCTATCCGATCACCACCGCCATTCCCCCGTAGCCGCGGCGGCGGATCTGAGCTTCGGCCTTGGCCGAATTCCATGTAGGGGAGGGGCTTGTCCCCTCCCGTGAAGCGCAGCGATCGAGTTGACGACTGCTCGGGCGGGGACGAGCCCCGCCCCTACATTTCCCCTGTCCCCGTTTCTACGGGAACGGGTGGAGGGTGGTGGGCTTGTGGAGGCGGCGGCCGTGGGAGTCCCAGTAGGAGTAGGTGACCGAGTCTTCGATGTCGAGCAGCGCGAATCCTTCCTTGGAAGCGCACCACTGGCGCGAGCCGGCGCTGGCGACGCAGGCGCGCAGGTTCTGCCGCAGCGGCGAGCTGATCAGCTCGTAGAGCGGATAGCCGCCTTTCCAGTCCAACCGGTGGACTTCGTGGCGGTGCAGGTCGCCGGCCAGCAGAACCACCCCGGTTATGGAATGGCGCGCCAGCAGGCCGAACAGCCAGTCGCGGTCTTGGTAGCTCCACCAGGTGTCGCGGCGTACGATCGGAAACAGGCCCAGAAAGCGCCAGGCGACCGGCCGATCGTGGAACGCGCCGCCGGAGGCGATCAGCTTGATTGTGGCGTTGGATGCGGTGAGCTCGCGCTCGAGCCAGCGGCGCTGCTGTTCTCCCAACAGGTCGACGCCCTTGCGGGGCACGTTGCGAAAGCTCTGGTCGTCGAGCAGAAAGATCTCGATCGGCCCCCAGCGGAACGTATCCCAGACTCCAGGGCGCGGGTTGGGCTCGGCGCCGCCGGAGCCGGGATTGGGCCAGTAAGAGCGAAACGCATGGAGCGCGATTTCCTTGCCCGGCACGCGCCCGTCCATGTCGTTGCCGCCGAAGTCGTGATCGTCCCAGATCGCGAGCGTCGGCACCTCGCGCGCCAGCGCCAAGTAGCGCGGATCGCCGCGGGACTCGCGGTAGCGGGCGAACAGCAGCGCCGGTTCGCGGGTGTCGGCATAGGGCAGGTCGCCGAGGCTCAAGAACAGGTCCGGCGTCTGGGCGCGAATCGCGTCCCACACCGGCTGGTCGCCGGGGCGGTTGGCGCACGAACCGAACGCCAGACGCAGCCGCGCCGGAGCGCTCGGCCGCGGCGCGGTGCGGATCGGATGCCATTGCTCGGTGGCCTCGTCGCTGTCGGCGAAACCGCGTAGCCGCACCCGATAGCGGTATTCGGTATCCGGCTCGAGGCCGTCGATCCGCGCGACCGCGGTGTGATCGCGGCCGGGATCGGTACGGATCCAGGCGCTGCGCTGCAGCCCCCCGTGACCGCTGCGCAGCAGCACCGAGAACTCGCCGCCGTCGGCCGGCGGCACCCGCATCCAAATCCGCACCGCGTCGGGCTCGGGCGCGCCGAGCACCGGGCCCAAGACCTGGTGGTCCTGGGCGGCGGCCGAGACCGCCAGCCCTAGGACTAGCAGTATGGTGCGAATGGGTGGCATGGGCGGGCGAAGAGCGCCCATGGACGAGCGGCGCACAGTGAAGGAGTCGGCTCGGCCTGGATTCCGGCTTGCGCCGGAATGACGACGTGGTGGGCTCATGTTGGTTCGCGCGGGTCCCACTCGATCAGCTTGCGCCGCTCGAGGCTGCGGAAGTAGCGCGCCAGCCGATCGTAAACCGGTTGGATCCGCGCGCCGAAAGCCCGTTCCAGCTCTTGCGCGATCTGGTGCACATTGCGGCGCCCGTCGCAGAGCCGCCAGACCGCGCTGCCGAACTCGTCGAGGCGCACCCGAATCGGCGCCGAGCGCAGGTGCCGCTCGAGCCAGTGACCGATCCGGCTCGAGCCGTAGCGCGGCAGCAGCAGGTCGACGGTCTGTCGTTCGCCGGGCTCGAATGCGGCCAGCCGGCGCGGCACCAGCTCGAGCAAGTTCTGAACCTGTTGCGGCACTTGTGTGACTCACCACTTCGCCAAGGGGGTGGCATGGGCGGCCGAAGGGCGCCCATGGTCAAGTCGTGCATGGCGTTGAGATCGTCCACGGGCGCGCTGGGCGTGCCCATGCCACCCATGCTCGCTCCGCGGCGATGGGTCTAGGAGCCTGCGCGGCAGAAAGCATGGGTCGCGCGCATGGGGCTTGCGAGTCGCAGGCAAGGCGCGAGGAGGAGACGATGCCGTGTGCATCGTCGAGGGGGCGCGGGGGAGCATCCCCCGCTCTCTACGCCAAGAGCAACGCAGCATGCGGCCGCAACCGCTTATCCAGCGGGGGACCTCCCCCGCACCTCCTGGCGCCCACAGGGTTATGGGCGGCGCCAGGCCATCCGCGACGTTGCGGCTCCTCGACAATGCTACGGCATTGCCTGCGTCGCCGCGCCTTGCGGCTGACCCGGCGGCGCCCATAACGCGACCCAT
>DASWHO010000148.1:0-16363 GCA_036398155.1 Acidobacteriota bacterium
GGTGACATTCATCCAAGTTGCGCTGGTCGTTGCGGCCGTCTCGGCGCTCGCGAGCGCCGTTCCCACGGCCCGCGCTGCCCGCCAAGCCCTCACCGCCCTGCGCTCCGAATGACCCCTACTGTCCCAGCTTGCCCGGGCCCCAGAGCGCGCGGCCCGGCGTCGCGCCGGTGTGCTCGCCGCCGAGCAGCACCGGCACGCCGTTGACCAGGACATCGCGCACTCCGACCGCGTACTGGTGCGGGTTTTCGAACGTGGCCCGGTCGGCGATGGTCTCCGGATCGAACACCACCAGGTCGGCGAACATGCCGGGCTCGATCGCGCCGCGGCCGTCGAGCCCCAAGTTGGCGGCCGGCAGGCTGGTCACGCGGCGGATCGCCTCCTCCAAGGTCAGCACCTTCTCCTCGCGCACGTACTTGCCCAGCAGCCGGGCGAAGTTGCCGTAGGCGCGCGGATGGGTCGAGGATTTGAGGAAGACTCCTTCGGGCGCCATCGACCCGGCGTCCGACCCCAGCGATACCCACGGTTGGCGCAGCTGCTTCTTGATGTTGTCCTCCGACATCATGAAATAGACCGTGCCGACCCGGGAGCGGTCCGCCAGCACCAGATCCATGATCGTCTCGACCGGGTCGGTGCCGCGCAGCGCGGCGACCTCGGCCAGGGTCTTGCCGGTGTAAGGCTTGAGCGCCTCGGACTTGAACTCGACCAGCAGCACGCGCTCCGGCGAACCGGCGGAGAGGTAGAGGTTCTCCCACTCGTCGCTCGGGGTTCGGATCGCGGATGCGATCTTCCCACGCTGCGCGGGATCCTCGAGCCGCGCGAACAGCGCTTCGTAGCCGCCGTCGAGCGCCCACGGCGGCATGGCCGCGTCCAGTCCGGTGGCGCCGGCCGGGTAGAGGTACATGTCGGCGCTGATCGCCAAACCCTCGCGGCGCGCCGTTTCGACCATCGCGATGACCCGATCCAGCTTGGGCCAGTTGCTCTGGCCGGCGGCCTTGAGATGATAGATCTCGGCCGGAATCCGGGCCTCGCGGCTGATCCGGATCAGCTCCTCGACTGCCTCGATCAGCCGGTTGCCTTCGCTGCGGATGTGGGAGATGTACTTGCCCTGGTAGCGCGCCGCCACCTTGCACAGCTCGATCAGCTCCTCGGTGCTGGCGTAGAAGGCGGGCGCATAGATCAGCGAGGACCCGATGCCGAGCGCGCCGGCCTCCATCTCGCGGCGCACCAGCGCGCGCATCTCTTCGAGCTGGGCCGCGGTCGGCGCCTTATCCTCCAGACCGATGACATGCTCGCGCAGGGTGGTGGCGCCGATGAACGAGGCCACGTTCTGCGCCACGCCGCGGCGCTCGAGATACTCGAGGTACTCGGCCAAGCTGGTCCAGGCGATGTCGTACTTGAGATCGCCCTGCTGCTCGAGCATGCGTCGCTTCATGGTCTCGGTCAGCGGCCCCATCGACACGCCTTCGCCGAAGATCTGGGTGGTCACACCTTGGCGCACCTCGCCTTGCGAGCGGCCGTCGATAATCAGAGTGTCGACCGACCACGACAGCATGTTGATGAATCCGGGCGCGACCGCGAGACCCTCGGCATCCAGGACCTGCTGGGCGCGAGCCCCATCGAGCGCTCCGACCGCCGCGATCCGATCACCGCGGATGCCGATGTCGGCGCGCCGCGGCGGCCCGCCGCGACCGTCGTAGAGCCAACCGCCGCGGATCACCCGATCGAAAGCGTCGGGTTGAGTGGCGGGCACGATCGCCATCAGCGGCAACATCCCGCTCCAGAGTAACGCATGACCCAGGATCGATCCCATCGCGCTTGATCTCCTCGAGAGTTTGTGTGGCGCCATTGTACCGTGAACTGTCAGCGGGCCGGCACCCGGGGCGGCAAAAAGGTTGACAGCCCGCGCTCGGCTTCGTACCCTCGAAGCGGCCGGCTTGGGGGGCTGTTTTGTGAGAAGCCAGCGAAGGATCCAAGCGTTGTCGCTGACGATCGGGATCGTGCTGCTCGGAGTGGCAGCGGCCGACAGCACGAGCTCCTCGCCACCGGCGCCTGCGGCGCTGGATTTCGAGGTCGAGTGGGAAGCGGCGGCTGCGCACCCACCGCCGATTCCTTGGGACCGCAGCCAGTTTCCGTTGCCGCCGGAGCTGCGGCCCACGGTCGATTTCTGGAAAGCGGTGTTCTCGCGCCACGGCGAGGACCAGATTTTGCTCCACGACCGCGATCAGCCGTGGCGGGTCTACGGGGTGGTGGATCTGGTGGCCGAAGGCGACGGGGTCGCGCTCACCGGGCTGGCGCGGCGCCGCGCGCTCGACCATGCGGCCGATCGGATCCGGCGCGGGCTGCGCCGCGTGGCCCAGGCCGATGATCCATCCGCACTCGAGGGCGACGAGGCCCGGCTCGCCGCATTGTTTGCCGGCGCGAGCCGCTCCGAGCTCAAGGCCGCGCCCGAGCGGCTCCATCTGCAGCGCGGCATCCGTGAAAAGTTTGCCTACGCCTTGGAGAAGAGCGGCCGCTTTCTGCCGGGGATCCTGGCGGTCCTGCGCGAGCAGGGCGTGCCGCAGACTCTCGCCGCGCTGCCGTTCATCGAATCGAGTTTCCAAGTCGAGGCCCACAGCTCGGCGCGCGCCGTCGGCCTCTGGCAGCTGATGGCCGCCACCGTCCGCGGCAGCTTGCAGATCGATGACGCGGTCGACGAGCGGCGCGATCCATTCCTTTCCACCGCCGCCGCCGCCGCGGTGCTGCGCGGCAATTACGAAGCGCTCGGAAGCTGGCCGCTCGCCGTGGTGGCCTACAACTACGGCCTCAACGGCATGAAGCGGGCGGTGCGCCGCTT
Organism: Acidobacteriota bacterium; assembly: GCA_036398155.1. Taxonomy (GTDB): domain Bacteria; phylum Acidobacteriota; class DASWHO01; order DASWHO01; family DASWHO01; genus DASWHO01. The sequence continues at coordinate 2,834 of DASWHO010000148.1, forward strand.
CGGCAATCAGGACTTCCTCCGGATTCTGCGCGAGCACGACGGGCGCGCCTTCGGCTACGCCGGGCGCAACTTCTATCCCGAATTCCTCGCCGCGCTCGAGCTCTACGGCGAACGCTCCGGCGCCTTCCCCGAGGTAGTGCCGGAGCGGCCCGAGAATCCGCGCCGCTTCGTGGTCCAAGACTACGTGCCGCTGCCGGCGCTGTCGCTGGCGCTCGGGCTCAGCCGCGATCAGATCCGCGAATACAACCCGGCGCTGCTGCCGAGCGTGCTGGAAGGCCGCCGGTTCGTTCCGGCCGGCTACCAGTTGCACCTGCCGCCGGATTACTCCTGGGATGCCGGCCGGCTCTACGCCAGCCTGCCCGAAGAAGCGCGGCACGGCCGCCAGAAACACAACACCTACACGGTGCAGCGCGGCGATACGCTGGCTCGGATCGCGGCGCGGTTCAGCACCACGGTGGCGGAGCTGGCGCGGATCAACGATCTGCGACGGATTCACGTCATTCACCCGGGCCAGCGGCTGATCGTCGAATAGCGGCCGGTGATCCCGTGAGCCAGAGCGGCACCGCTGGCCCCGAGCCGGAACCCAACAGCCGCGCTTCGCGAGCGGCGCGCGCGTGAGCCCGATCTATACCCGCGGCGGAGACGACGGCAGCACTGCGCTGGCGGACGGTTCGCGCACCGCCAAGGACAGCGCCCGTCTCGAAGCCTACGGCGCGGTCGATGAGACCAACAGCTGGATCGGCGCCGTGCTCGGATTCACCCGCGATCCCTACTTGACGCCGCGCTTGCTCCATGTTCAGGATCTGCTGTTCGTGATCGGCGCCGAGCTCGCGGGCGCCGATCGGTCGGGCGGCGGGCGCGCGGTCGGAGCCGAGGATTCGGTCCGGCTGGAGCGCTGGATCGACGCCTTGATGGCCCAATGCCTGCCGCTCAAGCTGTTCGTGCTTCCCGGCGGCCCCGGCTCGCCGGCCGCGGCGCTGCTGCATGTAGCGCGAACCGTTTGCCGCCGCGCCGAGCGCCGAGTCGTCCTTTTGGCGCGCACCGAAGCGGTGCCGCAAACGGTGCGGATCTACCTCAACCGGCTCGGCGACTTCTTGTTCGCGGCCGCGCGCTACCAACACCACAAGGATGGAGCCCAGGAGACCATATGGAGCCTCAGCAAATCCGCGGTTCTCGGCCCCGACGGCCGGCCGCTGCCGCCCCCCGAGTGAAGCCACCGGCCAGCGCGACATCCTTAGGGGTGCCCGGCGCTTTTCTACTCTGTTTGAGCTTTGCCGCTGGAGGGTGGGGGATGGACGCAACCAAATTGATCGATCTTTCGCACGGCTACGGCCCCGAAACGCTGTACTGGCCAACCGGCAAGCCGTTCGCATGGACCAGGACCGCCTGGGGCGAGAGTGAAGCCGGCTACTGGTACACCGCGGCCGAATTCTCCACCCCCGAGCACAGCGGCACCCATCTCGACGCGCCGATCCACTTCGGCCGCGGCCAAAGCGCCGTCGACCAGATCGCGCTGCAAAAATTGGTCGCCCCGGCCGCGGTGGTGGATATCGCCGACCAGTGCGCCGCCGATCCGGACTACCGGCTGACGCGGGCCGATCTGAAAGCGTGGGAAAAGCAGCACGGCCGTCTGGACGCCGGGGTCATCGTGGTGGTCCGGACCGGCTGGCATCACCGCTGGCCGGACCGCAAGGCCTACATGGGCAGCGATGTTCCGGGCGACACTTCGAATCTGCACTTTCCGGGTCTGTCGCGCGAGGCGGCCGAATTCCTGGCACGCGAGCGCAGCATCCACGGCGTCGGCATCGACACCGCCAGCATCGATCACGGGCCCTCGAAGGACTTCATCGTCCACCAGGTGCTCAACGGCGCCGACAAATTCGGCCTCGAGAACCTGACCAATCTCGACCCGCTGCCGCCGACCGGCGCCACCTTGATCGTGGCCCCGATGAAGATCGAAGGCGGCACCGGCGCCCCGGCCCGAGTCTACGCGCTCCTGCCGTAGGGGCGGGGCTTGTCCCCGCCCAATCTCGGCGCCCGACACACCGACCGGCCACCGATGCACCGGCATTGGCTGTCCCGGTCGACAGTTGTTGGGCAGTGCGGGAGGGGACAAGTGCCCCTTCCCGTCGCGCGCAACGAACAGACTGATCGGAGGTGGAAAACGGCACGGGCGGGGACCAGCCCCGCCCCTACATCGGTGTACGCCAGCTGCCGTGCTTTCGCGCGGGGACGAGCCCCGCCCCTACATTTCTGGATGATCCGGGTTGGCGGGTAGCTTATAGGTTGTCGATCGGCAGCGCTGCGACCGGATCGGCCGGCTCGAAGCCGAGCACGCGGGCGTAGAAGGCGAGCTCGCACTCGCGGGCGCGGCGGATGCTCTCGGACCGGCGCAGGCCGTGCTGCTCGCCGGCGAAGCTCACGTAGGCGACCGGCAGCTTGCGGGCGCGCAGCGCCGCGACCATGCGCTCGGCCTGCTCCGGCGGCACCACCTGATCCTCCAGTCCCTGAAAGAAGATCACCGGGCAGCCGATTCGATCGGCGTTGTATAGCGGCGATCGCTCGCGATACAGCTCGATCCGCTCCGGATAGGGGCCGACCAAGCCATCGAGGTAGTGGGCCTCGAACTTGTGGCTGGTTCGGGCCAGGCGCTCGAGGTCGCTGACCCCGTAGTAGCTGGCGCCGGCGCGGAACAGGCCGCTCGCCGCGAGCGCGCAGAGCGCCGTGAAACCGCCGGCGCTGCCGCCTCGAATCGCGAGGCGCGCGCCATCGACCCGACCGGCCTGCGCCAGATGGCGGGCACCGTGGATGCAGTCCTCGACGTCGACCACCCCCCACTGCCCTTTCAGACGCTCGCGGTAGGCGCGGCCGTAGCCGCTGCTGCCGCCGTAGTTGACGTCCAAGACCGCGATCCCGCGGCTGGTCCAGAACTGCAGCGCCAGATCCAGCGCTACGCCGGCCGCCGCGGTCGGCCCGCCGTGGCAGTTGACCAGCAGCGGCGGCTTCTCACCCGGAGGCGCGCGAAAATCGCGGTTGCGCGGCGGATAGAACAGACCGTGCGCGGTGCGGCCGCGCGCGCTCGGAAACTCGATCGCCTCCGGCACCGAGAGATAACCCGAATCGATCGCCGCCGGGCTCGAGCGCGCCAGCCGCTCGAGCGCGCCGCTGGCCAGCTCGATCCGCACCACCGAGCGCGGCTCGAGCGGCGCTCCGCCCACAAACAAGGCGTGAGTCTGGGTTGCATGAACCTGATCGATCTCGCTGAACGGCGTCTCGATCGGCTCGAGCCGGCGCGACTCCGGCTCCAACCGCGCCAGGCCCCAGCGGCCGCTGCGGGTGAAGCTACAGATGATGCAGCGCGGACCCGCAAAACCGTAAGTCGGATTGCCGAAGGTCCAGTGCGGGCGGCCGAGCTCGGCGTCGAGCTCGGTCAAGGCTTCGATCCGCTGCCCGCGCTGGCGGTAGAGGTTCCACCAGCCGCTGCGATCCGAGACGAAATGCAACACGCCGTCCGGTGACCATTGCGGTTGAAAGATCGATTCGGTGCTGCCGCCGGCGACTCGAGTTCGCGCGCCGACCGATCCGTCGCCCCCAAGCTCCGCGACCCACAGCTCGGTTCCATCCCACGGCATGTTGGGGTGGTTCCAGCTCAGCCAAGCGAGCCGCGTGCCGTCGGGGCTCAGACGCGGCGCGGCGTAGAAGTCGCTGCCGGCGACCAGGACTTGCGGCGCCGCGGCGCCGGCGGGATCGACCGCGACCAGGCTGGCGACCGGTTCCCGCGCCGCATCGCCATGATCCTCGGCCACATAGATCAAGCGGTCGCGGCAAAGGTCGTAGATTCCGTCCGCGAAGCGCAGGCCGCGCGGCGGCGTGATCGGCGTCGGTCCACCGCCGGCATCGATCCGATACAGGCGCTGATCATCGAAATCGGAGCAATAGACCCTGCCGGCCGCCGCCAAAAAGGCGCCGCCACCGTATTCGTGCACCCGGGTTCGAACGTTGAACGGCGCCGGTGTGAGCTCACGGATCGCGCCGCTGGCGCCGCGGCGTAGCAAGACTTGACGACCGCCTTCTTGCGGCCGGCCTTCGCACCAGTAGATATCCTCACCGTCGAGCGCGATCTCGGCGTAGCGCCGGCTGCCGGCGACCAGCGACTCCAACGTGATCGGCGAGGCCCACGAGCCGTACGGCCGCACCGCGACACCCGCGCTTGAGAGTGGACTGGTTTTAGAACAAAATTCTCGTTTCACCTCGCACAACGGCCTAGCCGGGCTCGGAGAGGCGGGCGAGAATCTCCTCCGCATCCATGGCGCCTTCCGACCAGAGCTCGATCGGCGCCAGCAGCTCGGGCCGCGCGACCACGAAACGGCACAGATCGGCACCGGCGCTGCGGCAGGCGATCTCGCGGGCCTCCAATTCGCGCCGCGCATAGACCGTGAGCAGGCCCGCCAGCATGCCGGCGTAGAGGTGGCACCCGGGCGCCCCCAGGTCGCCGAAACTTTCGGCGCACGCCGAGCTCTCGAGCCGCACTTCCACCAAACCGGCCGCGCCGCGCTGAAAATCGAACTGGAGCCGGCCCCAGCCTTCGCGCGCGAGCTGCTGTCCGAACAGGCCCAACACGGCGGCGGCCGGAGCTTCGAGCGCGGGGGTCGAGAATCGGCGCCGCGCTTCGGCTTCGATCCGCAGCGCCAGCTCCTGCCCCCAGCTCCGGCCGCAGCGGTAAAACTGCGTCGCCGCCAGCTCGCCCCAACCCTCGCGCAAGCCGAACAGCAGGCTCGCGCTGATCAGCAGCGCGCGCTCGCCGCTGTCGCGGCGCCGCACGCCGGTGCTCGAATCGGCCGAGCCCGGCTCCGGCGGCCCGATCGTATCGGCGCGCGCCAGCGCCTCCAGCTCGGCCACCAGCCGTTTCGCCAGCTCGCTTTCGGCCACGTCGACCAAGGGCAACCGTCCTGCCTCCCGCCTCGGCTAGGAATCCTTGTGATAATCGCGCAAACCCTGATCCAGCATCCGCTGCAGCTCCACGTCGGTCGACGACCGTTCGGTCCCCAGCTCCCGAACCGGTCCGGCGGCGGTCTTGGAGACATCCTCGGCCAGGTCGTCGAGGTTGGACGTTATCTGGTCGAACTCCGCGGCCATGAGATCTTCGGCCGCCGCTTCCGGCTCCCCGGCGCGACCGGCGGAGCCGGGCGGCGATGGCGCCTCGGGTCCAGCCGGCGCCGGTGCAGAGGAACGCAATGCGCGGGCCAAAGCGGACCGCATTCGATCGGCTTGCTCTTCTTTGCTCTCCAGCAGACGCTGCAGACGCTCCTTGTCGCGCGCCAGCCGCGAGTTCTCGCGATGGAGCCCTTCGATTTCCTGCAGCAGTTGACCCAGAGACCCCGGATCGGTGCCGGACCGGCCCAGACCTCCGGTCAAGCGCCCGGTGTCGCCGTCCGCCTCTTCGGAACGCCCGCGCAGCTCCTCGAGCCGCGCCTCAGCCTGCTGGCGCAGCCGTTCCTCGTCGCGCAAGCGCTGCTCGGTCTCGATCAGCTCGTTCTGCAAGCGCTCGAGCTGGTCGGCCCCGACGCCGGCCTCGTCGGCCGGAGCGGCCAGCGGCGCCACCTGAATCGCCTCGAGCTCCTGGCGCGCCTGCTGCCAGTCGCTCTCGAGTTGCCGCGCTTGGGCGCGCGCTTGATCGCGCTCGCCGATTCGCTCGGTCAGCTCCGCCTGCAGCACGTCCATTCGCTGGTCGAGCTCGGCGAGGCGCCGCTCATCCGCCTCGCGCCGGCGCCGCTCCTGGTCCAGCGCCGCACGCTCCTGTGCGAGCCGATTCGCCGCCGCTTGCGCTTCGGCCTGGAGCGTCTCGACCCGCTGTTCGAGCTCCGCCCGACCCGCAGCTTCGGCCGCCGGGCTATGCTGCTGCCGCTCGAGCTCATCCGCGCGGGCCCGGGCCTGCTCCAGCTGCCGCTCCAGATCGCTGATCACCGAGGTCCATTTCTGCAAGGTGTCCTGCACCGATTGCTCGCGCTGCCGCAGCGCCTGCCGCTCGCTTTCCAGCGCCGCGCGCTCGCCTTCGAGCTGGCGCAGGCGCAGCGCGCCGGGTTCGCCGGCGAGCCGCTCCGCAGCGCTGCGCTGCAGCAGCGGTTCGATCTGGCTGCGAAACTCCAGGTAGTCCGGGATCGCGATCTGCCGCTCCAGCGCCGCCGCGCAGCGCTGGTAGGCGCGCATGCCCGCGGTGGCGAGCAGATCGGCCGGCAGGCGGTGGCGTCTAAACGACGCCTCCACCAGCGCGGCGTCGCGCGGCACCCGAAAGACCGGAACAAAATCGCCCAGCACCTCGTGCACGTAAGCGTCGAGGCGCTGGCTCAGCGGGGTCTGATCGGCCATGGTCAGGAGCACGGCCGCGAGCCGCAGCTCCGGATTGTATTGGCGGTGCCCTTTCAGCGTGGAGAGCAAGAGCGGCAGGGTCCGAATCGAAGTCGGCTCGCATTGCACCGCGGCGAGACAAGTGGGAACCGCTTCCAGGCAGTCGCGCATCGCCGCCGAATAGACCGGCGGGGTATCGAGCAGCACCCATTGAAAATGCGGCGCCAGCTGCGCCAGCCGATCCAGAAACGGGCTGTGGGATGAAAACGATTCGCTGTCGATCTCGCGCCATTCGGTGAAGTAGAGCCGCTGGACCCGCGAGCGCAGCACCGGCGGCTGCCCCGCCAGGCCCGGCAGCGCCAGCTCGTCGCCATCGGCGCGATGCAGGTTCTCGCGCACCGCGCCTTGCGGATCGGTGTCGATCAGCAGCGTGCGGCGGCCGGCCCAGGCCAGAAACAAGGCCAGGTTGATCGCCGAGGTGGTCTTACCGCTGCCACCCTTCTGACCGATGACGGCGACTGCTTTCATGAGCGCTGCCGTTCCTCCGGCTGCGGCGGCTCCCGATCCCAGCGCACCGAGTCGAGCAGCTCTTGCCAGCTGAGCTCGGCGCCGGCGCCGGGTCGGTCCTGCAGCTCCTCGAGCAGGGTGCGAATCCGCGCACCCTTGTCGAATCGGAGCTGCTCGACCTCGGCCTCGAAATCGTCCATCGCCGATGATCGTATCAAAGATATCGCGAAAAACCGAAACCGCGCCGCCAAGCCGTAGAGACGGCCTACAGCGAGTGGCGCATCAGACCGGGAATCACCGAGTAGAGGATGATGGCGATCGCCACCAGCCCCACCACCCGGAGTCGAAAGTAGCTCCGCAGCCGGCGTTCCAGCTCGCTGCCGCCGGCTTCGGCCGCGGCCGCGATCGCGTGCTGCTTGCCCACCGCCACCAGACTCACGGCGATCAGCACCAAAGCGGCGCTGAGCTTGAGGTGAAACCAAGCCCCGCTTCGGAAGATGGCGAAGCCCGGCCCGCTCGGCAGCGCCAACATCAGAAAGCCGAGGATCGGCATCAGGATCGCGCCGTGCAGCTCGAGCTTGCGGGTCACCACGGCACCGAACTGGGCCAGCGCGGCCCGCGCCGCGGGATCGGCGGTGGTTTTCAAACGCCGGTGCAACAGATCGTTGGAGACCGCACCGCCGATCCAGACCGCGGCCAGGGTCAGATGCAGCCAGTGCACGATGGCATACCAGTTCACCGTTTCCTCCTTACCAAACGAGGGCTCTGCCCTCGCGCTCCCGCGGGCGCCTCGCGCCCGATGCTTCCGAGTGGCTTCCGTTCCATTTCAACCCAACCACCACCAAGTTCCTAGATTCCGTCCGCGAAGCCCTTCTCGCCCTGCATAACGGGTCTCAAGCGAGGGCTCTGCCCTCGCGCTTGCATCTTGGGCGAGGGTAACTCCCCTCGCGCTCCCGCCATCGCGGTAGGATACACGAGCGCTTGACTCGAATGACACGATCCCTGATACCAGGCTCCGAGCGCGAAACCATGTCCAACTCCGACCCTGAGCTGCTGCGCTCGGTCGGCGGCGTCAGCGCCGTCACCTTGCTGTCGCGCCTGACCGGCCAGATCCGCGACGCGGTGATCGCGGCGCTGCTCGGCACCAGCGCGGCCGGCGACTCGTTCAACATCGCCTTCATGCTGCCCAACCTGTTCCGCCGCCTGGTCGGCGAAGGCGCCATGAGCGCGGCCTTCATCCCGGTGCTGATGGGAGTGCGCGAGCGCCGCGGGGAACCGCACAGCCGGCGCTTCGCCAACCTGTTTTTCTTTTGGCTGCTGGCCTGCCTGGCGCTGATCGTAGCGCTCGGCATCGCGCTTGCGCCCTTTTTGCTGGCAGCCTACCGCGGGTCGTTCCCGCAGCAGGCGGCCCACGATGATTTGGGGCTCACCGCCAACCTCACTCGATTGATGTTCCCCTATCTGCTGTTCGTGAGCCTGTCGGCCTTCGGCCAGGCGATTCTCAATGCCCACGGCTCCTTCGCGCTGCCGGCTTTCACTCCGATTCTGCTCAACCTCTCGGTGGTCGGCTTCGGCTGGGGCGCGCGCTCCTGGTTCTCCAACCCTTCCTATGCGCTGGCGGTCGCGGTGGTGATCGGCGGGATCCTGCAGTTCGCCTGGCAGCTCCCGCCGCTCTGGCGGCTCGGCTACCAGGTCGGTTGGCCCGGCTCTTGGCGCGACCCCGACGTCTTGGAGGTCGGACGCCTGATGCTGCCGGGTACCGTGGGAGCCGGCGTCTACCAGATCAACATCCTGCTGTCGACCGCGCTGGCGTGGCGCCTGGCCGAGGGCAGCGTCCTCTCGCTGACCGCGAGCAACCGGCTGGTCGAGCTGGTGCTCGGCGTGTTCGCGGTCGCGCTCGCCACCGTGCTGCTGCCGACCTTGTCGCGCCGCGCGGCGGCCGGCGATCGCGAAGGGATGCGCTCGATCCTGGGCGAGAACCTGCGCACCATCGCGTTCATCGCGATCCCGGCCAGCTTCGGGTTGATCCTGCTGGCCGAGCCGATCGTCGGCGCGGTTTACCAGTGGGGCGCGTTCGACGCCAGCAGCACGCGCCGCACCGCCGCAGCGCTGGTGGCCCAGGCGATCGGGCTCACCTTCATCGCCAGCTACCGGGTGCTGGTGCAGGGCTTCTACTCGCTGCGCGACACCCGCACCCCGGTGCTGGCCGCCGCGTTGGCGGTGGCGATCAACCTGACCGGTTGCCTGCTGCTGCCCGGGCTGTTCGCGCCGGAGCTGGCGCACGCCGGGATCGCGCTCGCGACCAGCATCGCTTCGATCGTGCACTTCACGCTGCTCTACTTGCTGCTGCGCGCCCGCCTCGGCGGCATGATCGGGCCGGCCGGCTGGCTGGCTTACGCCCGCATCGCGCTGGCGGCGCTGATCATGGCGGCGGCGGTCGGGGGCGCCGAGCAGCTTTTCGGTCTGGCCCCCGAGCTGGCCAAATCGGCCCTGGCGCTGCGGCTCGGCGCCGTGATTGCGATCGGCCTCGCGATTCTGCTGGCCGCCGGAGCCGTGCTGAGGATTCCCGAGCAGCGGCGGATCCTGTCCACCCTGCGCCGCGCGGATCCGGCGCGGACTTGAGGCAGCCGCGATTCGCCATGCCCGCCCGCCGCGCGATCGCTCGCCCCAGCCGGATCCTGCTGGCGGCCGCCGCGCTCTACTTGGTCGCCGCCTGGTGGAGGCCGGCGCGGGTCGATCTGCAATCCCCGGTCGATGGCGTGTTCTTCAACCCGGAGCCGGCACCGGCCATCGCACCGGGCGACGGCTCGGGGTCGCTGCTCGCCGCGCTCGCCGCCGCCGCGCCGCGCGCGGAGCGCTCCTGGCTCGAGACGCCGTTCGAGCTCAACGGCCACGCCGAGCTGTCCTTCGAGCTCTACCAGCGCGCGCGGCGCGAGCTCCTGATCCGGGCCCAGAGCGGGGCGGCGCGACCTGTGCTGCTGTCGGTCCGCGCCAACCAGGTGACCTTGCGCGACGTGAGCCTGCAGCCGGCCGAGCGTTTCTACCGCTGGCGGCTCCCTGCGGGAGCGTTGCAGCTCGGCTCCAACCGGTTCCGGCTCGAGCTCCGCGATCCATCGGGACGCCCTGCCGAAGGACGCATTTCGTGGGCCCGGGTCAGCGGCAGCACGCTTCCGGTGAGCCGCAGCGCCGCGCGCATCGCTCAGGCCTGCCTAGGGGAGATCGAGCTGCCGGCGCTGGTGCAGGCGCCGGGGACCGCCTTGCTGCTCGACCTCGAACCCCCCGCCAACCAGGTGCTGCGGTTCTCGATTGGGGCTTACAGCCGCAGCGGCAGCCGGCCGGTCGAGTGGACCTTTCAGGTGGCCACGGTCGGCCCCGAGGGACGCGCCACCTCGCTGTTCAGCCGCCGGCTCGAAACCGGCGGCTCCACGGTATGGCAGCCTGCGCGCATCGTCCTGCCGCGGGCCGCGCCGCAGCTTAAGCTGCTGTTCGTGGTCGAAGGCATCGCCGCGCCGGAGCAGTATGCCCTCTGGGGCAACCCGCGGTTGCAAGACGGCGGATAGGGCGCCGTCTGCGGCGTTGCGCTAGCTCGGGCTCCTCCAGCGTACCTTCCAGTACGCTTCCGTCGCCCTCGCGTCGCGCGCCTTGCATCCGGCACCCTCTCCACCGCCCTCCGCGCTGTGCTGTGGTGCTGGTGCGGGCGCCGTGCATGTTCGGGTCGACTTCGCTTCGCTCGTCTCTGGCCGGCGGTGTTCCGCTGCCCCACGCACCGTCATTCCGGCGTAAGCCGGAATCCACCCCCCGGGGGCGGATCTTGCCGCGGGGAGCCGGATGCCTTACTCTTAGCGCTCGATCAACCGGCTCCCGCGCCGGCAATCCGCCCTCAGGCAACCCAACCATGCTGCAACGGCTGATGCACTATTACGAGCGCGCCGAGCTGGCCCGCACCACCAACCGCAAATTGCGGCCTTTCGAGTGGGGGCTCGAGTGGGTGATCGACCATCCCAACGGCGAGGATCCCCGCATCGTGCTCGAGCGCAGCGCGGATCGGGCGCTGGCCGACAGCGATCGGTTCTTCGCCCTGGCCGGACCGCTGGAGCCGGAAATCGAAGGCGAAACCATCCACTTCCAGAGCCCGCTGGTTTCAGGCGACCCACGCAACGACCGGGTGGAGGCGCGTTATTTTCCGGCCGCCGAGCCCCGCGGCCGGGCGGTGGTGCTGCTGCCGCATTGGAACTCGCCGGCCAGCAGCTATGTCGCGTTGTGCAAGGCGCTGGCGCGCTTCGGAGTCAGCGCGCTGCGGCTCTCGCTACCGTACCACGACGGCCGCATGCCCGAGGGCCTGGAGCGCGCCGACTACATGGTCTCGGCCAACATCGGCCGCACCTTGCACGCGGTGCGCCAGGCGGTGCTCGACACCCGCGCCGCGCTGAGCGTGCTCGAGCAGCTCGGCTACCGGCGGCTCGGGATCGTCGGCACCAGCATCGGCTCGTGCGTCGGTTACCTGGCCTTCACCCACGATCCGCGGGTCCGGGCGGCGGTGTTCAACCACGTCAGCAGCTATTTCGCCGACGTGATCTGGCACGGCATCACCACCGGCCATGTGCGTGAAGGCATCGAAGGCCGGCTCGAGCTGGAAAGTCTGCGGCGCTGCTGGGCGCCGATCAGCCCGTTTCACTTCGTCGCCAAACTGCAAGAGCACTATCGCCCTCATCGCATGATCAGCGGGCGCTACGATCTGACCTTTCCGTGGGAATTGAGCCAGAAGGTGTTCGACCGGTACCACAGCCTGGGGCTGCCGCTCGATCGCGTGGTGCTGCCCTGCGGCCACTACAGCAGCGGCAAGGTGCCGTTCTCCTGGACCATCGGCTATAACGTGGTCTCCTACCTGGTCCGTAACCTGTAGCTGGGCGGCGGATCTGCCGCCATCTGCTTCGTTGCGCTCACTCGGCTTCCTCCAGCGTACCTTTCAGTACGCTTCCGCCGCCCGCATTGTGGGCGGGGGACACTCCCCCGCACCCCTGTCGCGCGCCTTGCAGCTGACGGCAGCTCCACCGCCCACTGCGCCGCGCTGGCGCGACCTGTAGGGGAGGGGCTTGTCCCCTCCCGAAAAGCTCCGTCGTACGATCTCGAGCTGCTTTGCAGCGCTGGTCCGGGCGGGGTCGAGCCCCGCCCCTACATTTTGGCCCTTCGCGCCTTGCAGCTGACGGCAGCTCCACCGCCCACTGCGCCGCGCTGGCGCGACCTGTAAGGGAGGGGCTTGTCCAGGGGCTTGTCCCCTCCCGTAATGCGCGACAATGTTGATCAGCGCGGCTAGTGTGTTTTCGAAGCCCGCTTGGGCGGGGGCAAGCCCCGCCCCTACATCTCAACCGGTCGAGCTTGTCAGCGTGAGGCGCCGAGGGTAGACTAAGCGGCGATTTTCTGGACCGGCGACCCCCCTTCGAGGTTGCCTTTCCCCCCAGCGAAACCGGAGGCCTTTCGCCCATGCATAGCAAGGACTACATCGAGCTCGCCGAAAAGTACGGCGCTCACAATTACCACCCGCTGCCGATCGTGATTTCGCGCGCCGAACGGGTCTGGGTCTGGAACCCGGAAGGGCGGCGCTTTCTCGACATGCTGTCGTCCTATTCGGCGCTCAACCAGGGACACCGCCACCCCGAGATCCTGCGCGCGCTCCGCGAGCAGGCCGACCGCGTCACCCTGACCTCGCGGGCGTTTCACAACGATCAGCTCGGACCGCTGATGGAAGAGCTGTGCCAGCTCAGCGGTCTGGACCAGTTCCTGCCCATGAATACCGGCGCCGAGGCGGTCGAGACCGCGATCAAGGCCGCCCGCAAGTGGGGCTACAAGGTCAAAGGGGTCGCCGACGGCCGCGCCGAGATCCTGGTCTGCTCCGACAACTTCCACGGCCGCACCACCACGATCGTGGGCTTCTCGACCGAGCCGCAGTACCGCGACGGCTTCGGGCCGTTCACCCCCGGTTTTCGGGTGGTGCCGTTCGGCGACAGCGAGGAGCTGGCCAAGGCGATGACGCCCAACACGGTGGGCTTTTTGGTCGAGCCGATCCAGGGCGAAAGCGGGATCCGGATTCCCGCCGCGGGCTACCTCAAGCGCTGCCGCGAAATCTGCAGCGCCCAGCGGGTGCTGTTGATCGCCGACGAGATTCAGACCGGTTTCGGCCGCACCGGCAAGCTGTTCGCGGTCGAGCACGAACGGGTCCAGCCCGACATCCTGATCCTGGGCAAGGCGCTGGGCGGCGGGGTGCTGCCGATCAGCGGGATTCTGGGTCGCAGCGAAGTCATGGACCTGTTTCGCCCCGGCGATCACGGCTCGACCTTCGGCGGCAACCCGCTGGCCTGCGCGGTGGCGCGCGCCGCGGTGCGCGTGATCGTCGAGGAGAAGCTGCCCGAGCGCAGCGCCGAGCTCGGCGACTACTTCAAGCAACAGCTCCACGCGATCGCCAGCCCGCACGTGCGCGAGGTGCGCGGCAGCGGCCTGTTCATCGGCGTCGAGATCAAGAAGGACAGCGGCCCGGCGCGCCCGTTCTGCGAGCGGCTGATGGAAGAGGGCATCTTGGCCAAAGAGACCCACGACCAGGTGATCCGCTTCGCCCCACCCTTGGTCATCGAGCGCCAGGAGATCGACTGGGCGCTCGAGCGCATCGCCCGCGTCCTGCTGTAG
>DASWHO010000149.1:0-5049 GCA_036398155.1 Acidobacteriota bacterium
GAGGGGTTCGCCCTTGCTCACCGGGGGGGTCGCGACCACGTAGAGCACCACGCCGGCGAATGGGGCGCGGATCTCGGCCAGCGGATCGCCGAAGAGGTCGCGCAGCGTGCCGAGCAGCGCGCCCGACGCGACCGAGTGCCCGGCGCTCACCGCGGCTTCGAACACTCCGGTCTCGGGGCTGCGCAGCACTTCATAGCGCTCGATCCAGACCACGGGCTCGGCTTTGACCGGTTCTCCGGCGACCATGTCCAGGTGCCGCAGCAGGTTCCAGGCGCCGCGCAGCGCCAGCGCCACCGATTCCGCATCGGTCTGTCCCAACCGGCCGGTCTCGCTGGTGATCGCCGGCTTGCCGCGGGTGATCGCGGTGTTGGCGGTGTAGACCGAAGCGTTCGGATCGGCCGGACGGTCGGTGTCGATCACGATGTGGTCGAGGCCGAAGGCGAGGGCGAGCTGCTTGGAGCCTTCATCGACCGCGGCGGCGCCGCTCTTCATCCAATACGCGTACGGACGCAGCGCCTCGTTGCCGTCGCCGCAGTGCAGGTCGGCGACGTAGTCGGCGCGCTCGATCACCTCGCGGGTGATGAGGTCGGCGATCCGCTCGCTGACCGTCCCATCGACCTTGCCGGGATAGACCCGGTTGAGGTTCTTGCCGTCGACCGGGCTGTAATAGATGGTGCGGCCCAAAAACGACGGCAGGTTGGCCACCTGTACCAGAATCAATGTGCCGCTTAGCGCCGCGGGATCGAGCTCGCGGCGCAGTTGGGCCAGGGCCAGGATCGGCGCGTACTCGTAGCCATGGGTCCCGGCGATCAGCGCCAGCACCGGCCCGGGTTTCGCGCCGTGGAACACGGTGATCGGGATCCGGGTCGCGGCGTCGACCCCGGCCGGCACCTCGAGAAAGCCGGAAGCCCGCTCCCCGGGTGCGGCACTTACCGGCCCGACGCTGAAGCGGCCCTCGTTATCCGCGTGCATCGCAGCAGCCCAAACCAGCAGGGCCAAACAGCAAAGCAGTGTCGAGCGCCTCACGCGCCCCATCCTACGCCTTCGCGCCGTACGGAACCAGATCGGCAGGCCATGTAACCCCCAACCTCTACCACTTTGCCCGCTCCCCGGTCCGAACCGCGAGCCCATCCGCTTTGCAGGTCCAGCTTCGCGTGGACTGAGAAAACGGCGATCCGTCGCCCTCGTAATCGGGTTGCTGAAAAATGATGCAAATAGATCATGGTTCTCGGGCCCGTGGCTCACTAACATTGGATCGCACGCTTGGCCTTCCCATCGATTCGCTCCTGGAAGGGGGGTTTGTACATGAGCCGACGTAACCGGTTCACCCAATACGCCTTGGGCGGCGCAGCAGCGCTGCTGGCCGCGGCGCTGCTCCTGCTGCTGCCGAGCTGTTTCGGCGGCGGCGGCACCGAACCCACGCTCTACGACTGTACCTCGGCGTCGCTTTCACAAGCGACCTGCGGCGCCAGCGGATGCGCTTCGGTCCACTGGGACGCGGCCGCCGGCATCTGCGAGGCGGAGGATTGCACCGCCAGGCTCTCTGTAGCGCTCGGGTGGATCTGCAACTAACGGGCGTCGCCCGCGCTCATTCTGCAGGCTCCAGAAAGCGCCGCGGCGCAGGTTGTGGATGTCCGCTGCTTCCGGCCTACCCGGGGGGTGCACGCCGATACCTTGATCCTGGGCAGTTTCGTGCGCCTCGGCAGCCATCTGCGGATCGACGTCGCCATGCACCAGATCGGCTCGGGCGCGCTGGTCGCCGCCGAGCGCCTGATCGCCGAGCCGCCAAAGGGGAGCGGATACCGAGGCCGTCGCGCTGGCGCGCAAGCTCCTGCAGGCGCCGCCGACGTTCTGGCACTACCGCACCTTCGAAGCGTCGAGTATCAAGTCGCCCGGCAGCGGCTGCAGCTGCCACCGTAATCGCCACCATGGACGGCGTCCCACCGAAGCGGCCGGGGTGGCATGGGTGGCCGAAGGCCGCCCATGGACGAGCTGTGCATGGAAAGTGAAGTCGTCCATGGGCTTGCTGCGCACGCCCATGCCACCCATGCATGCCTCGCTGCCGACTGGCATTGCGGGCTCATCCCCTGGAAGCACCTAACCCAGATTCGGCAGAGCCCGGCCGGGATCAAATGGAGCGCGCCGGCTGGCCGGCCAGCAGCTTGGCGGGCGGGCGTTTCAGGTCCCAGACCAAACCGCACCAGGACAGCAGCCGCAGCACCGCGAAGCTGATGTCGATCTCCCACCAGTAGAAGCCCTGGCGGGCCGAGGCCGGAAAGTGATGGTGATTATTGTGCCAGCCCTCGCCGAAGGTCAGCAGCGCCAGCAGCAGCGAGTTGCGCGAATCGTCCGGCGTGGCGTAGCGGCGCCGCCCGAAGACATGGGCCAGGCTGTTGATCGTGTAGGTGCCGTGCCACAGTAGCACCGTGCTGACGAAAAAGCCCCACAGCAGCCCGGTCCACCCTCCGAGCCAGAACAGCGCGGCGGCGAAGCCGACCACCACCACCAGGTGATAGCGGTTGAGCCAGCGCAGCTCCGGGTATGCGGCAAAATCTTTGATCGAGCCGAACTCGGTCGAGTTGTACTTGGTGCACAGAACCCAGCCGACGTGGCTCCAGAAAAAACCGCGCCGCGGACTGTGAACGTCGTCGTCCTGATCCGAGTGGCGATGGTGATGGCGGTGATGAGCCGCCCACCACAGCACGCCCTTCTGAACGCTGAGGGTTCCGAGCAGCGCCAACACGAATTGAAACGCCCTCGAGGTCTTGAAGCTGCGGTGCGAGAAATAGCGGTGAAAACCGGCGGTGATGCCGAACATGCGCAAGGCATACATCCCCAGGGCCCAGGTCAGCCCGGCCAGGCTCAGCCCGGTCACCCAAAAGGCCGCCAGCGCCACCAGGTGGACTGCGAGAAACGGAATCGAGGTGCGGTAATCGATCCGCTCGTTGGCGGCACGCGCGCGCGCGACCGCGGGAAATTGCAGCGAAGCGTCTGCGGTTCGTTCGGTGGTCATGGCGGGCATCCTAGCCTGCGTCTGTCACAGTCATGTCACGGCGGAGCGGGTTTTTCAGGCGCTACGCTTTGAAACCGAGCGCGCGAATGGCATGCTGGAATGGTCTGGCCATGCCGAAGCCGCTCCCACGCGAGCCATTCACCTTCCCGCGGGTCCTGGTTCTGATCTTGGGCCTGCTGGTGCTGCCGAGCCTGACGCTGGGCATCTTCGGCATTCTGCTGCTGATGGCCCAGGACGTGCGGGTGCTGCCCTACGTGATGCTGCTCTTGCTCAGCGCCGGTTCGATCGCGGTCGGCACCACGCTGGTGGCGCGAGCGGCCTGGCGCGGCGCGCGCCTCAACCGGCTCAAGACCGACTTCGTCAGCCAGGTCAGCCATGAGCTGCGCACCCCGCTGACTTCGATCCGGATGTTCATCGAAACCCTGAAGCTGGGCCGCGCCCGCACCGACCAGGAGCGCCAAGACTGCCTCGACCTGCTCGCCAAGGAGACCAAACGGCTCAGCGAGATGATCGAACGCGTGCTCGAATGGGCGCGCCTGGAGGCCGGCCGCAAGGTGCTGCGCGCCGAGCCGCTGAGCCCCCAGGCCCTGATCGAGGAGGTCTTGGAGGTGTTCCAGGCCCAGCAGCTCGGCGGCGCGGAGCGGCTGATCCGCGACCTCGCGCCCGATTTGCCTCAGGTCTGGGCCGACCGCGGCGCGGTGATCGACGTGCTGCTCAATCTGCTCAGCAACGCTTTCAAGTACAGCGGCGACCACAAAGAGATCCGGGTGGTCGCGCGCGCCGCCGGACGCTGGGTGACGATTGCGGTCGAAGACAACGGTCCGGGCATCCGCAAGCTCGATCGCAAGCGGATCTTCGAACGCTTCTACCGCGGGGATGATCTGCTCTCGCGCCGGACCGAAGGCAGCGGTCTGGGCCTGTCGATCGCCAAGCGCTTGGCCGAAGGGTTGGGAGGCAGGCTGCTCTATTCGGCGCGCGAGAGCGGCGGCAGCCGCTTCACCCTGCGCCTGCGGGCGCTGCGGTCCAAACAGGCCAGAAAGGCGCACGCGGCGGTCGGGCACCCGACGCCGGTCACGTCGCGCTGAACCGCTCCGCTCCGGTGGACTATTTCCCCCGCGCCCGATGAGCTCGGATCACCGTTCAGCGCCGCGAATCTTGATCGTGGAAGACGACGTTTCGATCGCCACCGGCCTGACCATCAATCTGCGTTACGAGGGCCTCCAAGTCGAAGTGACTTCGGACGGAGAGCGGGGTCTGCAGCGCGCCTTGGAGTGGACCCCCGACCTGGTGATCCTGGACCTGATGTTGCCCGGGCTCAACGGCTACGAGGTCTGCCGCGCGATCCGCGAGCGACACCAGGATGTCGCGATCATGATCCTCTCGGCCAAGAGCGGCGAGAAAGACAAGGTGCTGGGACTCGAGCTCGGCGCCGATGACTATGTGACCAAACCGTTCGGAATCAACGAGCTGGTCGCTCGCATTCACGCCGTGCTGCGGCGCGCCGCGCCGCGCACCAGGCGCCGCGCGATTCAGTTCGGTGCCGTCGAGGTGGACTTGGAAGCTCGCAGCGTGCGCCGCAGTGGGAGACGGTTGGAGCTGACCGCGCGGGAGCTGAAACTGCTCGAGTATTTCATCACCCGGCCCGGCCGGGTGCTCAGCCGCTCGGAGCTGCTCGATGCCGCTTGGGGCACGGAGTACGAAGGCACCGAACGGACGGTAGACAACTTCGTGCGCCGCCTGCGGGTCAAGCTGGAGCCCGATCCCGAAGCCCCGCGGCATTTGCAGACGGTGGTCGGACTCGGCTATGTTTTCGAGCCCGGAAACAAAGATTGACAGCGGTCGGGCGACTGCTCTAACTTGCCGCTCCGAAAGGGGTCGGGCGTCGCCCTTCGACGATCCGCGTGGGGGCGGCAAGGGGTATCACTTCTTTTGGCTGGGAGGTTGGCCATGAACCTCAGTAAGTTCCTGCTCGCGGGGGTGGCTGGCGGGCTGGTCGGAAACATCGTCGACTTCGTCGCCCACGGCGTGGTCTTCAG
>DASWHO010000150.1:0-2997 GCA_036398155.1 Acidobacteriota bacterium
CCGATCATCAGGTCCCTGAGCGGGAAGTAGAACACCGGGAACGCGCCGCCGGTCGGATCGCCCAAGGAGATCGCCCACCACGCCAGCACCAGCCCGACCGCGCCGCCCAGGATCGCCAAACAGCACGACTCCGCCAGCACCAGCGCCAGCACCCCTTGGTGGGTGAAGCCCATCGCCTTGAGCACCGCCAGCTCCTCGGTGCGCTCGCGCACCGCCTGGGCCATGGTGTTGCCGGCCACCAGCAGGATGGTGAAGAACACCGCCGCCAGGATCGCCATGATGATCGCGCCGATGTTGCCCATCTGGTTGGCGAAACCTTGCACGAAGGCGCCTTCGGGCTCGGTCTTGGTCTCGGCCGGCGAGTTGGCGAACTCCTGATCGACGCGGGCCGCGATCGCGGCGGCCCGGTCCGGATCGGCGATCCGCACATAGTACCAGCCGATCTGGCCCTCGCCCCAAGCGCGGCTCTCGTGGAAGTAGTCGTGGCGGAAGAAGAACTGGCTGGTGTCGGTGCCCTTCTCGGCGCCCTCGTAGATCCCGACCAGATCGAACTCCCAGTGGCGCCCGCCGTCTTTCTGGATCCAGATGCTGGCCTCGATCGGGATTCGGTCGCCGATTTTCCAGCCGAAGCGGTCGGCGAGCTGCCGTCCGGCGATCGCGCCGGTGCGCTGCTCGAGCCAGGCGGCTTTCTCCTCCGGGCTCAAGATGTACTCCGGAAACATGTCGAGGAACTCTTCGGGCACCACCGGCATCTGGGCGAAGAAGTTGCTGGGCCGCTGGTAGGTGCCGCCGAACCAGGTGGCCCAGACCGCGAGGTCCACCCCCTCGATCCGCTCCATGTCCTGCTTGTAGCTCTCGGGCAGGAATTGGATGATCGAGACCTTGTGCCGCACCACCAGCCGGTCGCGCCCGGCGACGTCGACCCCGGAGCTGAACGCGATCCGGATCGCCGCCAGGTAGCCGAACAGAACGAACGCCACCGTAATCGAGAGCAAGGTCAGCAAGGTGCGCAGCTTCTTGCGCTTCAAGTTGCTCCATACCAAACCGAGGAATCTCATCGTGCATCCAGAGCGAGGGGCCAGCCCCTCGCGCTCCCCCGGCCGCCTCGCGGCCGATCCTTACGAGCGACTTTCTCCTGAATCCTGCGCCACCCGATCAAGTTACTGACTTCGCCATGCATGACATCTAGCCTCATTCGACCGGGGTGGTGGTGAGCTGGCCCTTGTTGAGATACAGGATGCGGCCGGCCCGCGCCGCGGCGTGCGGATCGTGGGTCACCATCACGACGGTCTTGCCGTGCTCGCGGTTGAGCGCGCTCAGCAGCGCCAGGATCTCGTCGCCGGACTTGCGATCCAGGTCGCCGGTCGGCTCGTCGCAGAGCAGCAGGGTCGGATCGGTGACGATGGCGCGGGCGATGCCGGTGCGCTGCTGCTCGCCGCCCGAGAGCTGCCGCGGATAGTGCTTGGTACGGTGGCCGAGCCCGACCACGCCGAGCGCGGTTTCGACGTGCTGCTTGCGCTGCGCGCGCGACAGATGGGTGAGCAGCAGCGGCAGCTCGACGTTGCGCTCCGCGGTCAGCACCGGGATCAGGTTGTAGAACTGGAACACCAGGCCGACGTGGCGCGCGCGCCAGGCGGCGAGCTGCCGCTCGCCGAGCCGGTCGATGCGCTGCCCGCCGACTTCGACCGCGCCTTTGGTCGGGCGGTCGAGCCCGCCGATCAGGTTCAGCAGGGTGCTCTTGCCCGAGCCCGATGGGCCCATGAGGGCGAGGAATTCGCCCTTGGGAATCTCCAGGTCGAGGCCGCCGAGAACATGAATCTCCTCGGAGCCGCGGCGGAAGACCTTGTCCACGCCTCGGACTCGCACCAGGTTGCCATTCGCTGCGCTCAACGACTCGCCTCCTTGACCGAATCTCCATCCTGCAAATCTTGCGGTCCTTCCAGCACCACCTTCTCGCCGGCCGCCAGACCGGCGGCGATCTCGACCACCGGACCCGTGCTCGAGCCCACGGTCACGGCGCGCCGCTCGACCCGGCCGTCATGATAGACGAAGACCGCGTCCTGTCCGTTCAGCTTGCGGAGCGCCTGCTGCGGAATCGTCACCGCCGAGCGGGTCGCGCCGGCTTCGGCCTCATTGCGAAAGGCCACCTTGACCCCCATGTCCGGGAGGATCCTGGGATCGAGCCGATCGAAGCCGACCCGGACCTCGACCGTGGCGCGCTGGCGATCCGCGGTCGGGATGATCGCGATCACCTGGGCCGGGATGCGCCAGTCGGGGTAGGCATCGAGGATCGCCTCGACCGGCTGGCCCGGCTGGACCCGATTGATGTAGGCCTCGTTGACGTCGACTTCGATCTCGAGCGAGCTCATGTCGACCACGGTTCCGATTCCGGTGCGGGTGAAGCCGCCGCCGGCCGAGATCGGCGAGATCATCTCGCCGGGCTGGGCGTTCTTGGCCACCACCACCCCGTCGAACGGCGCGCGGATGATTCGGTCCTCCTGCTCCTGGCGCCACAAGGCGATCTGGCGATGCGCCACCTCGATCTCATCCTGCTGGACCTGCAAGCGCGCCTTGAGCGAATCGGCCTCCGCCCGCGCCCGATCCAGCTCGGCCTGGCTGGCAACCTCGCGCTCGACCAGCCTTTCATTGCGTCCGAGGGTGAGCTCGGCCTCGACCAAGCGGACCTTGGTCTCTTCAACGCTGGCGCGAGCGGTCGCGAGCTGGGCCTCGGCCAGCCGCAGGTTGACCTCGACATTCGAGGTGTCGAGACGCGCCAAGACCTGCCCGCGTTCGACGTGCATGCCTTCCTCGATCAGCACCTCCTCGACCTTGCCGGTGACTTTTGAAGAAACCGTGGCCTGCCGCCGCGCGGTCACGTAGCCCGAAGCGTTGAGCACCGTGCCCCCGCCGGCTTCGCTTTCGCGCGCCACCGCCGTCGTGACCTCCGGCGCGCCGCCGCGGGTCAGCCGCCAGCCGACCAGAGCCGCCAGCGCCGCG
>DASWHO010000151.1:0-15439 GCA_036398155.1 Acidobacteriota bacterium
ACCGCCCTGATCCACGCCCACGGCGAAGGCATCGTGCACCGCGACATCAAGCCGGAGAACATCCTGCTCGACCACGACCGGCACGCCTACCTGACCGATTTCGGCATCGCCCGCGATCTGCGCGGCGAGCTCGGCAGCACCATCAGCAAGGACGGCCAGATCATGGGCACCCCGGCGCTGATGGCGCCCGAGCAGGCGCGCGGCGACGTCCAGGCGGTCGACGCCCGCAGCGACATCTACGCGCTGGGCGCGACGCTCTTCCTCAAGCTCACCGGCCACGCCCCGTTCCAAGCCGAGAATCTGGTCGATCTGCTCTACGCGGTGATCCACGATCCACCGCCGTTCCCGCGCAAGTACAACGCCGCGATTCCGCGCGATCTGGAGGCGATCATCCTGCGCTGCATGCGCAAATCGCGCGACCAGCGCTACGGCTCGATGCAGGAAGTGCTCGAAGCGTTCGATCAGGTGCTCGGCGGGGCCGGCGGCGGCGGCGTATCGCCGGCTTGGTTCACCTCCTACGTGCGCGGCCGGGTCGAAGAGGCGCCGGCGCCGAGCCAAGAGCCGCCGGAAGATCAACGCGAATGGTCCGAGGCGATGAAGGTCGCCCGCGAGATCGCGGCCTGGGACTTGCAGCTCTACCGCGTGACCAGCGACCTGACCCGCTACTTTCCGCGGCTCGATGAGCTGATCGCGCGGCTCGATCGGGTTCTGCGCGAACGGCCGGCCACCGGTTGGGCCCGCTTCTACCGCGGCATCGCCTGGTTTCGCCGCGGCGAGCTGCGCCGCGCGCTGGAAGACATGGAGCGCTCGATCGATCGGGTGCGTGATCTGGCCGGCGCCTATTTCGAGCTCGGCCGCCTCTACCTCGCGATCTATCTCGATGAGCACCAGGCAGCCCACCGCCACATGAGCCGCACCGGAGTCGAAGAGCATCTGCGCAGCGCCCGCACCCGGCTCGAGCAGGCCGGGGTCGCGTTCGCCGAGGCCCGCCGTTTGCGCCAGCTCCCGCTCTGGCAGGTGCGCTACGCCGAAGCGGTCGACCGCCTGGCGGAGCGCGACTACGCCGGCTGCATCGCGCTGTGCGATTCGATCCTGGAGGACGAGCCGGATCTGGAAGAGCTGCACAAGCTCAAAGGCGATGCGCAGCGCTGGTCCGGCGCCGATCCGCTGCCGGCCTACCGGCGCGCGCTCGAGATCCGGCGCAGCTACTATGAAGCGCTGCTCGCGATCGCCGAGGTCCACGCCGAAGCCGGCGCGCTGGGCGAGGCGCGCTCCGCCTTGCAACGCGCGCTCGAGCTGCGCAGCGATTTGGGCTCGGCGCAGGTGATGCTGGCGCGCCTGGCCCTGATCGAGGCGCGCGCCGGCGGGCCGCTTTCCGAGCTCCAAGCCGGAGTCGAGCTCGCGCGCCAGGCCCGCGCCGCCCACCCGCAGCGCTACGACGCCGCGGTGACTTTGGCCGAGCTCCAAATCGAGCTCGGACGCCGCAGCGGCGAGACGCCGTGGATCGACCAGGCGCTCGAGAACTTGGAGCAGGCCGATCAGCTCGAGGGCTGCCACAACCGGGTCGGTTTCCTTCGCGCCCAGGCCCGGCTCGAGCGCGGCCGCCAACGGATCGAGGCCGGCGGCGATGCGCGCGGCGATCTCGAAGCGGTCCAGGCTCTGCGCAATACGGTGCCGACCCAAGTGCCGGACAACGCTTCCTGGATCGAGCTGTTCGCCGCGGCCGAGCGCGAGTTCGCGCGGTTGAAGGGCAAAGAATGATGGCGTCGGATGTATCTGGCCGGCCCCCTCGCTCATCTAATGGGTTGAAAGGCGATGGACATAACCATCATGGAGCCCGTACCCCTTTGCCCCGGCGGCAACGAGCCGGATCTGCGCTTCCTGCTGCGCGGCCGCAGGCCTCCCGGCCCCGAGTCGCTCGGATCCCAGCGGGTCCTCAGCACCCGGCTGGAGTGGGTGCCCGACCGCAGCAACTGGGAGCCGATTCGTCCCTGGTCCGACGAGCGGCGTTCCGAGCTCCATGCCCTGCGCCGGGTCCAGCGACCACCCGAGCAGCCCTTCCCGGAGGAGCTCGGCTGGTGGAACATCGCCTGAGTCCCAGCGCCCCCGCCGGTTGCTTTAGCGCAGCTTGACCCGCGCCGACCGGCGGCCCGGCGCCGCGCATTCATCGAGGTCCATTCGCGACGGATGGGCGCCCAGCTCGGAACAACTCTGACTGCGAAGCACTAGCGTCGGGGCCTGGAGAGCTGGCACAATCAGAGCGTGAGGAGCGGCGGTTAGCAGAGCGGCCTTGGCGGACGGGACCCTATGCGTGATTCTGGGCGGCGGGCGCGGCACCCGCCTTTACCCTTTGACCCGCGACCGCGCCAAACCGGCGGTGCCGCTGGCCGGAAAGTACCGCCTGGTCGACATTGCGGTCTCGAACTGCATCAACGCCAGCCTGATCCGGATCTACATCCTCACCCAGTTCAACTCGGTCTCGCTCAACCGCCATATCCAGCGCACCTACACGGTCGGCCCGTTCTCGCGCGGCGAGATCATGCTGCTCGCCGCGCAGCAGACCCTGGAGGCGATCGATTGGTTCGAAGGCACGGCTGACGCGGTGCGCAAGCACCAGCGTCATCTCGAGCTGCCCTGGGTCAAGGACGTGGTGATTCTCGGCGGCGATCATCTCTACCGCATGGATCTGCGCGACTTCCTGCGCGCCCATCACGAGGCCGACGCCGATGTGACCGTGGCCGCGTCCCCGGTGACCCCGAATGAGATCAGCGAGCTGGGCATCCTCGGCGTGCAGGCCGATCGCCGGGTGCACACCTTGCTCGAGAAGCCGCAGCAGGAAGAGCCGGCCCTACCCTTGCGGCTCGCGCCCGATGCGCTGGCGCAGCTCGGGTTGCACGATCCGAGTCGGGCCTACCTCGCATCGATGGGGATCTATCTGTTTCGCAAACAGGTGTTGTTCAAGCTGCTCAACGAAGAGGCGGGCCACGATTTCGGGCGCCACATCCTGCCGGCGGCGATTCGATCCAACCAGGTGTTTGTCTATCCGTTCGCGAATTACTGGCGCGATATCGGAACGATCCGCTCCTTCTATGATTGCAACCTGGAGCTGGCCGAGCCGCTGCCGCGGTTCGACTTCTATGACGAGGCGGCGCCGATCTACACCCGGCCGCGTTACCTGCCGGGCTCGAAAATCGAGGACTGCCGAGTGGTGCACGGTCTGCTTTCCGACGGCTGCGTGGTCGAACACGCCACCGTGGAGCGCTCGCTGGTCGGGGTGCGCAGCTTCATCCGCTCCGGATCGACGCTCCGCGGCACGGTCATGATGGGGGCCGATTACTTCGAAACCGCGGATGGCTCGGTGCCGGCGGCCCAGCTCCCGCTCGGCGTCGGTCGCAACTGCACGATCGAGAACGCGATCCTGGACAAGAACGTGCGCATCGGCGATGGGGTGGTGCTGCGCGGCAGCCACCAGCTCGAGCCCGGCGACTACGAGAACTACACCGTGCGCGACGGCCTGATCATCGTCTGCAAGAACGCCGTGATTCCGGCCGGCACCGTGGTGGAATGATGGCCGCCAAAGCCCAGCCGCTGGCGGCGATCGACATCGGATCCAACGCCATGCGCCTGGTGCTGGCCAAGCTCCATGCCAACGGCGAGCTCGAGGTGGTGGAAAACCGGCGCGAGCCGGTGCGCCTCGGCCACGACGTGTTCCTCAAAGGCGCGCTCAGCGATGCGACCCTGGAGCGCGCCATCGCCGCGCTGGTCGGCTTCGCCGCGGCGATCAAGGAGTTCGGCGCCGAGGCGGTGCGGGCGGTCGCGACCAGCGCCGTGCGCGAGGCCTCCAACCGCGACCAGTTCGTCGAGCGCATGCTGCAAGCCACCGGCATCGAGCTGCAGGCGATCCCCGGAGCCGAGGAGGCGCGGCTCACCTATCTCGCCGCCGCCGGCCGGGTCGATCTGAGCAAGAGCTCGGCGCTGCTGGTCGACGTCGGCGGCGGCAGCGTCGAGGTCACCCTGGTGCAGAACGGTGAGATCGCGTTCACCTCGAGTCATTCGCTCGGCGCCGTGCGCCTGCTCGAGCTGCTCAGCAGCGGCGAGGGCGGCGAGGCCGCGTTCCAAAAGCTGGCGCAGGAATACACCGCCACCCTGCGCGGCCGGATCAAGGCCGAGCTCAAGTCACAGTCGGTCGACTTCATCGTCGCGATGGGCGGCAACGCCGAGGCGCTGGCCGATCTGGCGCCGGCCAAGCGCGACGAGCGCGGCGTGGCGGCGCTGCCGCGCGCGCGGCTCAAGGAGCTGATCAGCGAGATCGCCGCGCTCTCGTACCGCGAGCGGATCGACAAGTGGGGCCTGCGCGAGGACCGCGCCGACGTCATCCTGCCGGCAGCGCTGGTCTACGAGCGGGTCGCTTCGGCCGCCAAGGTCGATACCATCCTGGTCCCCTATGTCGGGATCAAGGACGGCTTGCTCCGCGATCTGGTCGATGAGCTGCACGGCGATCGGCGCACCGGCGTGCGCCGCACTCAGGTGCGCCAGGCGGCGATCGTGCTGGGCCGCAAATACCAGTTCGACGAGAGCCACGCGCGCCAGGTGGCGCGCCTGGCCCTGCAGCTGTTCGACGCCACCGCCGCCGTTCACGAGCTCGACGAAGAGGCGCGCCTGATCCTGGAGCTGGCCGCGCTGCTGCACGACATCGGCCATTTCGTCGAAGACTCGAGCCACCACAAGCACAGCTGCTACCTGATCGCCAACAGCGAGATCGGCGGCTTGACCTCGGCCCAGAGCGAGTTGATCGCCAACGTGGCGCGCTACCACCGCAAAGCGTTTCCCAAGTCCAGCCACGCGCCCTACGCCGCGCTGGGGCGCGAGCAGCGCGAGCAGGTCAGTCAGCTCGCCGGCCTGCTGCGGATCGCCGACGCGCTCGATCAGGAGCACGACGGCAAGGTGCTCAACCTGCAGCTCGAGGTCAGCGACAAGAAGCTCGCGCTCAAGATCGGCGGCGACAGCGATCTCGCGCTCGAGCGCTGGGCGGTGCAGCGCAAAGCCGAGCTGTTCGAGGACGCCTTCGGCCTCAAGGTCAAACTCGCCGGCTAAACCGCTGCTTTCAGCAGCGCCCCGATCGTCAGTTTCGAGGCGACTTCCCCAACCAGCAAGGCGGCGCTGAAGACCCCTATCGCCCGAGCGCCCTGAACGTTGCACGACAGCGCGAACGCCCGATACATCAGAACCACCATCCACACCACGGCGACCAGCATTGCGAGCGTGACGAATCCAAACACCACGGCGTCGCCAGTCGCTAGGTCCACGGTCGGTCCCACTCTCAGAATCCTCGCTTGCAGGTAGAGACCGTAGCGCTGATAGCCCGGCAGCAGGGCCAGCGCCGCGGGCACCAGCGTTGGAAAGCGAGCCAGCGCCTGCGTGCCCACCAGATCGAGCGCTCGGAACTTGCGCTTCGAGAGCAGCAGGCCCCCGAGCCAGAGCGGGAGGCAGAGCGCTACCCAATCCACCAGACCCTCCGCAAGGAAGAGCCAGCGCGGCGCCGGCGCCCCGGTATGGAAATCCAACACACCGTCGAAGTGCGAGTTGCTGAGCGAGCCGAGCAGTCCGGCGCCGACCATGAGCACGATCCCGGCGGCCAGCGCCCCACCGCCCGCGAGGTATTGGAACGGGTTCGAAAGCCAGCTGCGGATGCTTCTTGGCGACGCGACAGGCGCTGCGCTACTTGCCATGGTTTCCCTCCTTGGTTTCGGATTCTGCCGCTGCTGCGAGCCTTTCGATCCGTTCGATCAGCGCGTCCAAGCGGTTGCGCACGGTGGGATAGGAGAGACCGTAGCGTTTGGCCAGCTCTTTGAGGCTGCCGCTCGCGGTTAGAAAGCTCAGGATCAGTTCCTGATCTTCGGCGTCGAGCCGAGCCAACAGAGGCAGCCCGAATCGCCCTTCCACCGCCGTATCGCACCGCGAACAAGCGAGGCGTACGACGTCCAGCGCCTGTCCACAGCTCGGACACCGGGATGGTAGCGTTCGGATCATTTTATCCAGCTACGGTGAATAAAGTTAAAGCCAGGGTCAACTTTACAACACTGTCTATTATGTTTGTCAACATAAATCGCTCCTTTTCAAGAGCAGGTCTCCTTTGGCGTTGCAGGCAAAAATGACCGCAGGTGAATTTGCATTGGGTAGAAATTACCTGTATCTTGAATGGCATGGCAGAGGAGAGCCGCTACCTCAGGAGCCAGATCGAACAAGATCTGGAGCGCAAGATGGTCTTTGTCGCGGGGCCGCGGCAGGTCGGCAAGACGACTCTCGCACTCACCCTGCCCGGAGCGCGCCCGGGTTACCTCAACTGGGATGCCCCGGAACACCGCGAGCGCATTCTGCGTCGCGAGCTGCCCAGCTCCACCCTGTGGATCTTCGACGAAATCCACAAGTTCAGGCGCTGGCGAAACTATCTGAAGGGTCTATACGACACCCGCGGCAAGCAGCAGAGAATCCTGGTTACCGGCAGTGCGCGTCTCGACCTGTATCGCTATGGCGGAGATTCGCTCCAGGGCCGCTATCACCTACTGCGTTTGCACCCGTTCTCCGCCGCCGAGCTCAAATTCGAGACCGCCGAGCAGCTCTCCGCGCTGATGCGGCTGGGCGGCTTTCCCGAACCGTTCCTGAGCGGTTCCGAGGTCGAGGCGCGCCGCTGGTCGCGCGAGTACCGCAATCTCCTGCTCCGCGAAGAGGTCGCGAGCCTGGAGCGGGTCGACGACCTCGGATCGCTCGAGTTGCTTGTGCTCAGACTGCCCGAGCTGGTCGGCGCGCCGCTCTCCCTCAACGCGCTGCGCGAGGACCTCGACGTCGCCCACAAGACAGTCGCTCGCTGGATCGGCGTGCTCGAGCGATTGTTCGCGGTCTATCGTCTGCCACCGCTCGGAGCCCCACGCATCCGGGCGGTCAAGCAGATTCAAAAGCACTATCACTTCGATTGGGCCGTGGTGCCCCAAGAAGCGGCCCGCTTCGAGAATCTGGTAGCGGGGCATCTGCTCAAGTGGGTTCATTACCAGCAAGACGCATTGGGCCATGATTTGGAGCTGCGCTATTTCCGCGACACCGACGGCCGCGAGGTTGATTTCGTGGTTCTCGACCGGCGCCGCCCGGTGCTGTTGGTCGAGTGCAAGTTGAACGACGCCGCGGTCGACCGCGGCCTGCGCTACCTGAAAACCCGTTTTCCCGCGGCCGACGCCTGGCAACTGAGCCTGAGTGGCAAGAAGAACTATCAAACCCCGGAGGGGATCCGAGTTGCGCCGGCGCTCGAGTTGCTAGGAGGCCTGATCTGAACTCTGTCGCCGGGCACGGCGGGGTCGGCTGTGCTAGATTGGGTCCGGCCTGGAGGAGGGACGAACCGATGAGCCGAAGGCACAACCGATTGGCATGGCTGATATCGCTCGCAAGCGTGATGTCCACGCCGACTTCCGAGGCGGAGTGGTTGAACGATGAGCAGCTCGAGATTCTGCTGGAGCAAACCGAGAAGCTGGCGGCCGAGTTCGAGCAAACCGTCCATCAGCGGCTCGAATGGGTCTATTTCCCGGCCGAGCCGCCGCCGGATCTGGTTCAGCAGACCATCGATTTGGCGGTTTCGACCACCCGTTTGCGCAAGACCTTCAGGGACGAGCGCGCGGTCGAAGCCGACGTCGAGGAAGTTTTGCGGCGCGCGCTACCGGTCCAAAAGTTCATCCAGGACTACCCAGTGGTGTCGGGGGCGGACGTCACCTGGTTCGCGCTGCGCGGCCGGCTCGACGATCTGGCCGCCGCTTTCGGCGTCGGCTGGGGCGAGGGCGAGATCGACCGCCGCCCGAGCCGCGCCAGCGAGGCGCAGGTTCAAGCCCTGCTCCGCGGCCTGGAGCAGGAGCTCGGGGCGTTTCGTAAGAACTTGCACGGCGATCTTCCGGCCAGCACCGGCTTCGAGCCGCCGCTGCGCGACAACGTCGAGCAGGTGTTCGAGGATCTGCAGAACCATGTGGAGTACGCCCGCGAGCACTTGGGCGAAGGCCGGCTGGAATCCGAGACCCACGCGATGCGCGGCGTGGTCGCTTCGATCGATCACTACTTCCAGCGCCATCCTCCCAGCGCGGTTCTGGGCGCCGAATGGGCGCGCATCGGGCAGCGCGTCGAGCAGCTGGCCCGAGCGCTGAGGCTTCCGGAGCCGAGCGAACCCTCCTAGTCCGGTTTTCCGAGGATCACCCGCGCGGCGCCGAGCCGTGCGGCGGCCATGATCGGGCGGGGTCGAGCCCCGCCCCTACAACTGCGGCAAGCACCGCCGCTCTTTGATGTAATGGCGGGGCTTGCCCCCGCCTCGGCACGGCCGGCGAATGGCTCTGCGTCGTGCCGAACACCTCGCGGCGATAGGACGCAACTACCTATCCACGACCATGCCCTTGAACCATGCGCCCTATGATCCCATGTCCTCCAATGCCGCGATGAGGCGCGCGCGGATGTCGTCGCGCACGCGGCGGAACACTTCCAGACGCTGGGCCTCGCTGCCGCTCGCCTGCGCGGGATCGGGAAAAGAAACGTGCAGCTGCCGCACCCGGCCCGGAAACACCGGGCAGGTTTCTCGGGCCGCATCGCAGACCGTCACGACCAGATCCCAAGGTTGATCGATGTAGCCGGTCACCGATTTTGGTCGGGCCGCGGCGATGTCGATCCCGACCTCGGCCATGACCCGGACCGCCAGCGGGTGCACTTCGGCGGCCGGAGCGGTGCCGGCGGAGTGCGGCTCCCAGCGCTCGGGCAGCAGCTCCCGGACCCAGCCTTCGGTCATCTGCGAGCGGCACGAGTTGCCGGTGCAGAGAATCAGGAGGCGTTTTCTGGGATCGGGCATTTCGCGAAGGTCAGAGTTATCCGTCGGCCCTTCTCGGGCGGGGACGAGCCCCGCCCCTACATTCTCGGGGGGTGACCCATACGCTCGAAACGGCTGCGGTGCCGGATGTCCTGTGCCTGCACGATGAAGATCAGATCCTCGGCGATGTTGGTGGCCAGATCGGCGACCCGCTCCATGTTCTTGGCCACCAGGATGGTATCCACCGCTTGCGCGCCGAGCTTGGCATGCTGATCCAGAATGCCCAAGGTCTGCTGGATCAGACGCTCCTCTTCATCGTCGACCTTGGACTCGGCCGCGAGCACTTTCTCGGCCAGGGCCGGATCGCGGTGCAGGTAGCTGACCATGGCGTGGTGCAGCATCTCGCGCGACAGCTCGTAGAGCCGCTCGAAGTCGAGCCATCGCTCCGCGGCGGAGTGCCCGATCAGGCGGCGCGCGCACTGCGCGATGTTTTTGGCGTGATCGCCGACCCGCTCCAAGTCGTTGCTGAGCCGGAGCGATGCGGTCACCAGCCTGAGGTCGACCGCCTTGGGCTCGAGCAGCCCGAGAATGTTGATGCAGCGCTCGTGCACTTCGACCTCGTGGTGATCGAGCTGGAGATCGTCCTGGCGCACCTGATCGCACAGCGCCGGATCGCGGTCCCGAAACGCCCGATAGGACTTGGCGTAGATCGCTTCGGCCGCCGCGCCCATGCTCGCGACCGCGGTCTCGAGCTCGCTGACTGCCTCGTCGATATGGCGCATCGCGCTATCCGAAGCGGCCGGTGATGTAATTCTCAGTGATGGCTTTGGTCGGCTTGGTGAACATCTGCGCGGTGTCGCTGAGCTCGACCAGCTCGCCGTTGAGAAAGAAAGCGGTCTGGTCGCTGACCCGCGCGGCCTGCTGCATGTTGTGGGTCACGATCACGATCGTGTAGTCCTGCTTGAGGTCCAGGATCAGCTCCTCGATCTTGCCGGTGGCGGTCGGATCGAGCGCCGAGCACGGCTCGTCCATCAGGATCACCTCGGGCTGCACCGCCAAGGTGCGCGCGATGCAGAGCCGCTGCTGCTGGCCGCCGGATAGATCCATCGCGCTGCTTGCGAGCCGCTCTTTGACCTCGTCCCACAGCGCCGCTTGGCGCAGGCTCTGCTCGACCAGCGCATCCAAGGTGCGGCGCTCGCGGATGCCGTGGAGCCGCGGACCGTAGGCGACGTTGTCGTAGATCGATTTGGGGAACGGGTTGGGGCGCTGAAACACCATGCCGACGCGGCGCCGCAGATCGACCAGCTTGAGCGAGCGGCTGTAGACGCTCGCGCCGTCGAGCAGCACGTCGCCTTCGATCCGCACCGGGTCGGTGACTTCGGCGATTCGGTTGATCGCCTTGATGAAGGTCGACTTGCCGCAGCCCGAGGGGCCGATGATCGCCGTCACCTGCGTTTCGGGAATCTGCAGGCTGACCTCATGCAAGGCCCGGACCGTACCGTAGTAGAAAGTGAGACGATCGACCTCGACTTTGTTCTTGTCCGCGGCCGGCGCCGCGGCGCGGGAACCGACATCGATCTGCAGGGCTGGCATTTCGAGCATGATACCCTACTCCGTTCTAGGATCGCTTGCGCAGACTGCGGCGGAAATGGATCCGCAGCAGAATCGCGCTTAGATTGAGGAGGAAAGTCAAACCCAGCAGCACCAAGGTGGTGCCGTATTGAATCGGGAGCGTCTTGGCCACGTTGGTCGACTGGGTCGCCATGATGAAGATGTGATAGGAGAGCTCCATGAACTGGCTCAGCGGGTTGATCACCGGCACGCCGAAGATCTCGGTGACCGGCAAGCTGGGCAGATAATAGGCGCAGCCGGTGAACAGAATCGGCGCGGTCTCGCCGGCGCCGCGGCTGATGCTCAGGATCGCCCCGGTGAGGATGCCGGCGCGCGCCTGCGGCAGCACCACGCGCCGCACGGTCTGCCACTTGGTGGCGCCCATCGCGAACGATCCGGCGCGGTGACTGACCGGGACCGCGATCATCGCCTCCTGGGTCGAGACGATCACCACCGGCAGCACCAAGACCGCCAAGGTCAAGGCCGCCCACAGCATCGCCGGCTGACCGAACAGCGGCTGTGCGCTCGGCAAGCCGAGCATGCCATCGATCCCGCGGCCGATGAACAGGATGAAGAACCCGACCCCGAACAGACCGAAGACGATCGAGGGCACGCCGGCCAGGTTGTTGACCGCGGCGCGGATCAGCCGCGCGATGCCGCCCTTGCCGGCGTACTCGACCAGATAGATCGCCGACAGCACGCCCAGCGGCAAGGCGAACAGGATCATCAGAATCACGATGCAGAGGGTCCCGAAGATGGCTGGAAAAATTCCGCCCTCCTCCATGCCGTGACGCGGGACATCGGTGAGAAACTCCCAGGTGACCGCCCCCTGTCCGAGGTGGACGATGCGCCACAGGATCCAGCCGAGGAACAAAGCCACCAGAGCGGTCAGGCCGCGCACCACCGCCAGGTAGAACTCGGCCACCATCCAACGCCAATCGACGAGGGATCGCTGCGCCGGTCGCGCCGGGCTCTGATGCGTGGCTCGGGCTGCCAAGAGTACGCTCCTAGAGCTTGAGCTTGCGCCGCGCCCGGTTGATCACCACTTCAGCGGTCAAATTCACGAAGAAGGTGATGGTAAACAGCAGCGATCCGACCAAGAACAGGGCGTAGTAGTGCGGGCTGCCGTGGTCGACCGCGCCGAGCTCGGCGGCGATGGTCGCGGTCATGGTTCGCACCGGCGAAAAGATATTGGCGGTCACCAGCGCCGCATTGCCGGCCGCCATCAGCACGATCATGGTCTCGCCCAAGGCCCGGCCGATCCCTAGAATCACCGAGCCGCTCACGCCCGAGATCGCGGCCGGCAGCAGCGCGCGCCAGATGGTCTCCCAGCGGTTGGCGCCGAGCGCGTAGGAGGCGGCGCGGATATCGTCGGGAACCATGCGCAGGGCGTCCTCGGTCAGCGACGCGATCACCGGGATGATGACCAAGGAGACCCCGAGACCGCCGAGCAGGGCGTTGAGCCGATAGGTGGTGTCGTAGATCTGCTGGAGCACGGTCGCCAGCACCGCCAAGCAGAAGAACCCCAGCACCACGGTCGGGATCCCGGCCAGCAGCTCGATCACCGGCTTGGCCACTTCGCGCACCCTTTCGCTGGCGACCTCCGAGAGATAGATCCCGATCCCGATCCCGAAGATGGTCGCAATCAGCGTGCCGGGAATCGCGATCATCAGCGACCCGACCACCAGCGGCACGATCGAGTATTTGGGATCGGTCGAGACCGGCTGCCAGATCATGCGAAACTCCATCGTCCCGCTGAGAAAGCTGCGCACCTCCGAGCCGATCAAGCGGTGCAGTGGGATCGATTCGAGCGCCTGCACGCCCTCTTTGAACAAGAACACGAATATCAGCGCAATCAAAACCACCGCCAACACGCCGTTGAGCAGCAGGAAGCGTTCGATCAGCCCCTCGCGCAGCTCCTGCCAGCGGCGGCGCCGGACCGACTGCTGCGCGATCAGCGCGCGAAAATCGACCGTGACTCCGTTGGCGGTGGCGGGCATATGCGGCGATCTCGGCGGCTAGTGGCGTTACCGGCCACTAGGGTTTGATCGGGATGTAGTCGAGCTGCTTGGCGATCTGCTGCCCCTCGGGACCGACGATCCACTGCAGATACTCTTTGACTCCCGGCTTCTGCTTGCCCGGCGTGTAGCAGTATAGGTAGCGGGCGATCGCATAGCTGCCGTCGTAGACCGCTTCATAGTTGATGCTCTTGCCGTCGGGCATCAGCGGCGAGACCGCCGGGGCATTGGGGTCGTGCTTGACCTTGAGGATCTTGCAGGCCGGACGGGTGGCGAAGTAGGCCACGCCGCCGTAGCCGATAGCATTGGCGTCATTGGCGACCGCTTCGGCGACCGCTGCGGTTCCGGCCAAGGTCTGGGCATCGGCAGCGTAGTCGGCGTCGAGCAGCACGTGCTCCTTGAAAAATACGTAGGTCCCGGAGTTGGCTTCGCGGCTGTAGCGCACGATCGGCGCGTCCCGGCCGCCTACCTCTTTCCAGTTGTTGACCTCGCCGGTGAAGATCGCCCCGAGCTGCTGCATGGTCAAGACCCCGACCGGGTTCTTGGTGTTCACCACCACCGAGAGCGCGTCCTGGGCGACCTTGTACTCTTTGACCGCGCTGCCGAACTGGCCGGCTTTTTGCTTCTCGCTGACCTTGATCGGGCGCGAGGAGTTGGCGATGTCGCAGGTTCCGTTGATCAGCGCCGCGATCCCGGTGCCGGAGCCGCCGCCGGTCACCTGGATCTGAACTTCGGGATGCGATTGCATGTAGGTCTCGGCCCAGCGCTGCGCCACCAGGACCATGGTGTCGGAGCCTTTGACAGTGATCTTCTTGACCGGCTGAGCGCCGGCGGGAGCCACCGCCAGAAAGATGGCGGCGATCCAGCCTGCCGACTGCGCGCGTTTGGAGATCGTGTTCATAAAGCCTCCCGGTTTAGAACTGAACCTGCATCTGAATCAAGAAAGCGTCGTTGTCGATCGCGTCGACCGCTTCGCGCTTGGCAATGTAAGCGGCCTGGACCTTGTAGTCGTGGCCGGAAATGAAGGTGCTCACGCCGATCCAGTGCCAGGTCGAATCCTCCGCGTCGGAGACATCCCGATTCGGATCGATCGTGTCATAGCGGTACCAGACTTGGCAGCGGCCCGGCATCACGTAGTAGCCGGGCTGGACGAACCCGCCGCGGACCTCCCGATTCGGCTCGCCTTCCGCCTTGGGATCGTAGCTGCCTTGGAGGAACTCGCCGTAAACCGAATAGGGCCCATAGGTGAGGCCGCCGTCGACCCCGAACAGATCGCGCCGGCCCTCGAGCTCGACCCCGAACACCGAGCGCCCGGTCGAGCCGCTGTCTGCGCTGCTGAGCAAGCTGACCCCGACCGTGTAGAGCTCGTTGGTATGCAGCGAAAAACGGCCGCTGAACAGCGAGCTGCCGTTGTCGTTGCGCGGCTGGTTGATGCCGTTGCCGTTGAACACTCCGACCGCCCAGTCGTACGGATTCTCGCTGCCGAAGTACAAGTCGTCGGTCTTGGTCGAGGAACCGATCTGCACCCCGATCTGGCGCGCCGCGGCGTAGCGGTTGAGCTGCGCGCGATCGATCGAGAACAGCGAGCCCGAGGAGGTCAGCTCCTCGCCTGAAAACGGGGCCTTGAACTGGCCGGCCTTGAACCAGACCTTTCCGGCCTGGTCGACCCGCATGCCCAGGTTAATGTCGCGGATTCGGATCCGATCGGGCGTGGAGCTGGATGCCGCGGTGTCGCCGTCGAGCTGCAGCTCGTATTTGAGCCAGGGCTCGGCATCGCCCTCGAGCTTGAAGCGCATCCGCCGAATGCGAAACGAGTTCTCCTCGGTTTCGGCGTCGTCGATCGCGGTGTAGCGGAACTGAAATCGCGAGCTCAACTTCATGTAGCGCTTGCCCTTTTCGCCGAACTCCCAACCCGAAGCGCCGGCGCTTGCCGCTACGGCCAAGAGCCAGACCAGACCGCTCCCCAAGCTGCGCATCGCGCTCTCCTCCTTCGCGCAAGCCGCAGGGGAGCAGGTTCATGCCACGATCTCTGCCGTCTCCCCAACTGTGGCGGCTGCCTGGGTACTCCATATGAATTTCATGTAAAGAATCCGTGAAGAAATGAAAACACCCCCTGGCAGATGGCGGCAGATCCGCCGCCGGGCTAGTCGGTGATGTAGCTCATCAGCTTGTACTGCCCGTCCAGCTCGACGATTGAGCCGAACAGCGCGGCGCGGTGCTGGCGACCGCTCCCGTCCATCACCGTGACGCGGCTGTCGCGATGAACCACATAGGAGTCATAACGGGTGCTGCCCGCTTCGAAATCCACCCGCATCAGGCGCCAGCGCTTACCGCCGTAGCCCTGCACCAATCGGGCCAGCGACATCTGGCTCTTCTGGTTCAGATCGCCCCAAACGTAGTCAAGCGGCCAATGGCGCTCAGGCCGGCTGGCCGGCAGCTCCGGCCAGATGGTTCCAGCGAATTCCTGCTCCGAGACGCGCAGGTGCTCCAGCGCTTCGACGTCGCGCCGCTCGAGCGCCAACAGCACTTGTTGCGCCAGCTCGAACGGCGAATCGCAAGCACCATCCAACCGTCGATAGCTCGTGGTCCCAAAGGCGGCCTGAGCGGTGCCCGAGTCGGGCGAGCCGCGGCCGCAACCGGAGAGGCCGAGGACTGCCACCAGCGCGGCCGCCGGCCCCCAACAGCGCAGACGGCGCCCTATCCGCCGCCGGGCTAGCTTTGGGGGAAGCTGGTCCATCCCTTGGTCCAATCCGCCGACGCTTCCCAACCCATCGCGCCGATGAAGTCGACCGGCTCGAAGAAGCCGTCATCGGGCGGCGCTGCCACCGGCATCCGCCCGCGAACCGCGATCGAGTTCTTCTTGGGTCGGAAGTCCGGATTCTGGACTCGGGTCGGCTTGCGCAGCTTCGGGTTTTCCACGCGGATCTCGTCGCTCATCGCAAGGGCGAATTCCGCGGTGGTGAACGGCGGCGCCGGATCCTCGCTG